>PBMJ01000010.1 GCA_002722525.1 Acidimicrobiaceae bacterium | reverse complement strand
GATGCAGTCGTTTCCCCCAAGCAAACTGACCCGCCGGTTTCTGTCATCCCGAAACCCGTTATTTGAGAGGTATGTGGCATCCGCTCCTGCATTTTCACAAGTACATCTTCTGGGGCGACATTGAACATTGTTCGAATGCTGGAAAAAGTATCGGAGTCATATTGCGGGTGATCTAGTAGTGCCATCGTAATCGTTGTAAAGGCAGGGAAGGCCAGCGTAGGGCGTTCTGTTTTTATCATCTCTATCGCTTCTGTAGCATCAAAATGCTGCATAGAGATTACCGTTCCTCCGACTGACACAATTCCTGTAAAAGGCATCGTGAAGGTTGTATGGAACATAGGCAACGGAGCCCACATCTTATCTCCCGCTCTCAAACCGAAGCGTTCTCCACCAATGACTCCAGAGTGTTGAAAAACCCTGTGGGAAAGTTCACAGCCTTTCGGCATGGCGGTAGTTCCAGAAGTGTAAAACATTACTGCCGGGTCGTCGGGATCAAAACTATCTATTGGGCCCAAGATCGTGGATGTCTTCACCTGCTTTCCAAGCGATAAAAAATCGTCTTCTGACATAAAGCCTTCATGTTGAGTCGCACCAAACATGACAGCGGTTTGCAATTCAGGCATTTCTGAAATTTCGAGCTTCTGCAAGTTAGATTGGCGATCCAAACCAGGTATGGCAGACCGAAGTAGGTCACCGTAATTAACGTGCTCTTCTATCCTGTCACTTGTGAGAATAACTTTGATAGACGCATCTGATGTCACGTGGGCAATTTCTCGTGATTTGAACCTTCCGTTATATAGCATTGGAACCGCGCCGATAAAGGTCGCTCCTATCAACGAAGCGACAAAATCAACGGAGTTCGCCATAAGAATTCCAACCCTTTCACCCTTCGTGATATCTAGAGCGCTGAGAGCTTTCGCTACTTGAAGCGACCTTTCATACATCTGCCCGTATGTAGCTCTTTCATCGCTAAGGACAACGCAATCTCGGTCTGTTGCGTTCTCGTATGCTGATAAAAACAATTTGGGGAAGGCTTCTATATCCATCATCACTGAAAGTACTTGAAAAGTATACAAGAGTTCAAAACTCTTCTTTAATTATTTAGGATGCATCCTGTTTGGTTTCTTGATCACACCTAACTTAGTTTTGCCCTAAACTAGGGATATGGCTGACTGGATGGAAGAACTAGAACGACTCGGAGAACTACGCGAAAAAGGTTTACTAAGTGACGAAGAATTTGAGACAAAAAAGAGCCAACTACTTTCTGCTAAAGAGGGTGCCCCAGTTCAACAAGTTGAAACAATTTTAAAGTGGGCTCCGATAAAGATAAAAAAGAAATATGTAAAAGGGTTTAAGTGGGCTTTTGGTGTTTATCTTCTTATCTTTTTAATAGTGGGAACCGTTATTACCACAATCATAATCCGAGGCTTCCAAGAGGTCGGCGGGTTCTAGTCTTTAGAAATACACATATATGGCCTAGTGTTCAAGAGTGCGACAACGGTCTAAAAACCCTTTCAAAAAATCTAAGGGATACATAGGTCTTCGCCTAACTTGATTACTACTCTTCTCATATGAACTTAGACATAAATAACTTCCGGAAACTGAACTTCTGGGCAGGGTGCCTTCATCTCATCTCCTTTGTATTGATCCTTGCCCTATCAAATGATGCTTCACTGCCTGTCGTCGCGACGTACTTAACGGAAGCCCCAGGTACCGGAAACTTTTCGGATCCCGTCAATTTATTTAATCTGAATATCAGTTACATGGTGGCCGCGTTTATGGCGCTATCAGCATTCTTTCACTTCTTTATCTGCCTCCCATCAACCTTTAAAAAATACACAACGGGCCTGAAGAGAGGAATAAATTCATATCGGTGGATCGAATACTCCTTGTCATCCACAATCATGATCATTGTTATTCTTCAGTTAAATGGAACCGCAGACTACATCGCTCTTCTAGGAATCTCTGGTGTCAATATCTGCATGATCCTGTTCGGCTGGCTTCAAGAACGGTACGTAAAAGCGGGCCATGGGGATTTACTGCCGTTCTGGTTCGGCTGCTTTGCTGGGTCTATTCCATGGATTGCAACAACTCTGAACCTTATTACCCCTAAGGGGCCGGAGGAAAGCACAACACCGGGTTTTGTGTACGGCATTGTGATCTCAATTTTTCTGTTCTTTAATTGTTTTGCTCTGGTTCAGTGGAAGCAATATCGGGCAAAAGGTAAGTGGGCGAATTATCTCCATGGAGAACGGATTTATATCATTCTGAGTTTCGTCGCGAAATCGCTTTTAGCGTGGCAGGTGTATTCCGGTTCCCTTGCTAGTTAGGCCAGTGCTTCCTTAATTCGAAATTGCGTCAGGTTCGTAATCAACAAAATTGATTATGCACCGGATGGTTTTGCTGATTTCTTCTTCTTCTGTGTCGTATTCTTCGAATTCGTAATTTTGATACACATTTTTTAGTTTGTTGAAATCGTCTTCATCAATGTCAACTTCAAAATGTGGCTCTGACATGAAGCATCCGCCGCCGCACTGTTCTCTCGTCGATCCAAAAATCAAATCATTATTTTGTAGTTGGAGCGCAGATTTAACACACTTTTGTACCATTTCTTCATTTGAATCAATGGAATGCTTCTTCTTTAAGCCATCTATGACTTCCATATGCGTGTCTTTTAAATACAAACTAAATTTCATTATTCGCCCCATTTAGATTTTATAAAATACTTTTCCGTTTTAACTATCTGTTAAGCAAACCTAACATATAGTTTTGCTATCACCTAAATCATAACTATGTTTAAAAAAAATTCATTAATAATCTTTTTAATAACTGGCCTTTTGTGTAGCCTTGTCGCCTGCGGCGAGACAACACAAGTCGCTACTCCAACCCCCGAATTGGAACCCACTCTTAAACAACAACCCGGAGAAATTGTTGAAGAGGAATCAGTAGCAGCAGAAGAGGACAATGATCCGACCGAAGCCCTAAATAAGTCTGAAGAGGTCACTCCAGATCCTCCCTCCTCAAGTCGAATTGTCGTCATTGGCGAAGACTTTCTTTTAGCTGATGTACTAGCTATGGGGGTGGTGCCAATAGCTGCAACGGCAACACTTAATGACAAATTCACTGGTATAGAAAGGGACACATCTGCGATTCAACCACTTCCATCCACTGAAGCGAACTTCGAGTTACTTGCCTCATTAAAACCTGATTCAATCATTACAACAGAAAACATCCTCAACTACATTGATAAAGATTTACTAGATGGAATTGCCCCAACGAGTGTAATCTCTGGTGAAAACTGGCGTGAACGAGTGGTCAACTTAGGAGAAATCTTAAATGCACCATCTCAAGCTAGAGCACTACTTGCTGATTACGATTCGGCTATATCAAATGCGCAGGTGGAGTTAGATGGTGATATTTCAATTTCACTTGCAACAATCTACCCTGGGGCGACCATTGCTGTTTGGGTAGATGGGCCAAGCAATATTCCGCAAACTATTTTAGATATGGGGATAGAGCTATCCCCCGGTATTAATAGCTATCCCAACGCGGGGTATGGGAGGGCATATATTTCGACTGAAACTATTGGCGATCTATCTTCTCCGATAATTATTCTTTCTCAATCAACTGCAGTTGAAGGCGAAGATGAATCCCTGCGAAACGTTCAAAGTAATTCTCTTTGGAAAACTTTACCTGCAGTAAGTTCCGGAAAAGTATTTACCATCAACCGTTTAGGCTACCCAGGAGTAGAAGGAAGGATCAGATTAATCAGTGATCTAGTCGGGGCAATATTGGAATAGTTCGTTAAATTTGAAGACGCTAACTGGGTAGAGGCATCTAGAGCAGTAGAGCTCTGAGAATCGTCCAAATTACTATCAGCGTTCCGATAACGATGTTGAGCATGAAGATCTTGGGATGTTCATCTCTCTCCCCCCACCCGTTTACTCTTCGGTTCCAGAATTTCTGATTTATTAGGCAATACATCACATAAGCCAGTACAAGTAAGCCAACTCCAAGGGAAAGGATGTTTGCTACGGTAATCTGCGACACGCCATCATCCTAACGGAAACTAAAAGAACTATGTGATAAAGCAATATGTCGACAAAAATTTGCTTGTTGTTCATTATTTTTTCGCTCTTTAACGATATTTTGTAAATTGGTAAAATATTGTGAAGGAGTGCCATGTCATTACAGTTAGGTGATCTAGCCCCAGATTTTTCAGCAGAAACAACTCAAGGCCCTATCCAGTTCCATGAATGGAAAGAGGACTCCTGGGCGGTTTTTTTCTCCCATCCGAAAGATTTTACTCCCGTATGCACTACTGAACTCGGGTACACGGCTGCTTTGAGTGAAGAATTCGCGTCAAGAAGCGTGAAGGCAATAGCTGTTTCAGTGGATAGTGTCGCTGACCACAACTCCTGGATAGGCGACATTGAGGAAACGCAATCTACAACCGTGAACTTCCCTATCATTGGCGACCCAGAGAGAAAAGTGGCTTCACTGTATGAAATGATCCACCCTCAAGCAGATGACACACTTACTGTGCGCTCGGTTTTCATCATTGATCCCAACAACAAGATCCGACTAACTCTCACCTATCCGGCTAGCACTGGGCGAAATTTTGATGAGATTTTACGGGTGATCGATTCAATGCAGTTGACTGATGCAAATAAAGTAGCGACACCGGTGAATTGGAAACAGGGAGAGGATGTCATTATTTCACCATCTCTTTCAACTGAGGAAGCCGCAGAGCTTTTCCCAGCAGGCTGGGATGAGATCCGACCATACCTTCGAGTAACAAAGCACCCCTAAAAAGCTCACGTGGGGCGAAACCCTCGGGAACCATCTTTAACGGTTGATTAAGAGAGTATTAACTATGGGTTTCAATTTCCGAAGATTACTTCCCGCACGGTAATGTTCTTAAAGAGCTTATGGAGGAAGATAATGATTTTTTTACTACAGGAAGAAATAGATGACTACGTAAAATTCACTGCGTGGTTTAATAGCGAAGCAGTTCCCAAAATTGAAGCTGCTGGTGGCCGGGTTCTGGTCCAAGGGGTCGAGCTGGAAAACGAAAACATGCTTCACCTAGTTATGGAGAGTCCAGATCAGGAAACTGTTGGAGCTTTCATGTCAGATGAACAATTCACAGCGGACCGTGTCGCTGCAGGGGTACATGTTGAAACAACAAAAGTAACGTTTCTCAAGAGCCAAGTTTAAGCTAGGCGCTTACAATTGAAGCCTCACAAGACCCCCATCGGCCCGACCAGTGAGGAAACTATCCTCGCTTTCATAATTAAATCGGGCAATCTCCCCCTTCGCCCTATACACGGCGACATAGTCACGCTCTAAACTAGAAATATGGGTTCGATAGACGATGTTCAAAGATTTCTTGGCCAGGAAACTGGACTTGCCACGGTCAGTACTATCCAAAAGGACGGGGGAATTTTATCTAGCGTCGTTAATTGTGGTGTTCTCCCACATCCGATCACTCAGGAACTTTGCGTTGCTTTCGTTTCAGCTGGAAATGCCGCGAGATTAAAACATATTGAGCGCGGCTCAGAAGTGACAGTTGCTATTCGAAGAGAATGGAAGTGGGTTTCTGTAAGCGGCGAGGCTGATCTTTTCGGACCAGAGTATCTTCCAGAAAACTTCGATCCTGAGCAGCTTCGCATTCTCTTGCGTGATGTTTTTATCTCAGCGGGAGGGGTACATGATGACTTTGAAGAGTATGACAAAGTTATGGCTTCTGATAAGAGAGTTGTCGTTTGTGTCTCCATCGAGCGAATTCGCGGAAACACCTGATAAGTCTCCTAGTTAATCACTAAAAATTTTTTGAGATCCGTTTGTTAACTTGGCCTAACACTCAGTGCTTGTTAATGTGTCAGAAATATTTCTGAAACAAAGATGCAGTAGAAAGACCACTGCAGAAAATTGTTAAGAAAATTTATCAAAGAAAGAGGTCAATTAATGTATATTTCAGCTAGAAAAATTACAGCCGCTAATTCAAGAATGGCTGACGCAACTGCCTTTGCTTCGATAGTGACCGAGCGAATGAATGAGAAGTTCGGCACTACTCTTGGTTTAGGAATAGAAATAGGTGGAGATCCAAATGCTATCTGGCTTAATGGCAGATGGGAATCTCTAGGAGAGTACCAAGCATTCATGGAAGGGTTCTTTGCCGATCAGCAATTTGCTACTGCGATGAACATTGGGGACTCAGTAGCATCACTCAGCTCGGATCAGATCGCTAGAGTGCATCGTGCCCCTGGTGATCGTGATGCGTTTGCGCACGTTAGCACTGGAAGACTCCTAGCAACGAACTTTGTAGGTGCCATGTCCTTTATTACTGAGATAGCGGACTTGGCTTCAGAGATTAGTGGACGTGAAGTTGGTGTAGTGCTTCCGGTTACAGGTGACAGGTACGAAGTGAAGTTTGTTCATTTTGGATCTTCACTCCAAGAGCTACAAGACATTGATGAGAAACTTTTTGCGAATGAGGACTATCTAGGCATATTCGCTCGTACAAGCGAATTCGCGGAGCCACAGTTTGATTCAATCTTTCTTCAGAGAGTTCTGTAGTCAAAAGGCCTAATGTGGCTGGGATTTGGGTGTGGTGCTTAGTCGCGTTCAAGTCCCAGCCTTAAAAAATCTTTTTTTAGAGGGTTCCTTCGTCAAGCTGGGCCAACACGTCTACTGCACGAGTTCTGACATCGCCTAGGTCAGATAAGCGTCTCAGTCCACCGAACTGCTGGCCCATCCGGGGATTGCCCGACAGCTGTTTTTCATTCCGGGCCAGAAAATCCCAGTACAGAGAAGTGAATGGGCACGCTTTGTCTCCTGTTCGTTTTTTCGGGTCGTACACACAGTCAGAACAGTAGTCGCTCATCTTGTTTATGTATGCCCCTCCAGAGGCGTATGGTTTGGTAGCCATCTTTCCACCATCGGCGAAAGTTGCCATTCCGATTACGTTTGGCAGCATCACCCATTCAGCTCCGTCAATGAACCGTGAGTGCATCCACTCGGTCATCTCCTGCGGGTTGATGCCACTAGTGAGAGCGAGATTCCCAAAGAGCATGAGGCGTTCGATGTGATGCGTGTACGCGAACTCGTGCAGGTGGTCTACTGCCCTACTAATACACGACATGTCCGTTTCCCCCTGTTCTAGGAAACTTGGTGGGATGGGTCGGTCTGCGTCTAAGAAGTTTTCAGACTTGTATTCGGGCATCCATAGCCAGTACAGACCCCACACGTACTCGCGCCACCCAATAACTTGGCGAATGAAACCTTCAACACTGTTAATAGGGGCGTCGCCATTTGTATATGCGTTCTCTACTGCTCGAACTACTTCACGCGGGTGCAGCAAGCCAATGTTAAGCGATGAGCTGAGAACTGAATGGGCTAATTTCCATTCTTTGCTCAACATTGCGTCCTCGTATGGCCCGAAGGCGGTTAGTGCGCCGTTGACGAATTCATCCAAACGGATGTGGGCTTGCGCCCGTGTTACCGGCCAGACGCCCTTCGGCGGAGCACCCCAGTAGCCGTCGAGATCTTGCAAAATACGGTCATCAATTTCGTCATTTTCAAAGAACGTTATTTGCGGCCATTCACGCCCATCACGAGGAGGTCGCTCCCTGTTCTCATGGTCAAAATTCCATTTCCCCCCACATGGAGTAACCCCGTCCATCAGAATGTCGAGCCGTTTTCTTTGCCAGCGATAGAAGTCTTCCATTCTGAATTTGTTCTTTGTGGTCGTCCACTTAGCAAATTCCTCATAATGGCAGAGAAATTGATTATTTTTAACTAATTCAACATTGAGATCTTCAAGTACGCGTTTGCCGTTCCAGTTCATTGGTTCCATCGCAATGACGTTCGCTACTTCAAAAGCATCCATATGGGCAGATACCCCATCTCGAAGGGTGTCGGCTCTGCGGTAATCCACTTCATATCCTTCGGAACGTAGCTCTTCGGCAAAATGCTGCATTGCCGATAACAGCAGATGCACTTTTTGCACGTGCCATTCCTTCTTTTGTACTTTTGTTCCCAACTCGACGAAAAGAATTCGTGTTTCCAAAGGGGATTTTCCGGAGAGCGACGCTATATCTCTATTTATTTGGTCACCTAGAATCAGCACCGTTGACTTGGGGGCTTGCTGTGTTTTTGCCACGTTTCTATCTTGCATCCAAATGCAACAAGTCCTGCAGCGTAGAGGCCGTTAAATCGGTCACATTTAAGAAGCTTGGGGCACAATGTCAGTAGATTGAGATGGTGTTCATGGCGTATTGTCATCTCGTAGCAACAGTTTTTATGGTTGGGTTGATCTGGTTTGTCCAAGTTGTTCACTATCCCCTGTTCAATCGCATTTCAGGTGACGCGTCAATTCATTACGCCGTCGAGCATCAACGACGCACTGCATGGGTAGTAGGACTACCAATGCTGGTTGAGGGCATCACAACTCTTTGGTTGTTCTTCGACCCGATTAACGGCCGACTCCTTCCACTCCTAGGTGGTCTTGTCTTGCTGAAGATTCATCTGTCAACAATTTTCCTTCAAATCCCCCTCCACAAAAAACTCTCACAAGGATATAAACGAGAAGTTGTCAGAAAACTCGCTGCGACGAATTGGATACGAACAATAGGTTGGACAATCAGAGCATCTATTGCAGTAGCTATCGTCGTTTGAACTTCCCAACAATTGTTTGCCTCATGATCCTCCCATATCGTTGAACCATGCACAATGTCCGAATTGACGAATACGGCGAACAGAGATGCTGGAATTGCAGCGGCAAAGACTTCGCCGCCAGACGCCCAATACGAGCGATACTTCTTCTAGGTGGATTCGCTCTTTTGACCAAAAAGAAATTGAGATGCCAGAATTGTGGAAAGTTTAATGAGGTGCCTTCAAGTGCGGTTCTCTAGGTGGTTTGTAATCAGGCGGGGGCTTCACTGCTCAAAGGGCTTTCATCTCTTGGTATTCATGGTGGTGGCTATGATCCTTCTGGGTTCGTCTTGTGGTCGCCCCGAGGGCCCATCGCTCACCATGGTGGAACCTGAACCGGTAACGAATGCAGAGCCCACTGTTGCACCTTCTCCGGCGCCAGTGCAACAAGCAACCCCGCAGGAAACACCAGAAAGCATTCCAGAAGAAATACTAAAAGATGAATTCGCCATTGTTATTGAAGATATAGCTCAGTTGACAATATTTTCTGCCCCCAGCGAGGAAAGCTCACAATTGAAGGTGCTGTCGAACCCGGGGCCTTTTTCAGGGCCGAGGATTCTGGAGACAACGGGGCAAACTGGCAATGGCTTCATAGAAGTTATTATCCCAATCCTCCCGAACAAATCTGTAGGTTGGGTGATGGCGAAGGATGTAACTGTTTCTTCAACCGATCAGATTATTATCGTAGATTTGTCTGATCGAGAGGCCACCCTCTTCGTCGACGGAGTTATAACTCTAAGTGCTCCGGTAGCAATCGGAACAGATGAAACTCCTACTCCTGTTTTGGAAGCAATTATCGACGTCATATGGGACAGGAATACTTCTGCGGAAAATTTCGGCGCTTTTTATGGCAGTAATCTTTTTGGATTGAATCAGCACTCTGAAGTTCTCCAAAGCTTTGATGGGAAAAGGCCTGCAATAGCTATTCATGGAACCACTCAGCCGGAACTCATAGGGTCTCAAGTATCAAACGGGTGCATACGTATGCAGAATGAGGATATCGCGGCGTTCGCTGAATACGTGACGCTTGGTACAAAAGTGCAAATCATCGATTAGCCTGTCGAACAAAAAAATATCTGTGCCAATGGCAAAGGGCGTAAAAGTAGGTCGACGTTTAGTTACGTCCTCACTTTACGTAGAAAGGTAATTCCAGTGTGTCCCAATAAGACAACGAAAAATAGCAGGACACTAATCCCTGACATCGTTGCACCGCCAGCAGTGCCGTGGTGAAAGCTTATGGTTAGGCCAGCTACTACGGCAAGCGAGCCCAACAGGATAGAAACAGCCATTATTTGCGGCACTCGCCGAACCAGTAACGACGCGGTCGCTGGAGGGGCTACAAGCAATCCGAAAACTAGCAGGGTCCCGATCGATTGAAAGCTAGCAACAATACTTAATGACAGGAGCCCGAGAAGAGCAGCTTGACTCACTCGAGGACGCATACCTAGCGTGTGAGCTTTCATTTCATTGAAGGTCAGTGCAAGAAAAGGCCGATAAAGCAACACCGTTAAGACGACGACGATACTTGTATAGATAATCTGGTTCTGAATATCGCTTCTTGTAATTCCAAGCGCATCACCGAATAGAACCGCAGTAACATTGGTTTTAAATGAACCTGCCTTGGAAATAATTACTACGCCTAAGGCGAGCATCCCGACGAAAAGAAGTCCGATAGCTGTGTCATCGCTGACAGGTGCGCGATTGGAAACAAAGGTTACGAGGCCGCTCATTACAAGTGCTGAGATGAATGCCCCCAGGGCAGGGTCAAAGCCCCACAGGACAGCTAATGCCACTCCTGGAATCACTCCATGGGCTAGTGCATCTCCGAGAAATGATAGCCCACGTAGCACTATCCATGTGCCGACTAAAGATGTTGCTATGACTGCTATTAGGCCACCTATAAGCGCCCTTTGCATGAATGTTGGTTCAAAGGCATCAATGAGAAAACTCATATATGCATGATATTACTCAAGTAATCCTCTAACTATCTCTTGAGCATTAAACCTGACCATACTGATGTAGTCAGCTCCACTAGAGCCGGGTTCACCTAATGACTCCGTGTAGAGGATTATAACTTGTACACCATCAACTTCTGATGCCAGTGTTTGAGCGAGCGCGTCCGAGGATGAGGCATCTGCGAAAATAGCAGTGACCTGCTCTGCTCGTAGCTCTTCAGCAAGGCTGGCAAGTTGTTGAGCGCTTGCGCTGGAAAGAGTAGAGGAACTTGGAATGATTGAACCCAGAATCTCGAAGTCATAACGGTCTGCGAAATAGGCAAATACTGAGTGATTCGTCACTAATGATCTTGAATTGGACGGTATTGCCGAGAGTATTTCTTCTACTTCAGCGTCAAGGTCTTCAAGTTCTTGTTGATAGCTATTTGCGGTCGACGTTAAGGAGCTCTCATCTACTTCTGGGAAATTAGCGACTAGGAAGTCAGCTAGTGATGCGGAGACCTGTGCCATGCGCGCTGGGTCTGTGAAGAAGTGGGGATCTATGCCTCCATGATCGTGGCCTTCGTGATCGTCGTGACCTTCATGGTCATCGTGATCATCGTGGCCCTCTTTGTGATCATCATGGCCCTCTTCGTGATCGTCGTGATCATCATGGCCTTCATGGTCATCGTGATCATCATGGCCCTCTTCGTGATCGTCGTGATCATCATGGCCCTCTTCGTGATCGTCGTGATCATCATGGCCTTCATGATCGTCGTGGTCGCCATGGTCACTATGGTCGTCACCGCCTTCGAGCTGCTCGACGACGCTGATGGCTTCAAAAATCATGACTCCTTCTGACTCAGCAGATTCGATAACATCGAGCATGCCTTCTTCAAAATTCGCACCGTTTACTACAAGGAGATCTGCTTCCATCATTTTTGCGACTTGTTGCGCTGAAGCTTGAAAATCATGTGGATCAGAGCCTGGAGGCATGATTACTTCAACATCGAAGCTGTCCCCGACCATGTTCGTTACAACATCTCCGAGGATATTCGTTGTTACGACAATCAATGGCTTCGCTTCAGCTGATGCGCTAGCCCCATTGTCATATTCCATAGACCTGTTATCGCTGCAAGCAGTTAATGCTAGTGAGAGAACAGCTGCTATAGCAGTTGTCGATAACAGTATTTTTTTCATGGAATTGCGAAACATTTCCGAGCTCCTATAATAAGAACGATTCCCATTTAAGAATGAGAACGGTTCTCATTATTGCACTTATTTCGTAATATGCCACCCCAAAACGGAAAAATTTATAAAAAATGACTATCTGCGATACCGCTATTTCTACGAACGAACTTGAAGTTCGATACGGCACGACTGTTGCGGTGACTGATGTCAATCTTCAAGTTCCAGAAGGTGCGCTACTATCTGTTATCGGCCCTAATGGGGCTGGCAAATCTGCGCTCCTTAAGGCTTTGGCGGGAACGGTTGAGGCCCATTCAGGCACAGTCGAGATCAGTGGCCCCTCCCCTTCTTTTGTAATGCAGTCAACGGAAGTTGACAGCTATCTCCCGATAAGTGTCCGAGATGTTGTTTCGCTTTCCCGGTATTCAAACCGAGGGCCCTTCAAACGTTTTCGCTCTGAGGACCACAACGCCATTAATGAAGCGATAGACCGCCTTAATCTTTCACATCTTGCCAAAAAACAGCTGCATGAAGTTTCTGGTGGAGAACGTCAACGAACCCTAGTTGCGCAGGGGCTAGCTCAAGAAAGTAATGTTCTCTTACTGGATGAGCCAATCAACGGACTTGATATTGTGTCACGAGACATTATCCTCGAAATGATTAAAGATGAAGTTGACAGAGGGCGCACAATCGTAATTACTACCCATAACCTCAGCGACGCTAGCCGAGCAGACCAAGTATTACTCTTAAATAATTGTCCTTGCTGCCTGGGAACCCCCAATGAGGTGCTAACAGAATCGAATCTCCGCCTTGCGTTTGGAGAAGACAGTATCGGTGTTGGAGAAAAAATATTCCTTGATGACCCCCATCACTCCCATACTTCAGAACATGATGAAGACAAAGTACGATCTTTCAGAGGTTAGAAAGTAATATAGGAAAATGAACAACAAAGTGGATGTAGACCAACTAATAGCTTCACAACTTCAAACGGTCGGGCAGCGATATACGAACAACCGGCGTCGGTTAATCTCTATTTTATTGCGCTCTTCAAAGCCCCTTTCAATCAATCAGATTCTGGACATGGACCCTGAGCTCGCTCAGTCCAGCGCTTATCGCAATCTCACTGTCCTCGAAGAGGCTGGGTCAATAGCTAGGATTGTCACGAGCGCTGATCACGCGCGCTACGAATTAGCTGAAGAGATTCTTGAACATCATCACCACATTATTTGTTCCCCTTGCGGCGAAATTCTCGATTTTCGCCTCTCTGACAACATCGAAGAGGCTTTAGAATCTTCACTTCAAGAGATCGCAGACCAACTTGGGTTTACACTCGACACTCACAGGCTTGACTTGATCGGAACCTGCACCCTCTGCAAGGACAACTCGTAGCCACGGATCTTCTCTCCTTTTACATAAGCCTGATACATGTTCAAGCCTTTAGCTTGTGCCTAGTTTCTTGTTGACTTCTTCGACGAAATACTCTGCTTGACTGAGGTGGTTTTTGGACACATCGCACTTGAGATCATCAAGTGGAGAATTTCCCTCCTTTGTCAGAATTCGCACACTCCCCGTCCATGGTTTTGAAAACATTGTGGTATTGATCTTTAATTCGCATGCTCGAAGAGCAGAGTAATCAATTTCTCCCGCTATTCGGCTAATTTTTCCTACGAAAGTTCTTCGCGCATAGAGAATTCGAAGGCTGGTTGCGACTAGATACGACTGGTACTGGTAGTCCTTTGTCCCGTCTGTCTCTACCTCCATAGATGAAGCAACCCCCATCTGGGTCAACAGCGTCGTGCTAATTGCTGCACTTTCCATCGCTGCTGCAACTTTGGCAGAGTCCATAAAGGGGATCCCGGCAAGAAATACTTCCTCATCTCCTAGGAAATTCTTGCTCTTTTTTTTCAGCATTCGTTGGACTCTACTCATACGTTCACCATTCTTTCAGCTGTAAGGCTTTCTTACATGTTTTTACTACCCGAGCAAAGGCTACTGCAAAAAATATTCTTGGATGGCTTCCCGCAACGGAACATCAGTCATGACAGGCTTTACTGTCGTATCACATACTTCAGCCCATGCGAGTTGGAATTGGCTGCATTTGTTGAAGTCGTCGGTTTCGACGATCATTGTTCCGGTTCCGTCTCCAAGAGAATGCCACCTGCCAACTAAGGTAACATCATGATCCGCTAGTAAGGATTCCAGTTGCTCTTGTGTAAAAGTCCCGAATGCTCGAAGCGCATCGCCTCGGTTCGTTTCAAAAACACTGTAATCAATTTGAAATAACATTTCCTCTACCTCCTGTAGTTACAACCATCATCGCTCGAGCACGCAACCCCATCAAAGCAGAACTCTAAAAATGTTCGTCGTTCAAATTTTTTGAATGACTGATACTCCATCACCTATCGATAACATACTGCAGGAAACGCGAGTGTCATTTCGAATATTCTCATTAAATTCTCGTATCGCTATGGTGTCGTGATCATTTGCGTTCGCATCCACGACCCTTCCTGACCAGAGAACATTATCTACTACTATTAATCCATTCTTAGATAAGCGGTTAAGAATCGACTCATAGTAGTTAATATAGTTTTTCTTATCTGCATCGATAAACGCAAAGTCTATGTTTTGGGTTAATGGCAATTTGTCTAGCGTTTCTAGCGCTGGGGCCAATACGAGATCAATCTTTTGATCTACCTCTGCTTCTCTCCAGTGACGTCGTGCAATATCAGTCCACTCCTCCGAAATGTCACAGCACAGCAGCTTGGCATCAGCAGGCAGGCCTCTAGCAATAGCCAAAGCAGAATAACCCGTAAAGGTTCCCACTTCGACAGCGAATTGAGCCTGGGTTGCCTTGACGAGCATGGTTAGAAAATTCCCCTGGTCATGAGATATTTGCATTCGTGAGACCCAGCCCAGAGTAGACGTTTCCTCGATGAGGGACCTCTGGATCTGGTCCTTTGCTGAACTACTCTCTTCGATATATTCCACAAGGCTCTCATCAAGAAAGAAGGACCTCCTATCAGTCTTCTTTGACAGCAATTCTCGTATTTTTTTCATCTCTACCTCTAATTCTGGATACGACTTTAGCCACTCTAAATATGTATGTGAATTATAGTGAAAGCCATGAACTTATTCGTTTCTACTGGCTATGACTTTCCCGTTGCAATGTTTTCTCTGGCAATAACCGTCGTCCTATCGGCAGAAGAAAGATAACAAGAAATGCTGAACTTACAAGATATCTTCCATGTGGGAATTCGTGTTCCCGACATCTATCGAGCGATGGAAGAATTGGGTGAATCACTCAGCCTTACATGGACAGAAGTTGTTGAAAATCCCTGCCAGCGATTATGGACACCAGAAAGTGGACAGCAAGAGGTGCCGCTCAAATTCGTCTACTCATGCGAAGGACCCCAGCACCTCGAATTACTTGAAGGCGAAAAAGGTTCTTTCTGGGACGGAAGTGAAGATTCTGGCGTTCACCATTTGGGAGTTTGGGTAGACGATGTGCAATCAGAAACAGATCGCCTCATCTCACTTGGCTGGAACTTGCTGGGATCTGCGAGGCCGCCTGAGGAAGGGTATGCCAGCATGGCGTACTTATCTCCGCCCAGCGGCACGATCGTAGAGCTGGTCACTTCTGCTAATAAGGCTCGTTTTGACCGGTGGTATGCTGGCGGATCCTTCTAGGTTCATAGGTTCCAAGACATAGGCATCAGAGGCAACGGCCTCTATCTAGTGATACGAGACCCGATCTAGTGGTTCGAGGTTAGGGCCGTCACTTCGGTTAGATGTTCCTGCGGTCTTCAACCTTCGTTCGCTAAGCTTCCAAGCGCCAAAAATCTTGACCCATTTATCATGATATTGGGCGTGCAGCGTATAGTCGTCACCACCATCAGCGGGCCGGTGCCATGCCTGAACGTAAGAGATTGCGTTCGCTGTTTTCGCCGAGGCGAAGGTAACGACGATATTGCTAATGTAGTGGTGGGTTGCAGCGTACTTTGCCACAGAAGGAATAAGAGCTTCTTGAATATTGTCTTTTCCTTCTATCCAATGGTCATCGCCATAGAACGTTAGACGCCCATCTTCGGCGAAAACTTCGACTTGCTTGTCCACCCGATTCAAATCAACCCAGGCCGTATACCAATGCATGCGGTCAATGATCTCTTGGCGGTCGACTAGCTGCTGTACTTTATCTTCATCCATATTAGAGGCCTAGAGGAATTGCATTTCCCACCCATCGGGTGGAGTGGTTACGTTACGCGACCGTTTTGCGAGCCTAGGGCTATAGGGAATTCCTCGCAGGTCTGATTCAAGCTGCGGCCCATCGTATGTTATCCATTGTTGAGGAATAAGTTCGATGACGACCCTTCCTGGTGTGTCATTCCGGCGGGTAAATTCAGCTTGTCCTTCTGGGTCACCTGCGCGAAGTCGCGCTGCCAGCATGGGATAAAACCATTCTTTGATTGCTTCGTCATCCTCGTGGATAACGGCGAGAGTTTTAGCTGTTGTGGTTATATCCCCACCCAACCATGTTCCTTCGCTGGAAACAACAACTGAGCTTTCTGGCCGAGCAGCCAAAGCCGGTACCCTTTTGCGGTGCCCCATACACGTCACCCAGAATCGTTCTTGATGCCATACGAATCTATGGAGGACACCAACTGGCCATCCATGGCGGTTCGTCCAGTTAACACAGCATTCGGTTTGCGCAGCATATAGGCGTTCGCGTTTCTCGTCACTTATTCCTACGTCGCTGACGTCCGTGTAATCTTTTTTCTTTTTGCGCTCACCCATATGGCGGCTCCCCATGGCCTAGTTCGACTCCTGACCTACATTACTGGATCTAACTATTTAAGTGAAAAGCTCATGCGTCCTACTTTGCATTGAAGTTTAATTTTGTGCCTGAAACGTGTCGATGGCCGTACAATAGGATTCTGCGGTTCGCAGCTTCAACTTTGTGAACCGTAACCGGAAGCCCCGCCATACCACTTTGGTCGGGGCTTTCACTTTTTTCTATCCCAATCTAAAACCAATACGACTTTTCTTTACGTTCTATCCCAACATTTATGAACTCGGAGTTGATGGGGCCTTCGAAAAAGCCTTCGGGATAACCATGGAAGAGTTATATGTCGAATTTGAAGAGTTTTTGAGTCTTCCAGCCGACCAGCAGATGGGTATCATTCCAAATCCATAAATTTTGATTCCTTAGGAAACCCCTAAATTCCTGGGGTCATCTTTATCGGTGGCAGCTTTCGGAGCTCGTTCCCACAAAACTTCACTATCGAAACTTAGGGTCCAATCAGGGACGAATTCAATCACAACTCTTCCGGGAGAATCCAAATGGTCGATGTACGCTTGGACTCCTTCTGGATCGTTTCTTCTATCTGAAGCGAACGCATAAAAAAACCAATCAAGTACTTCACGGTCCTTGTGAACTATGCAATCGCCCTTATATGTGACTGTTTTCCCTGTCCCTAGCTTTGTACCTGAGCTTGTTATGCATACTGAGGCACGAGGAAACCGCCGTATTGCTGAAACTCTTGCCCGTTTTTCTGCGCAAGTCATCCAAATCTTCCCATCATGGTTCAGATATGAGACGATCACGCCAACAGCTTCACCTTTTTTATTTGTCCAACTAAACACGCACTCACGCTGAGCATCTAATAGCTCCTGTTCACGCTCTGGGCTTAGCGCACAACTAACAAGGTCCTCCAAATTATCGTCTGCGGTATCCATAATTATTTCCCTTCCTGAAGCTACATGCGAGCATAAATCTTGTTTGACTCTAAACCAAACCAGCGCCTGTAAAGAATTTTAGATAACAAGCAAAAGTAAAAAAGATCTGTAAGGGTGTAAGGAATCGCTGAATTCTCCGTCTCAATAGCAGGCAAACAAAAAAGGAAAAGTATGCAATCAATATTCAAAGATATTTTACGAAAGGATGGTAAGAAAAATACCGCTATTCTGGTGGCAATTTTTCTTATTTTCGCAACCGCTTGTAGTAGCAGTGATGTCAAAGTAGCTGACGAAAGCGATATCCCTACTAGTGAGGAAACTGAAGAAAGCTCAGAGGAAGTCGAAAGTAGCGAAACTGAAGAAACTACAACTGAGACAGCTACGGAAGAAACTGAAGAGAGTGAAGCGGCAACAGAAGAAGAGGAAGAGCTAACCTATGAATGCCCATGGGATGTTGGAGCCAAGAACGGAACTACATTATTTGACCCAGGTGGAAGTTTCTTAGTTGATGCTCGGGTGGGAGCTCACACTGATTACGACCGATTTGTTCTCGAATTCGAATCTGGTGATGCAATCCCAGACAGTTACGCCATTAATTGGACTCTAAATAAACCAGAAGGCGAAGGCAGCGGATTACCTGTAGATGTTGATGGAGATGTGTTCTTGGAAATTTCAATGGGAGCAAGTTTTATCAACTGGGATGGATCCGAAGAAGTTTACGACGGGCCTACGTCGCTTAGTAGCGCACTATTTGGAAACATGGTTGAAGTTGGTAGCGGTGGGTACTTTGAAGGTCGTATGCTTTGGGCCATTGGCGCAAACGAAGCAAACGGGTTCCAAGTCCTAGAGCTTAATGACCCTCCTAGGATCGTGATAGATATTTGTACCGTCGATACAAGTTCGACGAAATTTGAGGACTGCGTAAGTTCGGGATTAGCGCCTGGATTCTGCGAAAACTTGTTTGGAGATACCGAAGGGTCCTCAAGTGCTGAAGCAACGTCAGGCCCTTGCCCTCCTATCCCTCCCCTCCCAGCAGAAGCGGTACCGAGTGGTAGCTATTTTGCTGATCTCGATGACGACGGAATAGATGAAGAAGCATTTTCTTATTTTCTCCCAAGTGAAGATATGTGGCACCTTAGGATTGTTGATGGCACAGATGAATTTGATCACCCGATAGAAGGGTCTTCGCCAGTTTCCTCCAGTGACGTCCTTGGAGCATACGATATGCAGGGCTACTCACCAGCAAGCGATGGCAGGCCAGAACTATTCGTGAAGGCGAGCAGATCAGGTGGAATAAACTCTATTGCAGTTTTCCAACTTCAAGACTGCGAAATTTATCGCCCTCCAACAATTGATGGAACACCCTTTTCATTCTCCTACGGATCGCACTTTTCAACTGTGATAGATACGAGCTGCGTTGAAGGAGGTTCTTGGCTAGAAATATATACTGCAGAACCGGTTGGAGGGCCTCCACCAACTTCATGGGATGTTGTTTCTAGTCGAATAGGTATTGCGCCAGGTGAAGACTTCTGGTCTGTTGTCCCCATGAGCGGAGGCGGGTCTTACACAAGTAGTGGCCAATTTGCACCTATCTCCGGAACCTTTGACTGCACCTTTGAATAACTTGAGCTAAAGCTGATGAATCTTTTCGACAAGATTCTATTTACCGTTTGGGGCAACTAACGATAAGCACCCGCACCGTATCGGAGTATGTTAAGTTCATTCCCATCTACCAGCGAGATGGTGGAAGGGGGATATATGAGGCACTTGCCGAAGCCACCATAATCTGTTGATGAACCCGACAAGGGTGTGTCGGTATCTGCTCTCTGAAATTCTTTCAAATTCCTCGACAGTACGAAACACGCCCTTGTCGGGTTTTTGGCCACTTTCACGTGGCCTTCTTTGTAGGACTTAAGTCCCACAAAGAAGAGACATTAGGCCTACGAGCTCCTGCTGATTTCTCTCTTTAATAGAAGATATACATAACAGCTACCCTCTAGGTCGAAGAAGTCCCAATGCATTCAGCGGGACTTCTTCCCTTTTTTTCGTCCTACCCCATCGCTACCCTAATTAGCATATGAGCTGCCACTGTGAACATTGCCGGACTGGATCTTCATACATCCGATTTCGATGGCACTTACGAGAGAGCTTACGAAAAAATGATGGCTGGGCAATGAAACAAGCAAGGCTCTGCCTTAGCTATGGGGAAATTTCTATTGGTCCAGTCATTAACCTACGAATCCGGGATGGCAATGACTCCCCGTATCCAGCATTCTACGAAATCACGCTTTCCTACCTCACCGCAATGTTTGTTGAACAAATGATGATCTGGTGGCTTCACTTACGTGGGAACGCTGAGCTTGCAACCTCAGGACTCTACAAACGAATGAAGGAAAGTGAGAAGCTGTCGGGCCTGTGGCCACCCTATTCAACTTTCTCAGCTTCAGGAGAAGCAGTTGCGATTGAAGGGAAACTCCACATTGCGAAGATCGCAGCAGCTGACCCTACGACCCTCCACATGCAAAGCATCCAATTCTTAACTCCCGTACCCAACAGCCCCACACCTAAACAGTATGTTTTAGCTAGCGACTATGGGAAACGCGGTCGGTATGATCCAGGACCCGTCTTCGGTTGCGGTACCCAATTATCAGACCTGTATCCAATAGAGCTCGAAGAAATGACTCCACCAGAAGCGATCTGAAAAATCTGCAGTTTCGGAGAAAGGAAAGGTAATCTCGCTGCCGTGAACCCGCTGTAGCTGCTACATGTTGGGTGGAAGACACTCACGTCGCTAAGCTAGTGAGTCATTACAGAATTGAACACTCGGGGATGGTGTAATTGGCAACACAACTGGTTCTGGTCCAGTCATTGGGGGTTCAAGTCCTCCTCCCCGAACAGATAGAATAAAAGTCCGGCCCCGTTCGTCTAGCGGCCTAGGACGCCACCCTCTCAAGGTGGTAGCACGGGTTCAAATCCCGTACGGGGTACAAATGATTTGTTTAGTCACCTACTTAAATTGCTCGCTTTACGAAAGCCAATCATCCTTCCTACAGAAGTGCCGGCTGTTTCTCGGATGAGTTGACTGAACGAGCTCGACAAATCTGTAGGTGAGAACCATGCTTGTAGTCCAACCTCGCGTGCAATTTCTTTTGCTCGTAGCGCATGGTAGGGGTCGGAAACAAGAATAACTTTGTTTCCGATTCCTCGATCTGTAAGAACATTCGCTGTGGCGCTTAACGATTCGAAGGTATTGCTTCCATCAACGACTACAAGGATGGAACTTTCAGGAACTGAGCGCTCCAGAAGATAGGTTAGACCTGCGTAAGCTTCAGTGAAACGATCGCCTATTTGTTTTGATCCAGTAGTAACAATAATTGGAGAAAGTCCCTCATCATACAACTGAAGCGCTTTTTCCAATCTTGCTTCGAGGACAGGTGATGGGACTCCGTCCCATTGAGCGGCCCCAAGAACAACAATGGCGTCAACTGGACGTGCCTGATCGCGAGCACTGTTCAGCCAGACTTGGAAAAAGACAATTAGTAGGTAAGAGAGAGTCAGGAGGATGACGGAAAGCAGAGCAATCGCTAGGAACTTCCGCAATTGGACTAATCGGTACCCATTAGTACTCAATATATTCCTACTTCATTTTGCTCTTTAAAGCAGGGCATGCATTTACCTCAAATTTGATCTAGCTGTTTGTAGGCGCCTGAGCACGAGTTCTCTACTTAGATACGCCATGGGCTCGAAAAGAGGAAGGCCAGTCCTGCGTCCTGTCACAGCAATTCGAACAGGGACTTGAGATTTTGTATTGAGTTCATCACCAACTTCTCTAATCTCTTTAGAAAGAGTTTCAGCGTCCCACTGGCAATCTTGGAGTCTGCCGATAGCTTCTTCAAGAATATCTGGAACTAGTTCGGCTCCCATAGCCTTGACCATTTTATTGATCTCTTTTTCATCCGTTTCTTGTGGTAAGTCGTCTTCGAACACCCAATCTAGAAGTGGAACTACATCTGAAACTCGAGTGGCTCTCTGCTGCAGGAAGGGAGTGAGAGCCTCTAAGGTAGACATGTCAAAGTGGGGCGGCTTCCAACCTATTTTATTGATGTATCTTGAGGCTTCGTCAGCAAAAACTTCTGTACTCATCGCTGCGATGTAGTGACTGTTAATATGGTTCAGTTTTTTGATATCAAAAAAGGCTGGAGCCTTGTTCACGCTCTCTAAGGAAAAGAGGGTGGCGATTTCTTCTATCGGTCTAATCTCTTTCTCATCGGTAGGACCCCAGCCTAAGAGAGCTAGATAGTTGACCATTGCTTCTGGGAGTATTCCTTCATCCTTAAAATCTCCCAAGGCAACAGAATGACGACGTTTCGAGAGTTTTTTTCTATCGTCCCCGACAAGAAGAGGAAGGTGGGCATAGATAGGAGGGACTCCATAATCTAATGACTCCCACAATAGAAGAACTTTTGGTGTGGTATTGAGAAGGTCTTCACCCCGAATGACATGTGTGATATTCATATCAGCATCGTCTACGGCATTAGCTACTAAGAAAACAGGGGTACCATTTGCTCGACGTATGACGAAGTCTTCTAATTCTGCGTTATCAAACGTTACTTCTCCACGGATTAGATCTATCACCTGAATTAGACCTTCATCAGGTGTGCGGAATCTTACGCTTGCTGTTGGTGTTTCCTCTAGATTCCTATCACGGCAATAGCCGTCATATCCTCCTTGGAATCTGGTTTCTTTATTTCGTTGGTCTATTTGCTCTCTGGAGCAGTTACAGAAGTAAGCCTTTCCTGATTGAAGCAACATGTCAATAGCGTCGAGATAAAGATCTCTTCTTTCTGACTGGAAGTATGGACCCTCATCCCATTCAAGCCCTAGCCATTTAAGCGGTTCGGTAATAGCGTCATAATATTCTGGTGCTGCCAGCTCAGCGTTTGTGTCTTCTATGCGGAGGATGAATACCCCACCTGAGTTTTTTGCGAAAAGCCAGTTAAAGAGTGCGGACCTAGCAGATCCGACGTGAAGGTAGCCTGACGGTGCTGGTGCGAATCGCACTCGAGGTGAACCGGCGTTCAAAGGGTTTCGTTCCTTAGAAGGACCGTTGTGTCAATTATAGAGCGCCAATCATTTTGGTAATCTTCTTGAATTTTCTTTAGCTCTTGCTTTAACTTATCAGAGGAGATGCTGTCTGCGATAGCTCGCTGCAGGAGATAGTCGTGAGAAGCATTTAGATTTTTTAGGATTGTCATTCTAAATTCGACTAAATCGAAAGCCGGTTCGGGGTCGAAATACCCCCATAAACAAAATGCTGCTTCAATGTCGTATCGGGAGGGAGCACGACCCAATAGCGAAGCCCGTTTTAATCCGACAATCACAGCGGCTTTCGCTGCATCGTTCCATTCTTCACTGCTAGCTAGGTATACCCTGTCTCGAAAAAATTGAACGATCTTTAATGCGTATCCCTGATCAGGGCCTTGGTTGCCAAATCCTAGGTTCTGACGAGAGGCGTGTTTCTGCTCAGCTGGTCGTTCTGAAATCCATCGACTCGATCCCTTTCGTAGTGAAGACTGGTAATGCTTACTCTGAATGGGTGGGGCCGGTACGTATTTAGGAGCTGCCATTCTCCTAGTTTATTCGCTCTGGAGCATATCTCGGTGAGGAGAATGTAAAAGGCCATAAACAAGAGAATCAATCAATGCCTGCCAACTGGCCTCAATGATATTTTCAGAAACACCGATTGTCGTCCAGTTCGCCTCCCCATTTGTGCTATCTAGAAGAACTCGAGTCACTGCACCCGTGCCTTTTTCTGTGTCGAGAACACGTACTTTATAGTCCACAAGAGAGATAGCTTTAAGTTCTGGGTAACTGTCGGTTAGAACAGAACGTAATGCTGTATCGATAGCGTTAACAGGACCATTTCCATCGCCTAGTCCAACGATCTTTTTCCCATTCACAAAAAGATCCACGACCGCTCTGGTATCCACCTCTACTGAAATTTCATTCCAAGCTCTGCTTCCTGATCCGATATGGTTCATATCGACTGTGAAGCTTTCAACTTCGAAGAAGTCCTGCTTCCAACCGCTTGCTCCTCGCATGAGTAGTTCAAGAGAAGCGTCTGCTACTTCAAAATGGTAACCCTCGTATTCGAGTCGTTTGAGAACTTCTACTACGTCACCAAGAACTTTGCCGTCGAGGTCAATTCCTAGATCGTTTGCTTTGAGCTCAAGAGTCGATCTTCCAGCCATCTCAGAAACCACAAATCTTGTTCCATTTCCAATAACCTCCGGGTCAATATGTTCATACGCGTCAGGTCTTCTCGAAATGGCACTGGTATGTAGTCCCGCCTTATGGGCAAAAGCTGAACTTCCGGAATATGGCTGTTGCGGGTTTAAAGTCAGATTCACAAGCTCGGCGACGTGATGACTAACAGGAGTTAAGCGTGGGAGGCAGCCTTCGGGAATAGTCTTGTAACCCATTTTGAGCGTTAAGTTTGCGATAACAGCTACCAAGTCGCAATTTCCCGTTCGTTCTCCATAGCCATTAATTGTTCCTTGAACTTGGATAGCTCCAGCTTTAACTCCAGCGATTGCATTGGCTACACCACAACCAGCATCATTGTGCAGATGAACTCCTACTCCTACGTCAAAATGCTGAACAACATCTTCGACTGCTTGCTCAACTTCATGGGGCAATGTCCCTCCGTTGGTGTCACAAAGGATAAGCCTTTCAGCACCGGCTATAGCGGCAGCTTCGAGAACTTTTAGGGAGAACTCTGGGTTGTTCTTATACCCATCAAAAAAGTGTTCAGCGTCAAAGAACACTCGTCGCCCATTTGCAACTAAATATTCAATAGAATCAGCGACCATAGCGATCCCTTCTTCAAGGGATGTTTGCAGAGCTTCACGAACATGGTAATCCCAGCATTTTCCAACGATGCAGACTACTTCTGTATTAGCTCCAAGAAGATTTGCGAGTGTTTGGTCTTGATCTACTTTTCCTTTAGCCCGTCGCGTCGAACCAAAAGCTACGAACACTGAAGTCTCCAGTGAGAGTTCTTCCTGAGCTCGCTCAAAAAATTCATCATCTTTGGGATTCGCACCTGGCCAGCCACCCTCAATGTAGTGCACTCCAAGAGAATCAAGTTGCTCTGCGATACGCAGTTTATCTTCAACCGTTAGCGAGATTCCTTCAAGCTGGCTACCGTCCCGAAGAGTGGTGTCATAGATTTCGATCGATCGCTGAGCAGCACTTGACATTAAACGACCTCGCACCAGTGAGCGTATTCTTCTTTTTTGCCCCTGACGGTATCAGCATACAGAGAAGCGATTTTTTGTGTTATTGGCCCAGGGCAAAGTATCTCACGGTCGTCGACACTATTTACGGCACTTACTTCTGCGGCCGTACCGACAACAAAAATCTCATCTGCAATAAAAAGGTCTGATCGGGCCAAGCCTTCAACTTTTACCTCATATCCAAGATCCCGTGCGAATGTCATGACTGTATCTTGCGTAATGCCTTCAAGGGCGCCTGACACTAAAGGAGGGGTGTAAAGTGTCTCCCCCTTGACAACAAACAAGTTTTCACCGGTGCATTCGGCAACCAGCCCATCGCGGTTCAACATAATCGCCTCGTCGTATCCTGCGCGGATAGCTTCCATTTTAGCCAACGTGGAGTTGACATAATTCCCAGTAGTCTTTGACGCAGGCGGCATAATGTTGTGATCATGTCGCGCCCATGAGGAAATCTTCATACGAACGCCTTTAGTGACTGCATCCTCACCTAGATAAGCCCCCCAAGGCCAGCAAGCGATAGCGACGTCAACAGTGCAGCTTGACGTAGCAAGACCCATCTCGCCATAGCCATAATAAGCAATGGGTCGGACGTAACAGCTGTCAAGGCCAGAGTCACGAACTACTTGCTTTGCTGCATCTTGAAGCTCTTCAGAAGTATAAGGCAGTGGCATGAGAAGAATTTTAGCTGAGTTCAGCATTCGATCCATGTGTTCGCGTAGGCGGAAAATAGCTGGCCCATTTGACGTTTCGTAAGCACGAATACCTTCAAAAACCCCCATTCCGTAGTGGAGCGTGTGGGTTAAGACATGAATCTGGGCATCCTCCCAAGGAATCATCTCACCATTCATCCAAATACTTTTAGTTGGTTCGATTGGCATTTTCTTAAACCTCTATTTCTGAACCTGAGCAGCGATCGTATCGCCGATTTCAGTGGTGGTCCCACTTTGTGTTTTAGGGTCAGCACATGCTTTCTCTATCCTTTGTGCTGCTTCATTTTCATTTAAAAAGTCGAGCATTAATGCCCCACTAAGAATTGCGGCGGTTGGGTTAGCTTTACCTGTACCTACGATATCGGGTGCGGAGCCATGTACTGGCTCAAACATCGAAGGAGAAGTCTTTTCTGGATTGAGGTTTGCTGAGCTCGCAAGTCCAATTCCTCCGGAAATAGCCCCTCCTAAGTCAGTAAGAATATCCCCAAATAGGTTATCCGTAACAATTACGTCGTAACGCTGGGGGTTTTCGACGAAGTAAATACATGCTGCATCAACATGGTTATAAGCTGTTTCAATATTCGGGTATTCTTCTCCGACTATATGGAATGTGCGTTCCCAGAGGTCGCCTGCAAAAGTCAGAACGTTGGTTTTGTGAACAAGGGTCAAATGTTTCTGTTCTCTGGCACTGGCTAATTCAAAAGCGTATCGAATGCACCTTTCGACGCCGTGACGTGTATTGACGGAACCTTGAGTTGCAATTTCTTGGGGTGTGCCTTTCCGGAGAAAGCCACCTTCACCAGCATAAGTTCCTTCAGTATTCTCTCGGATAACCATAAAGTCATGGCCATTATCATTCTCACCACCAGTGACAACAAATGGTCGAAGATTGATATAGAGATCTAATTCGAATCGCATTTTGAGAAGCAGGCCGCGTTCAATAAGTCCGGGAGGTACATCAGGAGTGCCAACTGCGCCGAGATAAAGGACATCGAGATCCCTCCATTCCTCGAGGACGGAATCGGGCAGTACAGTTCCATCTCGAAGGTACCGTTCTCCTCCAAGGTCATAATTGTGGATTTCGAGGTTCACTCCGGCAGCTTCTATGACTTTCAAACCCTCTGCTATAACGGCAGGGCCTATACCGTCACCACCGATGACACCGACTTTATGACTCACTACATCTCCTATTTCATCATAATTTGAGAGATTTTTTTCTCTTCTCTCAGTCTCGCTTGGGAAATCGCGAATCGCAAACGCTAAAGACAAGGTAACCTCATTGTTATGGCACAAACTCAACAACTTTCTCAAGCAGCATACGACCGTCTTAAAGAGGAATACACGAATCTAACTACTGCTGGAAGGATCGATATCGCAAGAAAGATCGAAACCGCCCGTGAACTCGGGGACCTGTCAGAAAATGGCGATTATCATGCAGCAAAGGAAGAACAGGGGAAGATGGAAGGCCGGATAGCTCATTTGGCGTCTATCTTAGAAAACGCCGAAATTGTTGATGAGGTTTCAGGCGGAGACACAGTTCGAGCGGGATCTATCATCTCTATTTGCTATTCCGGTGATGAAGATCCTGAAAAATATCTAATAGGTTCTATTGAGGAACGCATAGAAGATGTTGAAGTGATCTCACCAACCTCTCCATTGGGTGAGGCTTTGATCGGCGCAAAGATTGGCGAAACAGTTACCTATGAAGCTCCTGGAGGAAGCCTCGAAGTTGAGATCGTCTCTATCGATTAACCCCTAACCTCTTGATTTGCTTATACATAGCGGTATACCAATTAGGAAAGATATGTATCACAAGGTGATATTTTTCGGCAAGACTTAAGATATGGATCCAAATAAGACTGAGGAGAACGGCGATAACGAATCCGCCGATGAGCAGAATGATCTTTTCCCTGAAATTTCTGACTATAAACCGGAGGAACTCGATCTTGACTTTCTTTCCGCCCAAGAGGAACCGGAGAGTCTTTTCCCCCCAATTCCCGAGCAAAATGCACCTTCAGTTTCATCCACTCCACAATCAGCCCCCCACGCTCCGCCACGGTCTCGGTCACGCAGAGCACCACAAGGGTACTATCACCCGAACGACTATTATCTCGGAACAGATTGGCCACGAGTCATCGTCGGGAGCCTTGTATCTCTCCTTATCCTGGGAGGGGTTGTGCTTCTTGCATTTTATCTTTTTGAAAAGTTTGATGAAGAAGATAGAATCCCGACTGTCCTTCCATCTCAGGCAGAGGAGATAATCTCCGTCAATGTCTACGCATGTGCTGGCGATTCAATTCCCATCAACGAGATCGAACCACCAACACAAGCTTTCCTTGAAGGTAAAAACGCTGCTGGAACATGGATAGCTTTTCGAGACCCTTCTTCCCCTCTGAACCAACTATGGGCTCAAGCTGATGAACTCCCAACTTTGGATTTTGGCTCGCTAGCTATTCTTATTTGTGAAAGCTCTCAATCTACTTCTGATGAAGGGCCTCCGCTATCTCTTGACACCAACGGATAGGCATCCGAGCGAGATTGGATAAACTAGCCCAAGGGCATAGGGGAGTTATGGGAAAGACGTTAAGCCAAAAAATATGGGATAACCATTTGGTCCATTCAGGTGGCGGCGAGCCTGACCTTTTATACATTGACCTCCATCTTGTTCACGAGGTCACATCACCACAAGCTTTTGACGGACTCCGAATCAAAGACCGAAAAGTAAGAAGGCCAGATTTAACGGTTTCCACAGAAGACCATAACGTCCCTACAGAAAATATTGACCAACCCATAGAAGATGAAATCAGTTTGAAGCAAATCGAAACATTGCGGTCAAATGCGAAGGAGTTTGGGTTTACTCATTTTCCTATGGGGCACCCCAACCAAGGCATTGTCCATGTAATAGGCCCTGAACTAGGGCTAACTCAACCTGGTATGACTGTTGTGTGCGGAGATAGTCATACTTCTACTCATGGTGCTTTCGGAGCTTTAGCATTTGGTATTGGAACGAGCGAAGTTGAGCATGTCTTAGCTACGCAAACACTTCCTCAACCTCTCCAAGAAACCATGGCTATAACCATTACGGGGGAACTCCCCGCAGAGTCTTCAGCGAAAGATGTCGTGCTGGCTGTCCTTGGCGCTGTTGGCACGGGTGGAGGAATTGGGGCAATAGCTGAATTTCGCGGCCCAGTTATAGAGGCACTTTCGATGGAAGGCCGCATGACAGTATGTAATATGTCAATCGAATTCGGCGCAAAAGCTGGATTAATTGCCCCAGACGAAATTACTTATGAATATTTAAAGGGAAGAACGAATTCACCTANCGGTGATNTCTGGGAAAANGCTTTANTAGANTGGCAGAANCTTCATTCTGATGATGACGCCGTATTTGATAGAGAANTAGTTNTAAATGGNGANGATATCGTCCCTCAGGTAACTTGGGGAACAAATCCAGGTCAAGTGATACCTGTCAGAGGANCNATTCCTAATCCNACAAGCNTNGAAGATANTGNTGATCGCGAAGCTGCTGAGCGCGCACTTGAGTATATGGGNTTACAGGCAGATGCCCTAATGACTTCTGTTCCGGTTGATACTGTTTTCATCGGCAGCTGCACAAATAGCCGNATAGAAGANTTGNGGGCNGCNGCTGNGGTCATTGAGGGNAAAAAAGTNTCTNCNNGTGTGAGAACNTTNGTTGTNCCTGGGTCTGGATTGGTNAANNAGCANGCTGAAGANGAAGGCTTAGACGANATATTCANAAGTGCCGGATTTGATTGGAGGGAACCNGGCTGCTCTATGTGCCTAGCNATGAANCCGGANAAGCTNAGCCCTCGAGAAAGGTCTGCNAGTACAAGTAATAGNAACTTCGAAGGGCGTCAAGGGCGTGGCGGCCGAACCCANCTTGTGTCTCCTCGTGTTGCNGCCGCTACTGCGATAGCTGGGCATTTTGCAACTCCGGAGGACNTGTAATGGAAGCTGTTCATATTATTCAAGGGACGGCGGTTCCNNTAGATCGTTCTGATGTTGATACCGATCAAATAATNCCAAGCGACTGGTTGAAGCGGGTTGAACGCACAGGNTTCGAAAAAGGNCTTTTTTCAGAATGGAANGATGATCCTGAATTTATNCTAAATGANGAAGCATATTCTGCTGCTTCGATCCTTATNGCTGGNCCNAATTTTGGAACAGGGTCNTCNCGTGAGCATGCCGTCTGGGCGATNCAACAAGCTGGCTTTCAAGCAGTGATATCTCCCNGATTCGGGCCTATTTTTAAAAATAACTCTACGAAAAACGGNCTAGTTCCNGTTGAAGTCGATNCTGAAATTGGGAATCGCCTTCTGATAGAAGTCCAACANCANCCTCTTCTCGAGTTCGTCATTGATNTCGAACGNAGGCTTGTTGAGGTNCCAGAAATCGACTTGNAGGTTGANTTCCCNCTTGATANACCTNTNCAGCANAGGNTACTGAACGGACTGGATGATATTAGNATTACTCTTNNTAANGAAGNGTCGATAAGCTCATTCGAANNAACNCGGCTGGCTTGGCTCCCNTCACAAAAATAAACCCAAAAAAAGAAGCNTTTCGGGAACTGAAATTAATCGGTGAACGTCAGAGANNCATAAGCAAAAGTAAATGAGGGGAAAATGAAAAAATACTTTGTGCCCATCGTGTTATCTCTTGGAATGATTNTAGGTGCATGCTCTGANTCTGAGCAGCTTGAGTCGTCNGGNTCTCCGATTGATCTTGGCCCTGACANCATCGAGCTTGTGACAAGTCTTNTCCCTTTTTCTGACTGTGATGAACTGCTTTCTCACTTAAAAGAAGANGCAAGGGAACGCGTAGGCCCTTACGGNCTNAATTATCAAGGNGGNCCATTCTGGGGAATGCCGGAGCTTCTTCGNGGNGAAATTGAAATTGACATTGAAATGGATGTCGCAAGCGCNGAACCGGAATCAACATCTGGNTCAGATTCTGGCAGCAGTTTNTCTGATGATGGTGGGTCAAGCGAGGATTCCTNNACNGGTACAAATNTCCAAGAAATAGGNGTNGACGAGCCTGACATAATCAAAACAGATGGAAATCGTATTTTGATAGTTAACAATGGGGCCCTCTCCCACATTGCGATTGACGGATTACAAGGAACGAAAACCGATCAGATAGAGATCAGTACCGGATGGGGCCATGAACTATTTATATCTGGAAATCGAGCTCTTCTATTCACCAACGGCGGAGGATANGACGACGTCGGTACCACGGATTTCACTCTTAGCGAGGCCGAAAACATGGCGGAGATGTCTGTGATGCCAGGTTTCTATATTCCAATGGCACATGTGATCGAAATAGATCTATCAGACCCTTACAACCTGCAGATTATTGGGGAAATGAAAATAGAAGGGCANTACCTCAGCGCNCGATTAGTTGGTAATACGGTTCGGATGGCNATNAACAGCGCCCCAAACCAGCTTGAATGGGTTTATCCAAGTTCACCGGGATCAGAAGATAGGGCAACGAGATTCAACAANGAACTNATCGACGAAACAACAATTGAGGACTGGACCCCNCGTTTTACCCTNACGAAAGGAGAGACCACTTCTACTGGATCTCTTCTAGCGTGTGAAGATCTNCACCGTCCAGAGAGCTTTTCCGGCTTTGANGTCGTNTCTGTTTTAAGTTTCAATATTGANGATGGATTAACNGAAGGCAGTGGCGTTGGCGTCCTTGCAAGTGGACAAACCGTCTACTCTTCGTTAAACCGTTTCTATGTTGCTACTACCAAATGGGTGGAAGCCGAAATCTCCGAAGAAGACTTCAATGAATGGTCTGAATCATATTCAACGGATATTCATGCCTTTAGTATCAGCACTGAAACTCCGGCACAATATACAGCTTCGGGAATAGTGCAAGGATCACTATTGAATCAGTTCTCCATGGATGAACATGACGGATATCTTCGGATTATTACCACTACTGGGTCGCCGTGGGATGAACGAAATCTTAGCGAAAGCCAATTGGTTGTCTTTGAAGAGCAAGAAAGTACTCTAAAGAAGGTCGGGCAAGTCGGTGGACTAGGGAAAGGAGAATCACTGTACTCTGCTCGCCTTTTGGACGACATCGGTTTTGCCGTTACTTTCCGACAAATCGACCCTTTCTATGTCTTAGACCTAAGCGATCCAACTAACCCCGAGGTAGTCGGAGAGTTAAAGATTCCAGGATTTTCAACTTACCTACATCCAATTGATGAAAACTACGTAGTAGGCATTGGACAGAGCGCTACCGATGAAGGACGTGTTCTGGGTCTAAAGGTGAGCCTGTTTGACGTTTCTGATAAAACAGACCCCCGAGAAACAGCAACATGGACAATGAATGACGCTAACTCACCAGCTGAATGGGATCACCGAGCCTTCCAGATTTACGGGCAGACGATAATACTTCCCGTGCAAAGCTGGTCAGGAAACGTCAACGGAGCTGTACTTCTCGAGATAGGCGAAGGGAAGATTTCCTATGTAGGTGAAATTACCCATAAGACCGAATTGACGGGACCAGTAAGTGACTGCCGTGAACTCACAGCTGATGAATTTGAAGGGACAGAGATTGAATTTTGGATCGAAAATTCCAGCAGCTACTACCAACTCTGTAGCGCTACTGATACCGGAGGATATGAGGACTCTTGGTGCGAATCAATTCCCCTATCTGAACTAGATAATTGGTTCGGTGGAGAAAGTGAAGAAATCAATGCAGTTCTTGTAGAAATTGGAGCTGTAGATGGTGACCGTATTGAAGAATGCTGGGTCCAGCCTTTCGATTGGAACTTACAGATCCAACGAAGCCTCATAATTAACGATGTTCTTTGGACTATGAGTTGGGGCCAACTCCAATCAAACTTACTCTACGGGCTGGAAACTACATCAGTAGTCACTCTTGACTAGAAGAAATTAAAAGAGAAGGCGCCACCGAGGTGGCGCCTTCTCTACCCCATCGTTAAAATGAGGTTCAAGGGTTGGAATGCCATTTTATCGGCTATTCGACCTGTCGCATTTAGCTCAGAATCCTATAAAGTCAGAATGATATGAAAATACTTCGCAAACTCATTAAATTCGCCGCCATAGCAGCCGTAATTGCCTTTATCGTGTCGCGATTACGAAGCCGGGCTGCTGAGGGGGATCAAGACGAAGATGAAAGTGACTTTAGCTGGCCTCCTATAAACCTAACTGATTCCGAGGAACCTACTGACCCTACATTGACCGAGCCGACTGATGGAAGTCCTCTAGAGCCGCGAAATTGGGTGGCATGCGATGCTAGTGGCGATTGTCCCACTTCACATCCCGTCAAAGCTAAAGATGGCAGTGGCTTATACCATGTGCCCGGAGGCAACGCTTACGAGCGCACAATCCCTGACAGGTGCTACGCCTCAGCTGAGGATGCTGAGTCCGATGGGTACCGTCCTGCTCAACGGTAAACAAAAACTATGGTCACAAGTTCAGAACCGAGCACCTCGTTACTCCATCTGTTTGTATAAGTAATTCAGCGATATGATTTGGGACTTCATCCTGTGTTGAAATTACCATTAACGCCCCTAAGCCATCCTTGCTTCGACCGACGTTCATATCAACAATATTAATTTTCTCTTCACCCAAAATAGTTCCTACTTTCCCTATCACTCCTGGGCGGTCGTCATTTCGAAGAATAACCATATGCGTGCTTGGCGGCATATCAACTGTGTGATCATCAACCATTACTATTCGAGCTTCGCCCTTTAACCCAACAAGCGTTCCTGCTATCGCATGGCCACCTCCTCGAATAGTAACTGTGTTGACGTAATCCGCGGATGAGGTAGTGGTTACTGAACGAATCTGAACGCCATGGTCTTTTGCGACATCGATAGCGTTTACATAAGAAATAGCCTGATCGGCAATTCCCGCAAGAAGTCCTTTAACAGCTGAGAGTTCTGTAATTTTATTATCGTACCCTCCGATTTCCCCTGCGAATTCTATTTCGACTATTTCGGGGAGTTCATTCAGAAGCCCTGAGAATATTGCCCCAAGCTGCTCTGCTAGAGGAAGGAACGGACGGACGGTTTCAGCAGCTTCGGTTGCTGCCACGTTGACGGCATGAGGAACAAACTCGCCAAGAAGAGCTAGCTCTACCTGTTCAGCAATGGACTCTCCAGCTTTATCCTGCGCTTCGGTAGTGCTAGCTCCAAGATGCGGAGTAACAACTATTTGTGGCAGAGAGAAGAGTGGGGATTCAGTGACGGGTTCATTTTCGAATACGTCGATCGCCGCCCCAGCGATTTTTCCTGATGAGACCGCTTCAGCTAAGTCAGCCTCATTAACAATTCCACCCCGAGCAACATTAATTATTCTTAGACAAGGCTTCGCATGGGTAAGCAACTCATCATTAATAAGATTTTCGGTCTCCGGTGTTTTTGCTACGTGGATTGTTAAGAAATCAGAAACTTGTATCAAATCCTCCAGCGACATGAGTTGGACCGACAGTTGACGGGCCCTCTCGGTAGCAACGAATGGGTCGTATGCAACAAGATTCATCCCGAAAGCAAGTGCGCGCTGAGCTACCAATTTACCAATTCTTCCAAGACCTATAATTCCAAGAGTTTTATCGGCAAGTTCGACACCCGTCCATTCATTACGCTCCCATCTTCCACTCTTCAAAGCAGAATTTGCTTGCGGGATGTTTCGCGCTTGGGCAAGTATCAAGGCGATTGTATGTTCTGCTGCTGAAAGGATATTCGACTTTGGAGCGTTAACTACCATAACTCCTTGCTCAGTAGCTGCATTAACGTCTACGTTGTCAAGACCAATTCCGGCTCTGCCAATTACCAGCAACTTCTCACCGTTCTTGATAACTTCCTTAGTCATAGTGGTTGCCGAACGAATAATGACAGCGTCAGCGTCCTTAACTTCAGCTAGCAAGGCGTCTTCAGATAGATCGAGTTTTACATCAACATCATGACCTGCTTCGCGCAGTCGCTCAATTCCAGCGTCAGCGATTTTTTCTGTTATTAAGACACGAGCCATCACTCTAATCTAGAAGGTCTTGGACTAATAAGGACAACAATTTACGCATATATACTTACAATAAGTATTTGGTACATCTGGCGATTTCTTCGCCAGCGCTATTTGCAACAAAGGATTTTGGTGTGGCTGACTTAAATTTCAGTGCATTTGATTGTGATCATCACTATTACGAAGCCGAAGACGCATTCACTCGCTACATGGACCCACATTTAAAAAGCCGTGGGATCCAATGGTCAGAAATAAACGGTAAAAGAAGACTTCTGGTTGGAGGAAAAGTTAATCGCTTTATCCCAAACCCGACGTTTGATCCAATAGCTCAGCCAGGATGTCTGGACGCCTACTTTCGGGGCAGAGTTTCAGTCTCAGATATTCGTGACGCGTTTGGAGATCTAGAACCGATTGCTGAACGACCTGAATACCGAGATAAAGACGCTAAGATCAAAAAACTTGACGAGCAAGGATTAGATGGATGCTTTCTCTTCCCGACATTAGGAGTTGGGATGGAGTCGGCCCTCGAAAACGATATCCCCGCATTAGTAGCAGCTTTTACTGCATTCAATAGATGGCTTCTCGATGATTGGAAATTCAATTACAAAGACCGACTCTTCACCGCTCCCTATATCACGCTCGCAGATGTAGACAATGCTATCAGAGAACTGGAATTTGTCTTAGAAAACGATGCTCGGCTGATCAATCTACGCGCTTCTGCAGTAACAACACATGATGGGAAAAAGAGTCCTGCCGACAAAGCATTCGACCCATTTTGGGACCGTGTCAATGATTCAGGACTAACTGTGGCCTTTCATGCGGGAGATGCTGCGTACGATTTCATGTTTGCCCACTGGGGGCTTACTACGGAGTTTGAAGCGTTCCGATACGAACCTCTTAAAAGATTACTCAACTACTCCAATATCGCAGATACAGTAGCAGCACTAATAGGCGGTGGATTATTTGACAAATTTCCCAACATACGTGTCTGCACTATTGAGAATGGGTCAGACTGGGTGAGTGGTCTGGTGAAGCGCTTAGAAAAAGCTTATAAACAGGCAAGTTATGCATTCCCTAGTGACCCTGTTGAGATATTTCGAAAGCATATCTGGGTAGCTCCTTACTACGAAGACGACCTTTTGGAACTTCGAGACCTCTTGGGCGTAGATCATATTCTCTTCGGATCTGACTTCCCCCACGCTGAAGGACTAGCTGATCCTACTGAATTCATCCACGACCTACAGGGTTTCAATGAGGAAGAAGTTGAAAAAATCATGTACCTAAATGGGAAAGATCTAGTTTCACTCAATATTTAAAACTCAAAGCAAAGGAAACCGAACCAATAATGTCATTTCAAGATCATATTGCGCTTGAAGCCGTCGGAACTGGAGAATATAGCGTAACGATTCATGACAAGTACTGGATAGTCGCAGGCCCTAATGGAGGCTACTTAGCTGCATTATTTGCAAATGCCGGCAATCTCCACCTCAATTCCCCAGAGCGGCAACTAAGGAGTCTGACAACTCATTTCCTATCGCCCCCTCAATTGGGGGAAGCTAGGATCAGTGTGAAGACAGAGCGCAGTGGCCGACTTGTCGATTTTTTGAGATTCGAACTAGCCCAGAACGATAGAACCTTATTGTTAGCAACGGGGGTATGGGGAGCTGCAGGAAAAAGTCCTCCTGAGCCTCAGCTAAAAATGCCTGAAGTCCCGTCTCCTGATAAATGCACTCCGATCGATAAAATCATCGAGCATCCAATACGACTTCGAGAGCAGTGGGAAACGAGATCCGCCATGGGCGCAAAATTAACTGAGGAAACCATCGAACAACAGAGACAGAAAGCAGAGCTTTCATGGTGGATACGCCCTGTCGAACCTACACCCACAGGAACTCCTTTAATAGTTGCCATTTCGGACGCTCTACCTCCACCTATTTTTGCTATGACCCCCCAAATACAATTTGTTCCTACGGTTGACTTAACTGTTCATATTAGGGCAGAGGTCAACACTATCGACTGGCCTGCGGCCGAATGGGTACTCGTACGATTCGCAACCCGCCATATCTCCCATGGCTACCTTGAAGAAGATGGACAAATATGGCTTCGAGATGGAACACTTCTAGGAATGAGCAGACAACTATCAGTTGCTAAATAGCTAAAATGCTCTAAGAACCCTTTACTATCTCAACTTCCTTTATCTCATCAGCAGGTTCAAATCCGAAAATTTGGGAAAAGAAAGAGTACTCAGCCTCTAGAGCAGCCACAATATTTTCAGCCTTCCTAAATCCGTGGCCCTCTCCATCAAAGAGAAGATACGAGTACGGTACATTTTTTTCCTTTAACGCTGAAACGATATGATCCGCCTGATTCTGAGGAACCACGGCATCGTCAGTTCCTTGGAGAATGATCATCGGGCAGGTGAATTTTTCTGAATGGTTAATTGGGGAACGCTCAACGTAAGTATTTCGCTTATCTGGATACGGGCCTATCAAACGGTCAAGATATCGCGACTCAAATTTATGGGTGTCAAGTGCAAGGGTTTCAAGATCAGCCACACCATATCTACTAGCCCCTGCAGAGAAAGTTGGATGAAATGCTAGAGATGCCAGAACGGTAAAACCTCCTGCACTTCCTCCTTTAATAGCTAGACGATTTGGATCAGCAAGCGCTTCTGCCACAAAGTATTCTGCTGCATCAACGCAGTCTTGAACATCTTTTATACCCCATTCCCCATCTAATTCCTCCATATAGCTCCGTCCAAATCCGGTGCTCCCTCGGTAATTTACGTCAGCGACCGCCCACCCACGGCTAGTCCAATACCGTAAACCTAATTGCAATTCGTTCCGTGCTGATCCGGTGGGGCCTCCGTGAGCTAAGACAAGAAGAGGAGGAGTTTCATTATCTATACCGACATACTCAGGATGGGCAGGAGGATAGAAGAGAGAGAATGCCTCTCCCCCATCAGATGTAGGAAACGTATGGAGTGTCGGAGTCGGTAGAAATTCGTCAGGTAATCCGTGAGATTTTGGATGGTGAATTATTTCTTTTTGCGGCGCTGCTCGAATAATTGTGGGACCAGATTGGTGAGTTGAAGACAGAATTATCGGAGATCCGGATGATGAACATCTAACCGTATGGATAGTCGCAGAGCTAGTAACGACTGCTTCATTTACGCTACTAATCAATAAGTCATCCTGAGTGTTGCGGGCAGCGAGAAAAATCTCTTTGGTGGCGGTAATCACATATCTCGATTGTCCCAGATTCCATAAGGGGCCAGCTATATCAAAATCGCCACCGCATTCAAGAACACTCCCCTCAGGGCTAAATCGATATAGGTTTGACCACCCTGTCCTGTCACTCAAAAAAAAGAGATTTGTGTCATTAGACCATTCAGGTTGCGAAATAGATTCATCCATCCCACCCTCAACCTTCTTTGCGTTCGTTACATCTCCATCTTCTAATTGACCAACCCACAATTCAGTTCCATACCATGGCATAGACGGATGAAGCCATTGCACCCATGCGAGAAATTCTCCATCTGGCGAAGGGCGAGGAAACGCGTAGAAGTCAGCTCCAACAACTAATTCCCTTATTTCAAAACTGCCGTTGGTCGCTATTGAAACAATCTGATTATCTGGCTCTACCACTGCCCCATCATCAAGATGGAAGTGAACTTCTCGGATACACACTATGGAAGAGCCATCGGGCATTACACGGCCATCAGCAAATCTCCATGATTGATTCTCAGGTGGTTCAGGGGTCAGGATCTCCACCTTCCCTTCCGGCGAAATTCGTCGGATACGTTGATCTCGAAATTCAACATAATAGAGGAAGGCATCAGTAACAAACCATGCCCCACCTCCATATTCATGAACTCTTGAGCGCACATTTGCATTAGGAGGGGTAACTTCACGTGGCCGTCCGTCTTTGGGGTGAAGCATGATGGCGATCCGGCCACCTTCGTCTGGTCTTGACTCTGACCACCACACATCCTCTCCATCAACAAAAATATCAGTAACATTCGAGACCCCTTCGACTAGGGAGTACGAAGAAATAGGTGAAGGCCAGCTGCCGTAAGGAAGTCTCTTAGAAGACTGCATCTAACTAGCTTTGGAAAAGGTCCATAACTCTTTGGATCCCTTCCTCAAGTTCCTCATCTCCAAGAGCAAATGAGATTCTCGCGTACCCCGGAGCTCCAAACGCTTCACCGGGAACTAGGGCCACATGCACCTCCTCGAGGAGTATCTCTGCAAGATCAAGAGTTGTCTCAGGAGTCCGACCCCGCAACGACCGACCAAGAACGCCTTCAAAACTAGGGAAAGCGTAGAACGCCCCTTGAGGTTCTAGAAGAGAAACCCCTTGAGTCTCAGAAAGCATACTAAACACCACTTGGCGACGTCTATCGAACGCTTCTCGCATTCTCGCTACATCATCGAGAGGGCCAGAAACTGCTGCGAGCGCGGCGCGCTGCGAAACATTTGAAACGTTTGAAGTTTGGTGTGACTGCAGTGTCGAAGCTGCTTTAGCAATATCAGGAGGCGCAATAATCCAGCCGACTCGCCAACCTGTCATTGCATAGGTCTTAGCTACTCCGTTAAGAACAATACATCGGTCCTGGATGTCAGGAACAAGAGTAGGCATCGAAAAGTGTTCACTATCTCCGTATACCAAATGCTCATAAATTTCATCGGTGATAACCCAAATGCCATTATCTGCAGCCCATCTAGCGATTTTCTCTATTTCATCCTTTGGGTAAACTGCCCCAGTCGGGTTAGACGGAGAGCAAAAGATCAAAGCTTTCGTCCTATCTGTTTTTGCTGCCTCAAGTTGATCTACCGATACACGAAATCCAGATTCTGCAGAAGTGAGAATAACTTTTGTTACCGCTCCTGCTAGAGCTATAGGCTCTGGATAAGTTGTCCAATATGGGGAGGGAAGTAGAACTTCATCTCCTGCATCAAGGAGGACTTGCATNCAGTTATACACGGCATGCTTTCCGCCATTTGTGACTACCACTTGGTCNGGTGTAACTATCAAACCTGAATCACGTTTAGTTTTTTCAGCTAGNGCNTCTTTAAACTCNGGCAACCCNCCGGCAGGGCTATANCNGTGGTTNACAGGNNNAGAAATCGCCTCTTTCGCTGCCTCNACAATATGTTCCGGCGTCGGAAAGTCTGGCTCTCCAGCCCCAAACCCTATTACCGGAGCACCAGCCGACTTNAGTTCCTTCGCTTTANTTGTAACAGCAAGCGTCGCAGATGGAGATATGGCCCCAACACGTGTTGATACCCGAGATCGATCAGACAATTTTCCTCCGTTAAGTTCAATTTCACTATCTTGGTATATCTTCAGGACGAATGCAGATCATTTCATTCTTTTAAAAGAAGTTTTGTTTTTTTCCTCTTCCGCTTCGCCACCTCACTAGGGAACCAGAGTAGATTTTTGTTATGGGACGAACCGAATCAATCAGAATACCTGCAGAACTTCTCCCCAACGATGGGAGATTTGGGAGCGGGCCATCTTTGGTGAGGATGGAAGCAGTCAACTCGCTAGCGGAAATCTCACAGAATTACCTCGGAACAAGCCACCGACAAAGCTCTGTGAAAGGGATGGTTCAGAGACTTCAGGAAGGGATGGCCACCTTATTCCAGATACCTGATGACTGGGAAATACTCTTGGGGAATGGAGGGGCTACTCTATTTTGGGACGCTGCGACCTTCGGACTGATTCGGGAAAAAAGTCAACATCTAGTATTCGGCGAATTCTCTTCGAAATTCTCTCAGGCTGCCCTGAGTGCGCCGCACTTGAGTGATCCAGAAATCTTGACTTCCGAATTTGGATCTGCACCTTCTCCATCACCTTCGAATGTTGACTTCTACGCTTTAACACAGAACGAGACTTCGACTGGAGTTGCTATTCCATTGATACGACCAGAAGGCATGTCAGCCAAACAGGCTATTGTGGCTGTCGATGCTACATCGGCTGCAGGGGGAATGCTTTGGGACCCAGAAGAAGTTGACTGCTACTATTTCTCTCCGCAAAAGAGCTTCGCTAGTGATGGTGGCATATGGATTGCTGCCTGTTCACCAGCTTGCATCGACCGCATCGAAGCAATCTCAAATACTGGCCGATGGATTCCCGCTGGACTTGATTTAAAAATTGCTTTGGAGAACAGCAGAAAGAACCAGACATACAACACTCCGGCACTTTCTACGATTTATCTTACCGTTCATCAAATTGAATGGATGAACGAACAAGGAGGCCTCGAATGGGCTAGCGGACGTTGTAATCAATCATCCACACATCTATATAAATGGGCTGAAAGCCATCAACATGCTGAGCCTTTTGTAAGCAACAGAAATTTACGAAGCCCAGTAGTAGTCACAATAGATATTGATGAGAGAATATCTGCTGATACCTTGGTCGCAGCTTGCAGAGAGAACGGGATTTTGGATATAGGGGGTTATAGGAAAATTGGGGGCAACCAGATTCGAGTCGCTACGTTTCCAGCTATTGAACCCGACGATATCAAAGCATTAACAAACAGTGTTGACTACCTAATGGAGTTACTCCTCTGAGCACGGCAGGAAAGCTCCTCATCGCAAGTCCACTTATGGGTGACCATAATTTTAGAAGGTCTGTCATTCTGATGATCGAACACTCACGTTCCGGAGCCATTGGACTAGTTCTCAATCAAGCTACGAAAACAACCACCCAAGAACTTTTCCCGGAATGGAGTTCCAGAACTAATTCAATCCCAGAGGTATTCGTTGGAGGTCCAGTTGAACCGAATTCTTGTCTAGCACTCGGGAGATTCATTGGAGAAAACAGCGAACCCCGTCACTTCATTTTCTCAAACGTAGGAGTTATTGATTTAGGTTCAGATCCGGATATGTTGCCAGAATCACTTACGGAAATGAAGATTTTCTCTGGATACTCTAGCTGGAGTCCGATGCAACTCGATTCAGAACTTGCAGCAGACGCTTGGTTTGTAGTTGAAGCAGACCCGTTTGACGTGTTTAGTTCAAATCATCATGAATTGTGGTCACTAGTCCTTCGAAGGCAGAAAGGGCCAATGGCTTGGTTAGCAAATTATCCTGAAGATCCGAAACTCAATTAATCCGAAGGTTCTTTCGGTATACCTAGAAACTGCTAGCTCGAGATAACAGGCCTTGAGAATACAGTGCAGCAGTAGGCGATAAGCCTAGATCTAGAAGTGCGCTGGAGCAGCCAAGCCAGTATCCCAAAACTAAAGTCGCAGCTGTAGCTCCAGTAATAGGGTCAGCAATCGCATCGCCCATGAACCAGAGAGAACCGTTAATTTCGGCTAGGAGATTAGCTCCAGCAGCTGCATCGTCACCGAACCCAACTCGATGCGGATTCCAACGGCGTCCATATCCCGTAATCGAGCACCATATTGCTCCTCTTTCGACTTCTTCTTGCGCGTCTATACCTAAATGCTTAAGAGCACGGGGACGTGATCCTTCAATTATTATGTCTGACCCACGAATAATATTCCGTAATCGTTCGAGATCTATAGAGCTACTGAAGTCAAGAGGAATTATTTCTTTACCCTGATTTAAACGCTGATAGAAAAAATCAGGCCGATTTCGCAGCTTCTCCGGACGTAACATAGATTCGATTTTTATTACTTCCGCACCGCATCGCATGAGGTACCAGCTACATAGGGGGCCGGCCCACATGCTCGACAAATCGACTACTCTCGGCTTCTGCTTGAGTTGTATTTCTTTTCCTATATTGTATTCAAACCCTGATGGGACCTTTGTCTCCCCAACTACTGACATTGGCATTCCTAGCAGTTTCGCCCTGCTGAGAAGTTCTGACGAGGTTACTTGTTGGACTTCTTTCTCAATAGAAGCCCAGTCGGTCCCCTCAATAGGAGCATCTAACCATGCTGCGACGCTTAATTGATCTTCAACTCTAGGTAAGTTTGCCGCTATTTGACCGTCAGATGTTGAAAGAATCCGACATGAGCCGCCTGCAGAAACTGCCCCCCAGCCACGGTGGCCTAATATCGGCGCCCGCTCAACTACTAATGACAATGCGCTCGGGCCCCCTTTGGGACCACCTAGTTGAGCTGATAGCCAACCCAAAAGTGTAATGGTGGCTCTAAAACGGTGGAGCCAACGGAGATCAATCTCTTTTAGCCTTACATTTGGTGGCCCTATCAGATCGGAAAGAGCTACATCAGGCCACACTGGCCAGTCAGGGTGCATAGACGATAAATCTTGGATTACTGGAATTGGGACTGTCCCAGAAGGGAGCCCCCGTGTAAGTTCAATTAAGTGTTTCTTTGCTAAAAGAAACGGGTCATTCAGAATTGCGCTGTCCATTACACATACCGTAGAGGAAGCGTTGGTATTGGCAATGTTCTTAAGAATACGAAATGATTGTAATTATAAGTTCAAAGGAGAAATAATATGGAGCTACGAGCAGGAAGCCGCATTAAAAGCGCCGTTTGCGACACCGAGGTCATAGCAGTGAAAGCCCCTGCTGAAGATATCGATATACGGTGTGGAGGCGTTCCCATGACCGAACACACGAATTCTGAAGAAGAAGGTGGAACTCCCGCAATGGGTGCGGATGGCGGAACCCTAATGGGCAAGCGGTATGTAAACCCCGAAGAGACACTCGAATTGCTCTGCACTAAGCCTGGCGCTGGCTCCTTGGGAGTCGGAGATACCTTACTAGAAATTAAAGAAAGTAAACCACTACCTGCTTCTGATTAGTCAAAGGACCGAATATGAATCTCATGATGCTGCTCGAAATGGCTTCAAGCGCTTTTGGAGACCGAATCGCTATTGGCAGCAAAGACGGCTCAGGGGTGTCTTATACGACCCTGTATGAAAACTCTGGAAGAGCGGCTCAGCTTTTTCGTAGTAGCCCAGCAGAGAAAATAGCATTTCTTGATACGTCAAGTATCGCTTTACCCACAGCTCTTTTCGGGTCAGCATGGGCTGGATTGCCATTTGTACCCCTTAATTACAGGCTTACTGGAGATGAGATACGTGAACTTGGAAGTGAAATTGCTCCAGCTATTGGGGTAGCGAATGTTTCCATGCAAGACGCCTTAAAGGGAGTGCCTGAATTCGAAGCCATAGAACGTGAAGATTTTCTTTCTCAAACACGAGAAGGTGAACCTCCCGATGCTGATTGGGGAATGGACCCCGATCAAATAGCAATCTTGCTATTTACCTCTGGTACTACTGGAGCCCCAAAAGCAGCAGTGCTTCGCCACTCACATCTGGTTTCCTACATTTTAGGATCAGTAGAGTTCATGGGGGCCGGAGATGAAGAAGCCACGTTAGTGTCTGTACCCCCGTATCATGTTGCAGGGATGGCTGCGCTATGCAGCTCAGTTTATGCAGGCAGACGAATTGTGCAACTGCCAAACTTTGATGCTGCAAGCTGGGTCGATACGGCCATTAAAGAGTCAGTTACCCATGCGATGGTTGTGCCAACCATGCTTTCACGAATTGTAGATGAGATAGAAAAACGTCCTGGCGTATCAATAGATTCGCTGCGAGCTCTTTCATATGGGGGCGGCAAGATGCCCCGTCCAGTGATTGAAAAAGCTCTTCACCTATTACCAGATACAAATTTCGTTAACGCTTATGGCCTGACAGAAACAAGTTCAACAATTTCTGTCCTTGGCCCTGAAGATCACCGCAATGCTCTGGAAAGTGAGGAGGAGTCGATTCGACGACGGCTATCGTCTGCAGGAAAACCCCTTCCAAACCTTGAGGTTTCTATCAGAGATGAGGAAGGAAAAGTTCTTGCGGCCGGAACATCGGGAGAAATTTGGGTTAGGGGCGAGCAGGTATCTGGAGAGTACCTTGGGCATGGAACAAAGCTCACTGATGATGGATGGTTCCCTACGAACGATGGTGGCTTCCTAGATGAAGGAGGATACCTTTTCGTCGAAGGCCGAATAGATGACATCATCATTCGGGGAGGAGAAAATATTTCGCCAGGAGAAATTGAAGAGGCTCTCCTCACACATCCAGAAATCAGGGATGCTGCAGCTATTGGAATACCGGACACGCAATGGGGCGAAATTATAGTTGCCGTAATAGTTCTCTCCAATGGGAGTAATCTACCTGTCGATGAAGTCAAAGCATTTGTCAAAGATCAGCTTCGGTCTTCGCGAACGCCTGACCATATAGTGACGATGGATGAGCTTCCGTATAACGAAACTGGAAAACTTCTCAGAAGAGTGCTTAGAGAGAACTTGAGCGACTTCCCGACCGACGAAGGTTAATGTGGCCATTTCTCAAACAATGAAGTTTGATGATGCACTTGACTATATTCAAAACCCCTACGTCGCCGAAGAGATCTACCAAAAAAAGCAACGCATCCTATGTATTCAGCTTGCAGAAAGTTCTAAAAGCATAACCCAGAAGAGAGCCCAAGAGTTTTTCGATTATTCAAAGCTGTTGAATCTAGTCACGATTGCACTGCTGGATGAGAGAGCATCAACTATCACTGATAATGTTCTTAGCGTTTTCGACCTTGTCTTTACTAGTTCGAATATGCAAAGTGAAGTTACTGTGAAAGTTCCAAACCTAGAGGAAGCAGTTTTAGAAATTAAAAATTCAGTCGAAGGAAACCCTCACTCTTCAATAATGCTTGTACAGCTTTTGCGTCAGCGTGCATATTTAGATGTTGGCACGGGACTATTTTCAGAATCTATCGCTTACGCTGCCCTTCAATCTGGACCAGAATTTCAAACATGGCTCTCCCAACGAGACACCTCCCTGGGTAAAGATAATTTAACACCCACTGTTCTCAGCAGACGCAACGGTTCTGAGCTGAGAATTTCACTAAATCGGCCAGATCGAGCCAACGCCTTTTCGAGCGCCATGCGAGACGAGCTAGTGGAACAACTGCGAATGGCAGCTACTGACAAAAGCATCGATCGGATACTTCTAGAGGGGAAGGGAAATTCTTTCTGCACAGGAGGTGACCTAAATGAATTTGGACTACTCGATAGCACCTCAGATGCGCATCTCATAAGAATGGTTAACAACCCTGCTTTTTGGATGTCAAAACTTCATGACCGAATGAGCGTCCATTTGAATGGAAAGTGTATTGGCGCTGGAATTGAATTGCCTGCATTTAGTGACAAGGTCATCGCTGATGAAACGGTATCGATTTCTCTTCCTGAGATAAAGATGGGATTAATTCCAGGAGCAGGCGGAACTGTAAGTATCCCCCGCAGAATCGGGCCGCAGAAAACAGCCTATCTAGCGCTCAGTGGGCAAAGCATAGATTCACAAACTGCATTGGATTGGAAACTCGTAAACGAAATTATTCCTCCCCTATAAACTGGAAAGCAATTTAGCTCTAAGAAAGACGTTCAAGAATTGTTACGTTCGCTTGGCCGCCACCTTCACACATCGTCTGCAAACCAAACCTTCCACCTGATCTTTCGAGCTCATTTAGTAGCGTTGTCATTAACCGGCCGCCTGTACAGCCCAATGGGTGGCCAAGAGCGATCGCCCCACCATTAACATTGACTTTTTCATGTGGGACATTGTGCTCGCGCATCCAAACAATTGGAACTGGAGCAAAAGCCTCATTGCATTCGAATAAATCAAAATCTTCGATACTCATTCCTGTCTTCGACAATGCATATTCTGTAGCTGGGATAGGCCCAGTAAGCATGTAAATAGGATCATCGCCTCGAACACTTATATGGTGAATACGCGCTCGGGGTTTCAAACCATACTCTTTAACAGCTTTCTCGCTCGCCACCATCAAGGCAACAGCCCCATCAGAAATCTGGCTAGCCACAGCTGCGGTGATCACACCACCCTCTTCTAGTGTTGGGAGCTGAGCCATCTTTTCTAGCGTTGTTCCCCTTCGTACACCTTCATCTTGAGTTACATCACCATATGGAAGAATCTCGTTGTCAAACCTGCCTTCGTCTTGAGCACGCGCAGCGCGCTCATGAGATTCAAGAGCAAATTCTTCGAGATCTTGTCGACCCAGATCCCATTTTTTAGCTATAAGTTCAGCTCCCCTAAACTGACTAACTTCTTGCGTACCGTATCGCTCTACCCAACCCTTTGAGGTTGAAAAAGGGTCTTCTATGTCAGGACGCCCAATCGATTCATGCCCCATAACATCCATCGCAGAACCTATAGGAATAAGGCTCATATTCTGCATTCCACCTGCTACGACGATATCCTGCACTCCGGACATCACGCCCATAGCGGCGAAGCTTACCGCTTGTTGACCCGACCCACACTGACGGTCAACCGTTACACCAGGAATAGCTTCTGGCATGCCAGCCGCTAACCATGCGGTTCGAGCAATATCACCTGCTTGTGGGCCCATATTGTCCAGGCAGCCCATAATGACATCATCCACTGTCATTGGGTCGATCCCGACTCTATCAATTAGTCCTTTTATTGCATGAGCTCCTAAATCCGCAGGGTGTTCCTCAGCAAGACCGCCTCCCCGCCTACCCACAGGAGTTCTAACAGCATCAATAATATAAGCTTCGCCCATTCTTATTCCTTTCTTACTTTCCTCTACGGTACAGGAAAGCGTGAGGGGAAAATAAACTCTGAAGGGTTTCTTCTAGGAATAAATCAAACTTTGTTCCTATCGAGGTTCTTTAGGCAAGCCAAGAACTCGCTCTCCAATGATATTCCTCTGAATTTGGTTACTTCCTCCATAGATTGTATGAGCTCGACTGTAAAGGAATGTTCTCTGCTCCTTATCAAGGACGAGTGGGATACCTTCGTGACCGCCATGCCCATCAGGCGCAGCAACCATACCTGATGTTCCGCGAACTTCCATCCATAATTCACCAAGTTTTCTATGCCAAGAAGCCCAAAATAATTTTCCTATGCTCTGCTCCGCTCCAGGAACACCATCTGCCACTAATGCTGTAAGCATTCTTAGCTGATTGAACCTAAGAACTTCCAATCCAATATATAGATCGACGACCCTCTGACGCAGAACAGCATTTTCCCAAGCTCCAGTCGATAATGCAGTATTGATAAGTTCATCCAATTCTTGCCGAAAGCTAGTTTGCTGCCCAAGAGTTGATGCACCCCGTTCGAATGCCAACGTCCCCATAGCAACTTTCCAACCATTCCCTTCTCCACCAACTACATTTTCTTCTTTGGTTTTGGCATTATCGAAAAATGTCTCGTTGAACTCGGAACCGCCAGTTAGCTGGATAATAGGGCGGACAGTTATCTCTACCTGATCCATTGGAACGAGAAGATACGATAATCCAGCATGACGGATAGATCCTTCTTCGGTTCTTGCAACAACAAAGATCCAATCGGCATATTGAGCAAGAGATGTCCATACTTTCTGACCGTCAATTACCCAGCATCCATCGACAAGTTCTGCTCGAGTTTTTATGTTGGAGAGATCAGATCCAGCATCGGGTTCGCTATAACCTTGGCACCAAAGTTCGTCTCCTGAAAGGATCTTCGGGATAAATCGCTCTTGTTGCACTGCAGAACCAAATGCAAGGATAGTGGGCCCTAAGAGAGTAACCCCCATATTCGGAATCCTTCCTGGCGCCTTGGCCTCTACATATGTCTTGTGGAATAAAACCTGCTCCACAAGTGAGCACTCTCTCCCTCCTATCCATTTTGGAAAATCAATTCCTAACCATCCACCGGTGGCAAGTTCCCTTTCCCAAGCGATTTGAAGTTCCGGATCAACGTCATCATGGCCAGTTAGACCTTTCCCGCGTAGTTTTACGAAATCACCTCGGATATGCTCTTCAAGCCAAGTTCGGACTTCATCACAGAAATCTGTCTGAGCCTTTGTATATGAGAAGTCCATTTAGTCCTATACCTTCAATTTTTTAAAGCAAAATTTCTTACTTGGATTTTCGTCGTTGAAGAATCAAGCGTTCTTCCTGCTCATCCAGCTCTTCAACCAGACGGAGATAGCGTTCAAACCGCTGTGGGTCTATTTCATTTTCCTGAATTGCGGCCAATATTGCACAATCAGGTTCGACCTGATGGGTGCAATTCGAAAAGCGGCAGTCCGAAGCGACTTCGCTTATCTCAAAGAAGACTTTATTTAGTGCATCTTTTGCATCCCAAAGCCCTATGCCTCTAATCCCAGGAGTATCGATCAGAATTCCGCCACTTGGAATAAGCATTAGCTCACGCGCAATAGTCGTATGGCGACCTTTGTTATCTCGGCTGCGAACTTCAGTCGTCTGCTGTATCACTTCTCCAATCAGTTCATTTACAAGTGTCGATTTCCCCACTCCAGACTCTCCTAACAGAACTAAAGTCTTGTCTGGTGAAAGGAGTTCTCTCACTTCACTAATTCCAGTACCTGTGACGGAACTGGTTTGGATGGTGATAACATCTCTAATTTCCTGCTGAAGCTGATTCCAGCCTTCCGATATCCCTTTGTCGACTTTGGTAAGGAGAAGGAGTGGGACAGCATCACTATCTTGCGCCAAGATCAGAAATCTTTCTATTTTTGCGATATTGGCGGGACGATCTACAGAGCAGGTGATACCAACAAAATCTATATTCGAGACAAGAACTTGTTCTTTTTCTTGTTCAGCAGGGTCCCTCCGTGAAATGGACGAATAGCGGGGAAGAATCGTTTCGATACGGAACCCAATATCGGGATCATCTACAATAGTTATCCAATCACCAGTCGCTGGCGCTAACCCAATTGTTGTTCGTTGGCTATCAGACGCTACGCGTAACTCCCCTTCTTCTGTGAGGGCGTTTACCTCGCCTCGGTCAACCCTGCGGACACGGCCCAACCTTGCTTTGCCAATCGATGCTGGCTGTTTCGATGCGTAATGCCGCCATCCTAATTGGTAAAGTAGCTTCATGACTCTGGTCTGAGACTACCTTAGTTTTTGTGCAGTTCTTCGTTTAAACCTTGCCAACTAGAATTTTTGCCTCTATAAATTGCTTCTACTTTACCTGTTTGAGAATTACGACGGAATAATAGGTCATTCTGACCTGATAACTCTGATCCCTTTACTACCGATCCGTCCGGACTCAAGACTAATGTTCCTGCAGTAACATAGAGTCCTGCTTCTACAATGCAATTATTTCCAAGGGATATGCCGATACCTGCTTCTGCGCCCAGCAGGCAGTTCTCACCTATTGAAACAACTTCAGAACCTCCGCCAGATAGGGTTCCCATTATTGACGCTCCACCACCAATATCTGACCCGTTACCTACGACGACCCCGGCAGAGATTCGCCCCTCAATCATTGATGTTCCGAGAGTACCTGCATTAAAATTACAGAATCCTTCGTGCATGACAGTAGTCCCATCGGAAAGGTGTGCTCCAAGCCTTACTCGGTTTGTATCGGCGATTCGAACTCCACTAGGGATAACGTAGTCTGTCATCCGAGGGAATTTATCGAGGCCGTGGACTAGAACCTCCGTTCCCTCAGCTTGCAGCTGAGCCCTTCTAACATTGAAACCTTCCACTTCGAACGGACCAAGATTGGTCCAAACACAGTTTGTAAGTTGACCAAATATCCCTGTCAGATCTATTCCGTGGGGTTTTACTAGTCTGGTCGATAGAAGGTGTAACCGAAGGTAAGCATCGACCGCATCAACTGGTTCATCGGTTGAGTCAGATATGAAACAAACAACCACAATCCGCTCTCCATTAGGTGAATTGGTGTTTAGCGCAGCATCTAGAAGGGGTTGAATGATCTGCGAGGATTCTTCTGAGTAGCCGATGTTTTTTTCAGCAGATTCGAGAGTTACCTGGATGTCTCGCATAGGTTTCTCTTCGAGCTGATATGATCCCGTCTTGCCCTTCCAATTAACTGCGTTTGCAGCTAAGGCACATGTGTAGGGATCTGACCCCAGTTGTGGAGCGGGATAATAAACATCAAGGATATTCCCATTAGCGCTTTTTGTTGCAAGACCAATACCGAAGGCAAACGGAGTAGTGAAGTTTTCGATGTTTTGCTCAAGCTGCTTCTGATTTTCTTGAAGTTGTTCAAGGTTGCGGATTTCTGTCATAGCAATGACGTTAGCGTGTAAATAGGATGCTTGGTACGTATGAGGTACCGTTATCTCGTGGGTGCTAGGAACTTGAAGGGCATACAGAACGGATTAATTGATTCTGCCTCACCAGAAGTCTTGTTTATTGTGGCCGCTGTTTCACAATATTTGGGTGCCGCACTGGCTTTTAGTATTTTCGATGATTTAGGAACGACTACAGTTGCAACCTTGCGTGTACTCGGCGCTGCTTTAATTCTTATCCTCTTGAGACGATCTTGGAGACGTCCATTAAAAGACTTAGATATGTTTTGGACTGCGTCATTTGGAATTGTGTTAGCAGGGATGAATCTATGCTTTTATCTTGCAATAGATAATCTTCCTTTAGGAAATGCAGTAGCGATTGAGTTCTTGGGTCCTATTGCGGTAGCAGCCGTTGGACATCGATCCGCAAGAAATCTGGTTGCGCTCATCATGGCAAGCCTTGGAGTTCTTCTTTTGGCCCAAGTAACTTCTGAGGGGACACTGACTGGCGTACTCTTTGCACTCGCCGCAGGGGCCTTATGGGCTTTTTATATCGTTTTAGGCAGCAAAGTTGCTAGGACAGGTGCGCATCTAGATGGACTGGGGATCGGCATGCTCATCGGTGGTTTAGTTATATTCCCGAGTTCTCTTCATACCATAGATCGTGCGTTTGACTCTCCTCTGCTGATGTTGGTTGCTCTGTCAACCGGAGTTCTAGGGAACGTGATCCCATATGGGATAGATCAGCTAGTGTTTCGAAGGATCTCAAAAACGAGATTCGCATTCTTGCAATCCTTACTACCGGCAACAGCCGCGTGCGTTGGCATACTGGCACTTCGGCAGAAGACTTCCATAGGCGAGCTTGTAGGGATCGGTTTAATTATCTTTGCTATTGGTCTCAGAGGAAAAGAAGATTAGTTAGTTTAAGCTTCCAGAATTCTTCTAGCTTGTTTAGCTAAAGCCTCATCAATCATTTTGCCATCATAAACAGCCGAAGCTGACCCTTGTGAGACAGCAAGGTCATAGACCGCCAATAATTCCTTAGCGCGATTAACTTCTTCCTGAGAATAAGAAAACGATTGATTTGCAAGGGGTACTTGTGAAGGGTGAATACAAAGCTTCCCTGAGAATCCTAACGCTCTTGCTTGATAGGCTTCGTTTGTAAACCGTTCGTTATCAGAGAAATCCGTTACGATTTGATCGATCACTGGAACTCCCGATAATCGGCTTGCCATTCCCATTTGGGATCTGGCTAGGAAGACTTCGTCATTGTCAGTTGTCCGAAAACCGCCTAGATCCAAGACATAGTCCTCAGCGCCAAAATATGCGGCAATGACTAATGTGTTTGAGAGGATATCAGTAGCCGATACCACTCCTAGAACGGTTTCGATTCCTACAATGATCTTCCTTTCGACATTATTTTGCGAAAGTATCTTCTCTGCTTCCTTTAACTCTTCTAGGCTGCTGATCTTAGGAATAACGACACAATCTACTTCTGCGGGGAGCGCTTGAATATCAAGTTCAAAATGTGTTGAGGATATGGGATTGACTCTAGGAAAGACTGCGAGATCCTTCGTTTGTTCCGAACCAGTGAACTCCTGAAAAATTTTTCGTGCATTCTCTTTCTCTTCATTAGGGACGGCATCTTCAAGATCGACGATGGCTGCATCGGGCTGGATTTTTGGAAGTTTTTTCAGAAGTTCAGATTTATTTCCTGGAGCGAACAGCATACTCCTGAATCTTTGCATTATTGAAGCTCCTTAATGTCTCTGAAATAGTCTAATACTTCTGGATTAGCGAGTGCCTCAGCGTTGCGAACAGGCTTACCTTCAACGACAGCTTTAACGGCTAATTCTGAAATTTTTCCGCTTCGGGTTTTAGGTAGATCAGGGACTGCTTGAATTAAAGAAGGCACGTGTCTTGGTGAAGCTTGATCTCGAAGCGAGTNNCGAATTTTTTTCTTGAGTTCCTCATTAAGCTTATTATCTGGGGATAGGACGACGAAGAGGACCACTCGNTCATCACTTNTCCATCTTTGNTTTATTACTAAGCTTTCAGTGATTTCAGATAGTGAATCTACGACAGCATATATTTCAGCGGTTCCTATNCGNACACCACCAGGGTTTAGAGTGGCGTCTGACCTTCCATGGATAATGATTCCGCCGGCTGGAGTCCACTCGGCAAAATCTCCTTGATGCCAACTTCCTGCATACTTGTCAAAATATGCAGAGCGGTACCGTTCCCCCTTCTCATCATTGAGAAATGCGATAGGCATTGATGGAAACGGGTTTGAACATACGAGCTCTCCCTGTTCTCCCGAACCTAATATTTCCCCGCTATCACTAAGGATCTGAATTTCTAAACCTAAAGCTGGTTTCTGAATTTCACGTCTAATAACCGGACCTGTTGGGTCACCACCCACCAGGCATCCACAGAGATCAGTCCCGCCAGACATGGATTGAAGATGAACATCCTTTTTAATTTTCTGGTATACATAGTCAAATCCTTCGCCAACAAGGGTTGAACCTGTTGAACAAATTGTCCTGATACTTGAGAGATCGTGAGTTTCTATTGGTGATATGTCAGCGTTGGCACATGCGTCTATGTATTTTGCTGAAATACCAAACAAGGTAATAGAAAGCTCATCGGCTAAATCGAATAGGGCTGTTGGGTTTGGATAGAACGGTGACCCGTCATACAGGATGACCGTAGCCTGTGATGCTAAGGCGGAAGCTAACCAATTCCACATCATCCACCCTGTAGTGGTGTAGTAGAAGACTCTATCTCCAGCTTTTATATCGCTTTGTAGTCTGTGTTCAACTAGATGCTTTAGGAGAACACCTCCTGACCGGTGGACAATGCATTTAGGCTTTCCAGTTGTTCCGGAGGAATACAGAATGTACCAGGGGTGGTCAAAGTTATGAGATGGAAAGTCGATTACTTTCGGATCGAAGGTTTTGAGGAAATCTGACCAAAGGGTCTGCGGATAAGGGCCTTGTGCTTCTTCTTTGGAGCGCCCTTTATGTGCATATGGAACGATAATGGTTTGTTCGAGAGTCGGTAACCCTGCTTCAACTTCATGGAGCTTATCCAAGCAGGAAAACCATTTGCCCCCATAGAAGTAGCCATCAGTCGCAAATAGTACTTTTGGTACTGCTTGAGTGAATCGGTCTAGGAGCCCATTGGCTCCGAAGTCCGGAGATGCAGAGGTGAATACTGCACCAATGCTTGCAGAGGCAATCATGACCGCAATTGCTTCTGGTCGGTTAGGCAACCATGCTGCGATACAATCTCCGCTTTCTACCCCTACGTCTAAAAGAGCTTGCTGCAATTTTGAGACTAGGTCATTCAGTTCAGACCAAGTTAATTTAGATTCATTGCCAAGCTCGTCTCTCCAAACTATGGCATCAGTGTCATCGTTTCTTTTAAGAAAGTTTTGTGCGATGTTGATAGAACTATCTGGGAAGAACACAGAGTCGTAAAGGTTCGCCCCTGTGGTGAAAACTTGCTCACCGGTCTCGCTAATGAGTCCAAGGTGATTATGTGCGTGACTCCAGAACTGATCTGGCCTGTCAACACTCCATTTGTGAATTGTGTCGTAATCAGGAAGTTTGATATCGAAGAGGTGTTCGGCCTTCTTAGCGAAATCCATCAAACAAGAGTTTTCGATTCTTACCTTTGATGGCTTCCATAGTTGATTCACATTATTAGCATAGCCCAGCATACAAATCGTGAACCTAAAGCTGTCAGGGCTGTTGTGGAGCTGAGGGGAGTCGAACCCCTGGCCTCCTCGATGCGACCGAGGCGCTCTAGCCAGCTGAGCTACAGCCCCGAAGAAACTCCAGTCTAGATTTTAAATCATCGATAGTGAAATCTTTGATTTCTCTTTAGAGCGCTACGCTATCTGAACCTGTAGCTGCGAAGTCTACTCCTGCGGGTTTAAAGACTTGTTTCTGCTGTCGAGATGCTTCAATTTCTCTTTGATATTGGACGAGCAGAAGAACATATCCCAAGAAAATGGAATCTACGAATAGATTCACTGCAATGAACGCCCCACCGACGACTATGGCCATGAGTAAGGTAAACATCACAATTCCGATTAAGGACAAAAGAACTTTGCGCCGTCGTAGACGAGCTTGCTCACTAGATACTTCCATTGGATTCGACCCCTTCTTTATTGTGTCGAGTGGTGGCTCAACCAAGGAATGTCCAGGTTGATGGTAGGCATGATCCCATGATGTAAACGGCTGGTGGATGGGTACCACAACCGCTCGAGGAGTTTTCCGAATTCGCATTCGACTAAACGGGCTCCCCAACATCATAGAAGATGTTCCTAAACGCATACGAAGCCAGTAAACACCTGCTCCGAACCAAAGAATTGCTAATGCAACTAACAGCACAAACTCCACCAGTCTCTAGGCTGCTCTAGTTAAAATTTTTGCACTATTTGTCTTATATTTGGTGGATAGAAGGCCAAATTATTGACTAAACATGGGATTTGTGCGGTTGGCTTTCAACTAGCCCTGAAATCTTAGGGTAAATCTTGTCCTTTTTCGGTAGTTAAAAAAATTTTATCTAATGAAATCACCTGATATTCCCCCAGTTTTTTGGAGGAGAGCTAGATCTGTGATTTCCATTCTTTTGTCTAGACTTTTACACATATCATAGATTGTGAGGGCAGAAACTGAACATGCGGTGAGCGCTTCCATCTCAACTCCGGTTCGCCCAACAGTTGTAACTTCTGCCTCAATTTCCACTTTGTCATCACTAACCTCAAATTCGACTTTCACCGAGCTCAGCATCAAAGGATGACAGAGAGGAATAATGTCTCCAGTACGTTTTGCTGCTTGAATTCCTGCGACACGAGCGACAGCGAAAACATCGCCTTTGGGAACATCACCTTGCTGAAGAGCCACAATAGTCTCTTTCGCCATTGAAATAGTTGCTCTTGCTCTAGCGGTTCTTTTGCTATCTTGCTTTTCGCTAATGTCTACCATATGGGCTTTGCCATCTGGATCTAAATGTGAAAAATTTTCGTTTCCCACGACTGCTAACCGCCGATCTGAGACATGGATTTACTTGGTCGAATAAATACAGATTTCCCGATCTGGTGCCCTGCCCATTTTTGTTTAACTGCATGCGAGAATAACTCAATGATCTTTTCATCTCCTGCATTTTCTCGCAGTAGTTTGCGAACATCATATTCTTGTATAGCGAATAGACAGTTCCTGAATTTCCCATCTGCAGTAAGGCGAATTCTGTCACATGCATCACAAAAGGCTTCTGAGACAGTGGCAATAATTCCTATTTCACCGGGGCCATCTACAAATTTCCATCTGGCGGCTGGAGAACTTCCCCTTGAGAGCGACTCGAGGTCATACTTTGAACTTATGAGCTCAAGAATTTCATTCTGTGGCATGACTTTAGATTTTTCCCATGTTTCGTCAGCGTCTAGCGGCATAAATTCAATAAAACGAACTACAAGACCGTTCTCTCGTCCATATGAAACAAAGTCCAAAACTTCATCGTCGTTGACACCCTTCATCACCACCATGTTTATTTTGACCGGATCAAATCCAACAGATTTGGCTGTTTCAATGCCGTGAAGAACCTGTTTGAGGTTATCTCGCCGAGTCAGCGATTCGAATCGTTTACGGTCAAGAGTATCTAGAGAAATGTTGATTCGGTCCAATCCAGCGTCATACAACCCACCTGCAATTAATGGAAGAGTGGCTCCATTTGTTGTTAAAGATAGATCAACGTCAAGCTTCGAGAGTTTTTCAATTAATTTAGGTAGGTTAGCTCTAACAGTTGGCTCTCCACCAGTGAGACGAATACTCTCAATCCCGAATTGATTCACAAGTAAGCTAGCTAGGCGTTCAATTTCCTCAAATGTCAACAACTCTTCTCTAGGGGTCCAGTCCATTCCTTCTTCGGGCATGCAGTATTGGCAGCGAAAATTGCATCGGTCGGTCACTGATATGCGCAAGTCACGATGGACGCGCCCGTAGGTATCAATAAGTTGATCTTTCATCACTATCAATCTAGCGCTTGATCTGGCTTAGAAGCGAAAGTATTCAATAGGGTTTCCTTTAGTAACGCCGTCTCCATCAGGGATGATCGATAAAGTATTGGCTTCGGCCATCCCACTGAGCTGGTGAGAACCTTGCTTGCCAATTGGACTGAGCAAGGTCGCGCCTTTCTCTTCATGGAGAAATGAACGAACAAAATGTGTTTTCCCATCTGCCCGACGATGGAAATCATCTGCTGCGATGCCATGAAAAACTTTCGGAAAAACAGTTTTCCTACCCATCATCTTGTACAGCGCCGGTTTTGCCAAAAGTAGATACGAGACCATAGATGAAACTGGATTTCCGGGTAAACCAAATACAGGTACCCCCTGAACCACTCCGAATGCGAATGGCTTCGCAGGCTTTATTGCGATCTGCATCCATCTCATATCCCCCATGTTGTTCAGCACTACTTTGACATAGTCATAATCGCCCATACTCACTCCACCGGTAGTAACCAGCGCGTCACATTTTGCGACACCTTCTCGAACAGTCGTTTCGATCGCTTCTTCATTATCCGGAATTAATCCAAGGTCAACGGTTTCAAACCCGTCACTCTCCAGGAGTGCGACCAACGAAAACCGATTTGAATCGCGGATCTGACCTGGAAGCAAAGGTTCATTTCCCTCAACTAGTTCATCCCCAGTAGAAAAAACGCCTACCGTTGGGCGTCCAATAGTATTAACTTGATAAATTCCAAGGCCAGCTAGAAGTCCTATATGTGCCGGAGTTAAGGCTGTTCCTTTATCAATAACTTGATCGCCTGGGCAAAGATCTTCACCAGATCTGCGGATATGGTCACCTTTTTTAGCGCTTCGGCTCAGATGCACTAGATCTTTTGACTCATCTTGCCTGGTCCACTCGACCATAACAACTGCATCCGCACCCTCCGGTAGAGGAGCGCCAGTCATTATTTTTACGCTTTGCCCGTTCTGAATTTCGAAATCTGGTTGTGTCCCAGCAGGTATGGTCCCAATTACTTCTAGCGTTACCTCATTACTTTCTGAAGCCTCATCAGTATCTGCTGCTTTTAGTGCATAACCGTCAACAGCTGTGTTGTCGAAGGGGGGTACTAGCTCTGCAGAAGTAACTGCTTCTGCTGTCACTCGCTCACGAGCAGAAGTTATACCAAATGATTCTTCCGGAAGCTGGGAAACTCTTTCCAAAACGTAACCTTGTGCTTCGTCTAATGGGATCATTGTCTTATGCTAACAAAGCTCAATCGAGGACAGGCGCTAGAAGACAATATCTGGGCGTATTATGGAGATAATGATTTTGTGGTGGCTTCTAATACCAGTCAGTTATGCCCTTGGGACTTTCCCCACAGCGCATATCGTCGCAGGACTTGTTGGCCACGATCCGACTACAGAAGGTTCCGGAAACCCTGGAGCGACTAATGTTTATCGTGTTGCCGGAAAGAAAGCGGGTGCGATCGTACTGATTGGCGACTTGTTAAAAGGGCTTACACCAAGCTTGGTGTGTCTTCTTATAGACGGTAGAAGTTTAGCCCTTGCAGCTGGTATGGCAGCAATGGTCGGACATGTGGCTCCGATAACACGAAAGTTTAATGGAGGAAAGGGAGTAGCAACACTTGCTGGCCTCTCTTGGGTTTTGTATCCATTTGTTGCGCTTGGGCTATTCATAGTCTGGATTCCGTTAATGAAATTATTCAAACGTGCCTCGCTAGGGTCAATAATAATGGTTCTCTTATTCCCGGTTGGTGTGCTAATAATGCCAGAAACTAGATGGTACGAGGTCATCGTCGCAGCAGCCGCTTCAGCGGTAGTTACAATTCGCCATTATGAAAATATCAAACGCCTCTTCAAAGGAGAGGAAAAAGCTATTGAATAAAAAACACTATAGAAGAGTTCTTCATTTCCATAGGTGCTGCTACCCTTCCGTTCGCTGGCGAATGGAGTGCTGAATGCCAACATACGACTACAGATGCGAAACTTGCGGAAAGACCTTTGAAGTTTTTCAGTCATTCAGTGAAGACCCTTTGACAGAATGCCCTGATAAGTCATGCACAGGAACGGTTAAGAAAATATTTTCAGCTCCGGGAATAAGTTTCAAAGGCTCTGGGTTCTACAAAAACGATAGTCGAAGCTCATCTACTAAAAAGCAGGCCTCTAAACCTTCGAACAACTCTTCTGATGATTCAAAGTCTTCTAAGTCTGATTCAGTCAAGAAGGACTCATCTTCCTCTTCTACTCCCTCATCTTCCAAAAGTGAGGCCAGTTAGAGAACTCCAGTAGACAGTAAAGAGATAGCTAGGATACCTATTGCAACACGGTAGAAGCCAAAGACTGAGAAGCTTTTATTTTCAAGCCAACTGACCATCCATTTCACCGAAGCCATCGCAGAGAGAAATGCTGCAATTAAACCCACCAGTGGAGTCCAGTATCCAAATACCTCTATGATCCGCCCTCCATCTTGAGAAAGCTCATAGAAAGTCGCTGCAGCTAAGGTAATTAGGCCTAAGAGGAAACTAAATTCAACAGCTGCTGCCAAAGATAATCCAAGTGCAACTAATGCAAAAATGGTAACTAAGCTTCGACTTACACCAGGCCACAGGGCCAGCGCTTGGACAAGCCCAACCACAATCGCTCCTTGAATACTTAGATTCTCCATACTCAACCCATCTCGTTTCAGGAGTTTCTTCTCATGGGCAAAAAGAATGAAGACACCTCCAACGATCCATGCATAAGCCACAAGTTCTGATTCATACAGCCGATCTTTTACGTAATCGGCTAGCAGGAGTCCGATAATAGCTGTCGGAACAAATGCAGCAACCAAATTTCTCAAGACAACCTTTCCGATCTCGCTTTGGCCACGCAAACCTTCGTACATTTGGCGAATTCTGTTTTTGTAGAGAACAATAATTGCCAAGATTGCCCCGATTTGAATCGAGATGATGTAACTATCTATAGCCTGTTCAGAAATCTCACTGCTATCAAGGTGCATCAATTCTTTCGCAGCTAGAAGATGGCCAGTTGAACTAATCGGGAGGAATTCTGTAAGCCCTTCTACTACTCCTAGAACTATTGCCTTCCATAGAACCAGCCCTTCAGCGATAGTTGCCGAATTACTAGCTGAAGCTTGGCCAGCAAAGAGTTCAAAAAATAGCACTAAAACGATGGCAGCAGAACCAAACCGTAATGTGACTTCTTGACGTTTTTTAATCATGCTTTAATAAACCGTAGACCCGATAAGAGACAAACCGCCTAAACAACATTAGAAAGAAGCAACGTTTGTTGTCATACCCCAGAAACCATTATGTCATTAACGACAATCGAAACACCTGATGATTTCATTGGGAGCCTCTCCAAATCATTTCCTATATTTTGGATATCCAAAAGCATCCTTTGCAAAGTAGACGCTACCGTTACTTCTCTAACAGGTTCTGCTAGATCACCTTGCCGGATCATAAGGCCTTCAGCGCCAGCAGAGAAGTCACCGCTGACAGGATTAACCCCTGAATGTAAACCTGCTACTCCTTGGATAAGCATCCCTTCTCCAACTTGTGCAATTAATTCTGGCTGGCTGTGTACTCCTGGAGTCAGCATAAGAGCCAACGGTCCTGCGCCGGGCGAACTGTTATAGCTTCGAACAGCTGAACCTGTAGATGATGTGCCTAATGCTCGCGCCGTATAGCTGTTATGAAGAAATCCTCTTAAAGCACCTTTGTCAATTAAAGTATTTCTGCGGCTTGCTAAGCCCTCGCCATCTGCTTCAGTAGCAGTAAAAGCGTCAACATCAGTTGGATCATCTATAAGAGTAAGAAAATTCGGAGCCACTTGGTCACCTTCCCGATCTGCGAAAAGTGATCTTCCTTTAAGAAGAGCCTCCCCGCTTAATGTTGATCCGATGATCCCTAGAAATTGGGCAGTGACATATGGGTCTAAAATGACAGTCATTCGCCCAGACTCGGCTTTCTTAGCGCCCAGTAGCCTTGTTGCTCTCTCCGTCGCATCAGAACTAGCTTTAGCAACATCTAGTTGCGTAGGGCTCCTGCCAACAGAATATCCAAATCCTGTCTGGGTATCCGTTCCATCTGAAGCTAATGATGACGCTGCAACGTAGCACCCACCTTCTTGATTAGCTCGGTGGATCCCAGTTGAAGTGACAATTGCGCTTGTAGTAATCGAATCAACATAATCTGTTGACTCAACTCCGATTATTCTCGAATCAGACTGAAGAATTGAACTTTCAAGTTCAATCGCCAAGGCGATTTTGTCCTCATTAGCAAAGTCAGCAAGGGATGAATCCAGAAGTTCCAAAGAGACTGATTCAACTCCATCAGGTTCTGCAATGCCCTGGAATTCGTCAGGGGTTCCGAAAGAAGCATTGTCCCTCGCTTCCTCTAATGTCTCATTTAGGACATCTGTATCCAACGAACCGGCATAGGCCATACCCTGACGACCATCCTGTACAACACGTATCCCCACTCCCTGTGAGTCAGCAGCAGTAAACGATTCAACATCGCCCTGATAAACCCTAATATCCGTTTCTGTACCGTGGACAGCAACGACTTCAACCTGCTCACCATCTACTGCCTGACTAACAATGGCTTCAGCAATTTTTAGTAGTTCAGATTTCATTAATGCCCCTAGCCGGCGGTACCGCCGACAGTGAGACTAGTAACACGCAGTGTCGGCGTGCCGTCACCAACTGGAACACCCTGACCGTCCTTACCACATGTCCCAGGAGAACCCATGTCAAAGTCATTACCAAGAGCATCAATTTGATTCAGCACCTCAGGACCATTCCCAATGAGATTACCTTCTCTAATCGGTTCCGTTATTTCGCCATCTTCTATTAAGTACGCTTCTGTCATACCGAAAACAAAGTCTCCGGTCGCCGTATTAACTTGACCGCCTCCAAGTTGCGCTACGTATACGCCTTTAGAAGTATCTTCAATAATGTCCTTAGGATCAGTTTCACCATTTGCGATATAGGTATTAGTCATTCGCACCATTGGCAACACCTGATAGCTTTGCCTTCTTCCATTTCCTGAACTCAATCGACCTTCGCTGCGTGATCGAAGCCCGTCCCACATGTAATCAACTAACACTCCATCCTTAATAAGGACATTTCGCTGAGCAGGCCGACCCTCATCATCTATTGCAAAGGCCCCCCATTCATGTGACATCGTCCCATCATCAATTAATGTGACCAGATCGCTAGCTACAGTTTCTCCAACTTTTCCAGCGAAGACTGATGCTTGCTTGTTAACCAAATCTGCTTCAAGACCGTGGCCACATGCTTCGTGAAACAATACTCCACCACCACCGGAACCGATAACAACTGGCATGGTTCCACTTGGAGCTGGTCGAGCATTTAGTTTTGTCAGAGCTCTATGGGCTGCTCGTTCTGCGAGCTCTTCAACGTCAACGTCGTCAAACAGTTCAAACCCAATAGGTCTGCCAATGGACTCTCGGCCTGTTTGCATCCCACTATCGCCAGTCGCAACGCAAGAAATAGAAAAGAGAGTTCGAACCTGATCATCTGTTGCAAATACCCCATCACTATTAGCGACAAGTATTTTCCGGCGGGAATCTCCATATCTAGCAGAAACCTGAGTAATTGCAGCTCCTTGGCTGCGAGCAACTTCATCCGCTTGAATTAGAAGATTTACCTTCCTTTCCTTAGCAACTAACTCTGGAAATGTTTCAACCTTATTTGGAGATGGACAAACGATTCGTTCTAGAGCGTTGACTTGAGAACTAGCTCCGCCTGTTCTAGTAGCTGAAGCTGCTGCTTTAGCAGCAATCATCAATCCCTCTTCTGAAAGGTCAGCTGTATGGGCAAAACCAGTTGTTTCCCCTGCGACAACACGAATACCGGCTCCGCGATCACGGCCTGATGTCAGCTCTTCGACTTTCGCATCATCAAAAAGCGCTGAGCTAGAGCGCTTATCCTCAACGAAAACTTCTGCAAATTCTCCACCGGACTTTAGAGCTTCGTTAAGAACTCTTTCTACTAAATTTTGTTCAAGCATATGCACCTCGTGCCTTGAATAGTAACCGCTTTGTAGTGAGTTTGCCCCATCCGACAGACACGGCGCCTGTTTGCGTATGGTATTAGTATGGCTCTAGAACAAGGACTTAGCGCTTCTTTCGACTACAGCGTTAAAGAAGAAGATCTCTCAATCGCTTTGACATCCGGCGACGTTCCTGTCCTATCAACCCCAAGGGTAATCGCTTGGTGCGAAGCGGCGACAATGGCTGCTATTGAAGGCCATATTTCTGAGCAAGAAACAACTGTAGGCATGCGCGTCCGAATAGACCATGTAAACCCTTCCGGGTTAGGTGCGATGATTCGTGTGAGTGCTCTCTTAACAAGAATCGATGGGCGAAGGTTAACATTTCAGGTAAGTGCCCACGATGAACACTCACAAATAGCGATGGGGCAGGTCATACGCGTAATTGTTCACCGGCAACGCTTCTTGGAGAGGGTCTAGTAAAAGCCCCAGCAGGAACAACCTTTTGGAATAAGTCTGACAGCTATTAAATGCTAAAAACCAACGTTTTCAGGCTTTTTGGGTCAAATTACTGCAAGAAAGTTAAGAGAAGTTCAGAAATCCGATAATTGACTGCTAATGCGGAATAACCTATCAATTGCTAGCTAATTACTTTCCACACCAATTCCTACCTACTCGGACACCTCAATGAGTTACATTTACAGCAAACCTCAGGAAAAAGATTCCATCCCATGGTGGAAACGTAACTCAGTAACCATCCCTCTTCGAATTGGGTTAAGCGTCGCTCTTCTCATTGTGATCCTTAAATCTATGGATGGAATAGACTGGGATGAGCTGATCCCAGAATGGAACCAACAAACAGCTTTCTGGACCATCGGCGCTTTCATCTTTACCCTTATTGGCTTTTTACTCGGGGCGGTTAGATGGCAAAGAGTCCTCCGAGCGCTAGGGGTAAACCAGTCACTTTGGAGACTTTTCAGTCACTACATGGCGGGCCAATTTGTATCGAATTTTCTCCCTACAACAGTCGGCGGTGATGTCATCCGTATAGGAAGACTTACTCGGGATACAGATGATGGCCCAGTTAGCTTTACCTCGGTTGTCTTCGAACGTTTGAGCGGGTGGCTCGTTCTCCCAGTAATCACCCTGTTGGGCTTCGCAATTAATCCAGGCCTAACAGGCTTAGGAACATCAACTAGAGTTCCTCTTATCGTTGCAATGGTGACACTTATCGCCCTAACACTTGTGATTCTCTTACTTGGAAGCAACCGTATAGGGAAAGGACTGCAGAACCGTCAAGGCCTCTTAAGATTCGCTAATGCTGTCCATTTAGGACTTGACCGGCTAAAAGGGAACCCGAAGGCTGCGCGTGAAGTAATCATTTCAGCTTTCGCCTATCAATTTGCACTCCTTTTGGCTGCTGGATGCGCTGTTGAGGCACTTGGAATTGATGAAGTAGGATTAACCGCCTTAATGGCATTTATCCCTGCTGTCCTTATAATTCAGGTTCTTCCGCTAGGGATTGGAGGCCTAGGTGTGAGAGAAGGGACTCTTGTCGTTTTCCTTAGTGGAATTGATGTATCAAACGAACAGGCACTAGCCCTTGGGCTTGCCCTTTACGCTTTGACCTTAGTCAACAGCTTTATTGGCTTACCCATGCTGATCTTCGGAGGACGGAAAGGGTCTAAAACAAACGAGATTGAGTCATCGACTCTCGAATGATGCGAGAAAAAAAACATAACCAATTACTCACGGAAAAAAATAGACGGCCAGAATTAAACTGGTTTAGAGAGCTGCTGCTTATTGGGATTTTCTATGCAGTTTATTCCTGGGTCCGTAATCAATTTGGCTCGGCGACCGTGGAACCTGAAACCGCGTTACGAAACGCAGGGCACATGATCGATGTCGAGCGTTTCGTCGGACTTTATATTGAAGCTGACATTCAGGGGTGGTTTTTGGGATGGGATCTGTTCCTAAGGTTTTGGAATATCTTCTATGGGACTCTTCATTTTGTCGTAACACTGGGGGTTTTACTCTATTTGTATATTCGGCAGCCAAATGCCTATCAGCGCTGGAGAACTATCGGGTTAACAACTACAGGTCTTGCATTGATAGGTTTCGCTACCTATCCATTAATGCCTCCTCGACTCCTAGGGAATTGCGGAACCTATGGTGCTTGCATCGAAAGCAGCCCATTTGTTGACACAGTTGCCGAGTTAGGAGGCTTATGGAGCTTTGACTCTGGAATGATGGAAAACCTTTCGAACCAATACGCTGCTATGCCAAGCCTCCACTTCGCTTGGGCTTTTTGGAGTTATTTGGCTTTAAAACCATTTATAAAACGCCGGATATTCAGTTCGGCTCTTGCCCTATATCCCGCGTGCACTCTTTTCGCTATCGTTGTTACAGCCAACCATTATTGGATCGATGCTGTCGGAGGTGGCCTAATCCTTTTGGCAGGGTATTGGATCGGCGGCTCGTTGCAAAAATGGGCTGAATCGCAAGCGATAACAAAGTGTCACACGCCACATAGCTAGTTTGATTTTCTCTTAGGGAAATGAATAAACAACTGCTAACGTAAAAACCTGAAACCAAGAAAGTTATGCTAGAACAAATCACTTGCCCTGCAGATCTCCGAAGACTTTCGTCTTCTGAGTTGAAGAAACTGTCACAAGAAATTCGTTCATTTATCGTTGATACGGTTGAAACGAACGGAGGGCACCTAGGGTCAAATCTCGGAGTTGTGGAATTAACGATTGCCCTCCATCGGGCGTTTGATTCCCCGCGTGATATTTTGCTCTGGGATACGGGGCATCAAGCATACGTCCATAAAATTCTAACTGGGCGTACCGAAAGTTTCAGCTCACTACGCAAGGCGGGTGGGCTATCCGGTTACCCTAGCCGCACTGAGTCTGATCATGATTGGATAGAGAATAGTCATGCATCAACAGCGCTAAGCTACGCTTTCGGGATAGCAGCTGCTCAATCAAGTAACGTAGGTGAAGGACGAAGAGTCATTGCCATAGTTGGCGACGGTGCCCTTACTGGCGGGATGGCATTTGAAGGCCTCAACAACCTCGGCCATGCGGGGAGTAACGTGATTATTGTCCTCAACGACAATGGTAGATCATACGCTCCTACTATTTCACGCCTCTCAGACAACCTCAAACGACTTCGAAATAACCCCAGATACCTCGAACAACAGGAAAAACTCGAAAGGAAAGTAAAAAGTGTTCTTCCTTTCGGCGAATCAGTTGAAAAAGCCATAGAAGCGGCGAAAGCTGCAGTTAGAGAAATATGGGACCCAACCTCGTTCTTCGAAAATCTGGGGCTCCGCTATAACGGTCCTTTCGATGGCCATAACGTTGAGGAGTTAGAGCGAGCGTTCCGAAACGCAGCTGACTTTGACGGCCCCACGGTTATCCATGTCTTAACGGAGAAGGGCCGAGGATATGGACCTGCTGAAAATGACCCAGTAAAGCGTCTGCACGATATTGGAAATCCGAAACCAGGAAGCTACACGGCTGCATTCACTGAAGTTCTAATCAAAGAGGCAGAAAGCCGACAAGATATCGTAGCAATTACTGCAGCTATGCCCGATAGCACGGGACTTCTTCCTTACTCTGAACGCTTCCCTGAGCGCTTCTTCGATGTAGGTATAGCTGAGCAGCATGCGACTACAGCTGCAGCTGGAATGGCAATGTCTGGCCTTAGACCGGTTGTAGCTATCTACGCCACTTTTCTTAATCGGGCATTTGACCAAATCGCCTTCGATGTGGGGCTTCATGAGCTGCCAGTAATTTTCTGCCTTGATCGCGCTGGTATAACCGGCCCCGATGGAGCCTCTCATCATGGGCTTCTTGACATGATGTTGATGTCGAAGATCCCTGGTATGACTATCTTCGCTCCTTCCTCTTATCAAGAACTCCAGCAAATGTTCCAAGATGCTTTGGAAATCACAGATGGTCCGGTATGTATTCGCTATCCACGAACTCCTGCCCCAACTGTCCACGAAACAGAAGTTGGTAGGGGAACGAAAGCTCGCAAACTCCAAGACGGGAATGATGCTTGTATTCTTGCAATCGGAAAGATGCTAGAACCAGCTAAAGAAGCTGCTACTGCATTAGAGCAGTATGGAATACATTGCGGGGTTTGGGACGTCCGATGCGTTTCTCCACTTGATGTGGCAATGCTCGAAGACGCCCACCGTCATCCCGTCGTAATAACCATTGAGGATGGAATTACCGAAGGTGGCATTGGGGCCACTATCCAAAATAAACTTTCCAAACTGGAAGGGCGGGGGCCTATCGTCCGAACCTTAGGGATTCCCTCTGCTTATGTCCCCCAGGGGAATGCCGACGATATTCTTTCTGAATTAGGACTTGATTCCGATGGAATTACTGAGGAAGTCCTATCTGTGCATAAATTTTTACAGGGCGACGACTGATCTTCTCAGTCGAAAAAAGGATTTTCTCCAGCTTCGTGGTCTGTGACATCTACGATTTCGGTAATCTCAGGGATAGCCTCGGCAATCATCACCTCTATCCCCTGCCGGAGAGTTGCTGCGGACATGGCGCATCCTTGACAACCACCACCCATTAGAATGTGGGCTGCAGTCTCTTCCATTTTAACTAGCTCAGCGTAACCGCCATGAGCGGCCAGAGACGGGTTGATGTGTTGATCAAGAAGCTGTTGAAGTTTCTCACTTATTGAGCCAGTTAGTTCTAGGTCATCTCCTTCAAGCATATTCGGACGATTAGGATTGCGAATAACTAGACCTCCCTGCATAGGGTTGCTTGGGAGATCGAGGGTTGCGCCATTTAGATTTTCATAGCTTTCTTCAGGGACCAGAACTGTGAGATCACCAATGGTCGAAATAACATCGTTGTCCAAAGCTGCGTCAATACTCTCGAAGGAGAGGTCATATGAGAATTCCGGTCCATTAACCCCGATTATTTGCACGCGTAAGGCCAGCATCTCTGGCTCTTCCTCCTCTGCCCTGGCCTCTAAAACCTTTTCCACTGCGGCGTCTGTAACTAGCAGGCCTTTTGCAGTATCTTCACTGGTTTCAATTTGATCAATGGTCATATCAAAATAGTATCCAAATTACGGCCAAGGGTTACAGCTTAGAAGGAATTTCACTCAAGATATCTCCGTCTTTGCCAGTGACGATCTACGGTACATAATGTGCCCTCGGTAAATTTCGATTTAAATAAACACTTTAAATTGATTCGTCGTCTATCGCTTGTTGCCCTTCTCATGATCGGGTTCACCTTACGGGTCTGGAACATAAATTGGGATGAAGGAACACACCAGCATCCAGATGAGCGCTATTGGAGCATGGTCACAGAAGATATCTCCTGGCCTGGAAGCGGAAATTACTTTAATTCGGCCGACTCAACTCTTAACCCATACAACCACCGCAGCACTTGGGTTTACGGAACACTTCCTCTCTTCATCACAAAGGCAGCAGCTAACTACCTTGAGAAAGACACACTAATTCCTAACACAATTGTTAATTCGGCAGACAAATTAGGCATCGGATTGAAAGAAACATCAGGTGCAACGATCACCTCTAAAGCCTTCGATAGTGGTTATAAAGCAAATTTAATAGGCCGACTTCTCTCTGCGATGATCGATACAGGAACAATCTTGATCGTATACCTACTTGGTCGAGAACTTTTTAACAGAAAAGTAGGTTTCATATCAGCCGCGCTACAAGCATTTACCACCCTTCATATCCAATACAGTCACTTTTATGGAGCTGAAACATGGGTGACGTTTTTCGCTGCTGCCACCGTGCTACTTTCCGTAAAGCTCTATAAGACAATCCGTTTAGCAAACGACCTGGACAAATTGTTCAATCGAAGGGTAATACAGCTAGTTCTCTCAATCGGAGTTGTCTTTAGCCTTACTGTAGCTTCTAAATTGAGTGGTCTAGCAGTAGGCATAGTTCCCATAGTCGCAATTCTTTTATGCTTAATAAACAAAATAAATTCTAAAGAAGTATCCAAAATAGTCAGGGAGTCGGCGAAATTCTTGGGGCTGGCAATGTCGATTCTCGTCGTAGCATTTCTGTGTTTTAGGTTGTTCCACCCCTACGCATTTAGCGGTTTTATTGCCTTCGATGAAAGGTTTCTTTCAGATATCGAATACCTACGATCTGTAAATTCCGGTGCCGATGTTCCTTGGGTTATCCAATGGGTAGGAATTACGCCTCTATGGTTCCCACTTAAGTCTATTTTCTGGCATGGCATGGGGCCGGGTTTAGCAGTTGCAGTTTTGGTCGGCCTTTGGTTAACAGTTTCTGAAATCATCAGGAAACGAAATCATATGCTTATAATCCCTCTTAGTTTTGTCATAGTGATGCTTGGACTTGTAAGTCAACAGTTCAACCCATTAATCCGTTATCTCCTCCCGGCATATCCAATAGCCATAACATTTGGCGGATTCGGAATCTACCGGTTATGGCACTGGGGAAAAGAAAAGAAGATTACTACTGAGAAAAAAATCGTCCTTTATCGACTTAGCCAAGGGGCATCTGCAATCCTTGTAGCCGGAACGCTCTTTTGGGGTTGCGCTTTTGTAAATGGTATCTATAACGATACTCACCCTCGAATATCTGCATCAGAATGGATTAATGAGAACATAGCCTCAGGCTCGACAGTTACTAATCAAATTTGGGATGATCGACTACCTCTATCTAGACCCACAGTTGCGCCGGTCCAGTTGAATTACGTTGACCTTGATTTATTTAGGTCAGACCGTTTCACCGACCAGGAATCCGAAAAATCTAAACTCGTTACTCTCGTAGACCAGCTTGAAACAGCTGACTATATCATTGAAGCCAGTAATCGACTTTATAGCTCAATACCGAGAATTCCTGCTGAGTACCCAGGGACAACTTCCTACTACAAGGCTTTGTTCTCAGGTGAGCTTGGGTTTGAGCTAGTTGCAGACTTTAAAAATTCCCCATCGCTCTTTGGTGTGGAGATTAGTGACGCTAACGGCGAGGAGACATTCACCGTTTATGACCATCCAAGAGTAACTATCTGGGAAAAGACCAATAGGTGGTCTAGAACGGAAGCTCTCAAAGTCCTAAATCCATTCAGCGCTATTCATGCACCTAATCTCGAGCCCAAGGATGCTAGCTCCAATGCTCTTCTCCTTAGGCCTTCTGAGAGTCCATCTCGACAGAGCAATGCAACCTTTGATACTTCATTTTCACGAGGAACTTATTTGGAAGTTCCTAACTGGGTTTGGTGGCTGATCTGGCTTCAGGTGACTGCTTTTGCTGTATTACCGTGGACTTCTTTACTTTTTAGACATTTTGCGGATGCTGGATACGGTTTGAGTAAGGCTGTTGGATTTATTCTGTCCGGCGTACTTTTGTGGGTTTTTGTGGCGTGGGATGTGGTTGAATTTAACCAAACAACAGCCTTTACAAGCATCGCAGTGACTCTTTCTCTGGGGATGGCTCTGTGGTGGGTGCATCGGGCGCGGCTACGTCAGCTTTTCTTCGAGCACCGATCCGTGTGGCTTATAAGTGAAATTATTTTTCTAGCCATCTTTGGCTTCTTGCTAATTCTGCGTTCATTTAATCCAGATTTATGGGACTCCTACCTCGGGGGGGAGAAGCCAATGGAGCTGGGATACCTAACTGCAATAGGGAGGTCAACAGAGTTGCCGCCGCACGATCCATGGTTTTCAGGTGGTGCAATGAACTATTACTATTTTGGGTGGTTCCTAGTCGCCGTACCCATGCGCGCTTTGAAAATTCTTCCAGAAGTCGCATTTCAGTTCGGAGTTGCAACCTTTGGTGCTCTGGTCGGAGTAATCGTCTTTTCTCTGTTGTATAACCTTGTTAGATCGACTGGGGCATCAAAGGGAAAGCCCCTTCCATCAAAGGCAACCGCATTAAAAGCAGGAGTTCTAGGTGTATTTCTTTTTATGGGGTCGGGGACCTTTGACGCGCTTCGAGTGCACGCTAAACGCCTACGTTCGGCAAATACTTGGGAGTTTGTGGAAGGGTGGCCTATTCTGGGCGCCTTCTTCGAGCTGGTCGGGGGAACATGGGCATGGGTTACCGGAACTTCTCTGACAAGATTCGACTGGTGGGCCCCCAGCCGTGTCAACTCAGGAACTTTCGATATTACCGAATTCCCGTATTTCACTTTCCTTTTCGGGGATCTTCACCCACATATGATGGGGATGGCAGTAAGTGGCCTATTGCTTTCCCTATCGTTTGCATATCTCAGTTCATGCAAACACGGGTCAAGCAGGAACGCCCTTGGCCTAGCTATCGGTATTGGGCTGCTATCAGGGATTGCAAGAATGACGAATACTTGGGATTATCCAACGTCGCTTCTTATATTGTTTGTTACTTTCTTTCTTGGATCTTTGATAAGTTCAGATGTTTCGGCTGATGAAGATGGCAGAATCAAATCTCTCCTATTAGGGGTAGCCGGATTAGCCATATTGTCAAGTGCGGTAACCACAAGTGGGAATACCCTGATGTACATACTTGGTGTAGTAGGTCTTCTAGGAGCTGTCTCTGCATTCAGCGGGCCTGCTAGACAGCATCGCATCCTTCAATTCATTTGCCATTTATCTGTAGCTGCTCTTACACATACCGCTTTGCTCTGGCCGTATCTTCGTGACACTCAAAACTTCAATATCGGAATACACCGGGCTCAATGGACTTCACCCCTCGATGACTTCTTATCTCATTGGGGAGTTTTTCTCGGAATAGCTTTCATTTTCTTTGGCATAAGTTCTACAAAACAGCGAAGAGAGCACAGAAAGCACAACATCACTGTCCATGTCCTTCCTGAAATTCTTCGGCGAAATAAATTGGTGAAGTCTTCGATACCAATCCTTTCTATCGGCCTACTAGGCCTGTGCCTTCTAGAGGTGAGTGCAGCTTTCGCAATTACGATCTTCGGAGTTTTCTACTCTCTCATTCTCGCAGAATACGAATGTAGAAGAACAGACCCTGATGTCGGAAAGCTCTTCGCCATAATCATGTTTTTATTCGGATTTGCTGTTATTGGCGGGCCAGAGGTTATCACCATCAACAATGACGTTGCGCGAATGAATACTGTATTCAAATTCTGGTTACAGGGCTGGCTTTTCTTCGCAATTGGCTCTGCCTTTGCAATACACCATATTTGGAGCTTCATCAAAGAGGCTCAGACCCCTAAGAAAGAAAAACCATCAATCTTTCAAGCTTCTCCTCAAATGGTCTGGCGACTTTTCGTTCTAGTAATAGTGCTGATCGGCATCACCTATCCCTTATTAGCTACGAAACCGCGGCTTTCAACTAGGTTTAGTTCCGAGTACAAGGGCCTAAATGGTGTCGCATATCTAGATTATGACCCATCCATTATTAGAAGAGATCAAGGGTCAGAAGAAGCTGCAACGGTGGTAAGGATCGCTGAAGATCTCCCCTTGATCCAATGGATAAGATCAAATGTCAGTGGAAGGCCCACAATTGTCGAGTGGACTGGTGATAGCTACGACTGGAATAGCCGCATCGCAATACATACGGGGCTACCTACCGTTCTAGGATGGTCGTCCCATCAGTACCAGCAGCGCCAGAAGTACGCCGACTGGATCTTTCAAAGGCGAATGGATATTCAGAACTTCTATACAGAAGGAACTCGAGAGACTATCTCAGAATTTCTTCTTACTTACGAAGTCGACTACGTGATCGTAGGGGTGCAGGAATATCGTTTCGGAAAGCCAGATATTTTAGTTTCATTTGAGGATCATCCTGCTTTAACAAAGGTATTCGAACACGGAAGAAATGCTATCTATAACGTTGATGAGGATGCGCTTTGGACCTCAGTAAATTCATAGACCCAACTACCTATTCGATACGAGAAAATTAGTTACATTTTGGCATGATTTCTTATATTCTGGCTTGTCGCCGCGACGGGGAAATGGCGAATTAAAGTATGTCTCTGCCAACGCAAAGATCTCTTCTCTTATGTACACGGAACCGCTAAGCGAAGCAGGACATCGGCTACTTCCACTGTCCCAAGGCTCGCGATTCCAGACCCAATCAGCCCATGCGGAGATTAGATCTCCGAACTGGCTTGGGTTGGCAATCCCAGTATCAAATTCTGGCACCCACCACCAACGGTGCTCGTATGGAATTTCAAGATAGGCGCCATCTTCATCTCCGAGGTTTATCCGATCCCAATGGGGAACGAAGATTATGTCTGCGCCAGAAGGAAAACTTTCATTTTCTATAACTGCATATGAGGACGAATGAAAGTCACGAAGATACCATCCGTATGGCCAATAGACGTCACTGTCAATCTTCACTTCCAAATGCTCACCAAAATGAGCGAGAGAAATCCGATCGAGTGTTTCGAGTTGTTCAGCCCATTCAACGACTTCGGGAGTTGCCTGACCGGCCTGTACAAATAACTCCTGAGGTTCTCCCCCTCGTAAATAAGAACTATAGACACTAGTTACCGTGGCGTAACCGAATCCTAAAATGAGTAGCAAGCTGAAGCAGACCGTGGCCCCCCTACTTTTTATTCCATCCCATATCGACTGGGCTCCTATACCACCAAGAATCACGATTGGTAAAAGAAGGTGAACGAGCAGCCATGGCATTCGCTCTCCTGCCCAAGAGTAAACAATCAAGCTTGCACATGCCCACCATGCGATGATTTGACCAAATAAATTTGGTTTACGAAGGACCGAGATCAAACCGGCAAAAGCTAAACCCAGCGCTATCCATTCGTAGGCTAACAAAAGCACTAGATAGTACTGCCATCGGGAATCGCCCCTTACGGTCGCTTGCTCACCTAGCCAATATTCGAAACCAGATACTAAACCATTTCGAATCGCCCCATATGGTGCTGTCGTCACACCAGGGCCATCGAATTGCTGGAAGAACTGAGTAAATAACGCTACAAAAACTATCGCCGCTATGACCACGGCAAAAATCCAACCACCAAACCTAGGAACCAACAAGGCTCGGAAAACGGGAACCTGAGAGAACATACTCTTGCGACGAGCTGCTATGAAACCGCATACAAGAGCAATGAATGCTAGGACTGCCCCATAAACACCTAATTTGATAAGGGTAGGGCTGCCTTCTTGTTCTCCAGGATTTGTTCCAATCCAAAGGAATACAGCAATCATGAGACCCACGCCTAGAAGGAAGAACCAGCGGCGAATTACTTCTTCAGAGATAGATTGACCGTTGCTGTTCTCAGACACTCTAGAACGAACAGATATCGTCCTTCGACCAACCCCTTCTATCCGAACCTCCCGTTTAAGTTTTTTGTATCTCGGCTTGCCTATCAGCGAACCTTTCGTTCGGTGGAAGGTTCCGGTCAGGAGATCCTGTGCGATAAGAACAATACCGAATGAACCAAATATAAATACTGTAAGGAAGACTGATTCTTTCACCGCCAAACTCAGGACAAGCAAACTCAGAAGTGCAATAGGGTGCCACCTTCTGGGGCTATGAAGAAAGGAAATTAACGTTATTACTGTCAAAAACGTTAAAGCAAGGAAGAAACTATCTTCTCTCCCAAATCTCGAGAAATACAGCATCGTTGGGCTTGTTAGGAGTAAAGCTACTGAAATAGAAGTTCCTATAGTGCCAAGACTCCTTCGCCAAACCCATGGTAGAAGAACAACCGCTATGCCCGAAATAGCTGGAAGTAGGCGGGCGATACTGTCAGATTGCCCAAAAAGCCAGAAAAAAGCAGCAGTTAGATAAAACCGTAGCGGCCCATGATATACGGGGTCATACCCTTTATACGTTCCATCCAGGTATTGGAGCGAGAACCATGCGTCAAGACTTTCATCATGGTGAAAAGCTCGGAGGCCTAGATATGACAACCTACTCAATACTGCTAGAAGGAATAGAAGTCCTATTAGGTGACGGACTCTCTTCCATGCGCCCTGCGAGACATGCGCCCCATCAGGCTTCCGATCGATATGTCTTCTGAAGGTTTCTTTGATTCTCGAACTAGCCATTTTTTCCCTGTGTTTCGTAGATCCAGTAACCGCCAGTGCTATAAACTAACGCACCAAAATGGTTCAAATAAGAATCATCAATACCTTGGTTTCTATCACTCTCAGGAATAAACATAGATTTTTCGTATGGTCCAACAACAATGTAGTCGATATCGTATCGACGGATAATTACATCAGCCTCAATTGGGTTCGCATACAGGTTCCTTAGATCTTGGTCTCGCCTGTACCAGTCAACACCTAGATCGTTCAGCCTGCCAGGAGAACCTAAAACTACGGTTCGCCCTGCTAATGCCCGCACAGGGTGAACATTGGTATTCGCGCTAGCGAATACGGCATCCTGATCAGTGTTGTCTCTGACCCATTCCCCAACCAAAACATCTTCTCCAGAAAGATAATTAGCTGGGTAAGGACCAGAACTCCCTTCGAAGGCTCGCCATATGTCTAAGGCCCCTGACGAAGTTAACGAGAATACCAGTAATACGGCTAAAATTTTTGCTGCGGTTGAATGAGCGAATAAACGACTTAACACCTCCCCGACTAATGGGGATGCTAAGAGAAGAAAGAAAACAACGTATTTGGCGTTATTCCCTGGCCAGAAATGCCAAATAGCTATGTTCGGGATAATGAGAAGCACGTAAATTGGAAGGAACCTATAACCGAACCTCTTAATAGTGATCAAAGTTCCTGCAAGCGCTAATGGGATGAACAGGCCAGTATTTAAAAACCAGAAAGATAGAAAATCTAACGGCGTTCGCTCCCATGATGATTTTCCCAACATCCAAAGGGTGTGCCACTCTGAACCGTCCCGTTCGGGAAGCTGCCAAAGAAGAACAGGTATACCTAGACAAAGACTAGGGAATAAAAAAAATAACCAGGATCTGCTTCTATATATAGCAGCCCAACACCCACCCATAAGAAGAACAGCTCCAAAAGCAAAAACATGAAAAACTGGAAGAATGCCTGCGAAAACGCCTGCAAAAATATACGTCTTGGCGTTGTGCCGGTCTCTGTTCATCCACAAAAGAAAAATGATAATCAAGGTGGATGAAAAGCCAATAAGCGTTGGTCGTTGAGGGTACAGAAATCCGGTAACAGGATTATCTACCCAGTTTCTATCAAAACCATCGAATGAGTAACTTCTGGGTAAATCTGCTAGGACCGAAAACCCCCGCTCAGGAAGGTCTTCAATGAAGAAGCGGTAAAGGGCACCGGTTCCTCCTGCTGTAAGAAACACGCCGACAGATACGCCAGCAGCTGCCCTATTGGAACAAAGCCTCTCGCACACTATGAACATAACTGCAGGAAAAGCTATCGCTAAAACAGCAGTGGAAACCTCTAGCGATCCCAGCAAACTCAAGCCGAGAGGAATAAACATTGCAGAGAACCAATCTACGCCAAAATGATATGCGAAACTTTCTCCAGCTGCAGTTGGAAGATTCAGTGAGAAATTGTCAGCATAAGCAAAAGAAGCGACATACGACAGATGAGCTGACCAATCTCCGTAAACGGAAAGATGGCCAGCTGATATTCCTCCGTCCAACGTTTTACCAAATGCATTTTGGAGAATTCGAATTGCCATGACTGCGCTGATTAACAGAATACCGAGAAGCGGCTTAGGGCTATCTTTATCTTTCCAAGAGTAGGTTGCCCTGTGCAGGAAACTATTTAGTTCTATCTTGATTGTCTTTCTATTGAGAAAAACAAGTGGAGAGACGATAGCAACACAGAAGGCAACGGTGATTATAACCATTAAGCCAGTAGCTCCCACCAGGGATGCTACAGCGAAACCTACAATGGAAATCATTACTGAGCCGATCACGACTCCGAAACAGACTCTCTCTTCAAGCCGTAAATTGATACTTGTGACATAGGTAAGAGAGAACCCGATAGATGCAAATCCTAAAATAAACAATACAACGAGAAGATTCACAGCCTTACCCCGAAAATGTACCCCGACATAGCCCTATGCTAGCCAGCGCGGGTCACTGAGGTAGAAACCGGCCACACACCGGCCACGGATACCACCCATTTAGATGGTATAAATACCTTGCTCTTGCATCCTGCTCTTCCGGTGGAGCTTTTGAAGGGTCCCCCTCACCCCCAACTCCTACCCAAGTAACTAAGTCAAATTGGTAAGCTCCGTAATATCCATTACCAGTCGAAATATCATATTGCTCTGTCGACTCGCAGAATCGAAGCTTTCTCCATTGCTCATCGGAAGGTTCAACTCGGCGTTTCTGAGCCTTTAGCACATCCGCAGACGCATGAATCTGTGCGATCTCAACGACATACTCCGCTCTTAAGATCTCCTCTTCTACCTGACTACGTTTACCTTTCTCAAGAAGTATAGAAACCAGAATGTCATCTATTTGACTGGCAAGTTCGAGCATAGCGAAGGAAGCACGATCCTTCATTTCCTCATAAGCTTGAGATTGCTTCTCTACCGCTTCAGTAGCCTCCTTAAGAATTGCGCGCCGAAAGATCAAATCCCCAACATTTTCAGAATCAAGTAAATAAGCTGCACTACTAACGGAATCTCCTCCCATGAAAGCTTCAATGGCAAGCTTCCTCGTTAAGTCTTCGGCCTCTTTCATCTCCAAAAGAAAAGAAATCTCAAGTGCTTCTTCCTTATTTTCTGCACGAAGAAGCTCAGTAAGTTCTCGCTCTTTCTCGTCTATATTCATCTCAGACAATTGAAGTTCTGCTTGTGCGTCAGTTAATTGCAGTAGAGCTTTCTCCAAATCATCCCATGGAGGGGAATCAGTTTGAATGAGCGCACCTGATGAAGAGGATTGCAAAAGCAACAAGGGGCACAGAACAAGAGACACCACTACGAGTGTCCAATTTCGGCTCGTATTGAGCCGATTAGAATATAGAGACCGCTTCCCCATTGTTCCGTGGTAGCCGAAAAACTAGTATCCCCGCAAATATAGATTCTTCTATCTATACGCATCTAGCCAAACCTGGCGCTACCGTTTTGCTTGTGCCAGAAGGACACACAATCCATCGTTTAGCAGAAGATCTGGAATTAGACCTCCAAGGCGGCCCTGTTAGTGCTTTTTCTCCTCAAGGGCGATTTACCGAGGGAGCATCTCTTATCAATGGCTGCCTATTGCTTCGAAGCGAAGCGTGGGGGAAACATCTATTTTGCTGGTGGGATAACGGAAGTATCCTGCATGTTCATCTCGGACTTATTGGAAAGCTACGAAAGTTTAAAATAGATCAGCAGCCATCAGAAA
>PBMJ01000009.1 GCA_002722525.1 Acidimicrobiaceae bacterium | reverse complement strand
GTGTTCTCATGCTTACCCCTGGGTTCATTACTGATGTGGTTGGATTATTGCTTCTCTTCCCATTAACCCGTCCGATAATTCGTCGTCTATTCTTCAAAAGAATTGTCAATCAACCATTCAGGGCAACGGGTTCGGACCCAAAGCAAAGTACATTCAATTTTACCCGCGATTCATTCTTTGGGATGGAGAATGGGGATATCGAAATCGTTGATTTACGTCGAGAAGACGATGACCTTCGAGATCCCCCTTCACTGGAGAACTGACATGGGAAAAAATAACAAAACTCTCCGAGATGAAGATGAAGAGCAAGATTTAGGACCCGAACCGATCGTTCCCGGTGTAGCTCGGGCCTTAAGTCCACTCGTTCGTCGAATACTTGGTTTGAACCCCAGCCCACGTACTTCATATGGGACAAATACATACCTTGTAGGGATTGATGAAATAGTCGTGATTGACCCTGGTCCAGAAAACACTTCCCATTTGGATTCTGTCGTTGGCTGTGGAGGAGACCGTATCCGTTGGGTGACGACGACGTGCTCTGACCCTGCTCACGCGGGTGGTGTTAACGCAATGATCGACCGCACAGGAGCCGAATGGTTCGACCCCAAAGATGGAAAAGAAATCATCGGAACAGAATTTCGACTCACTGCTCATGAGATGGGCGGGCCAACTACCGATCACAGAACCTTTTTACTAGAAGAAGAGAGAACCTTACTTTGCGGCCAATTAATCTCTGAAGAATGGGCAGTTCCCTTGGTATCTGGACAGGCGGACCTTTCAATCGCCCTCGAAAGCATTAGCAAGGCATCAAAAATGCGCTTAAGAAGAATCGCACCAGTATTCGGTCACGTAGTCGAGGACCCTAAAGCAGCCATTTCTGCGACACTGGAACGATATTCAGCTACAGACGATTTGATCGTGAAAGCACTTAAAGAAGGAGCAACATCCTCCGAGGAAGTAGTTGCATCCCAATATTCTAAAATTGATGACCCCGCACAAATTGATCTTCTTATCAGCAATATCGAAGTTCATCTTGAAAAACTAGCGACTGAGAAAACAGTTAAGCAGCTCAAATCTGGCTGGAAAGTTCGATAAGAACTGACGAGCACTACTTGTTGAGTTCAACAGCCGTCTCTTGCTCGACATAGGCAGAACAGTCAGTAATTTTATTTAGAGGAATAGCCTCGTTGATAATAACGTCAACAATGGTATTAAGTGCAAGCGAAGCTTGTCCATCACTGAGAATGACAGGATTTCCTTCATCAGAGCCCTTACTCACATTCTCGTCTATCGGGACCGAACCCAAAAGGGGAACACCCAGTTCTCGAGCAAGCTCCTGACCTCCACCTTTACCGAAGATAAAGTACTTTTCGTCAGATTCATTAACGAAATAAGACATATTTTCGATTACACCGGCAATACGTAAATAATAACTCCTCGCCATATTTGCTACCCTCGCAGCTACATTCTGCACTGTCTTTGAAGGGGTAGTGACAACTATCATGTCCGAACGTGGGAGCATCTTTGCTAACCCCATCTGAACATCACCAGTCCCTGGAGGCATATCAATAATGAGATAATCAAGGTGTCCCCATTCGACATCTTCGAGAAAGTGGCGGACTGCACGATTAAGGATAAGACCACGCCAATTAAGAGAAGATGATTCCTCATCAATGAGAAATCCCATTGAGATAATTTTCAGAACTCCAGCGCCCGTTTTCTTTTCAATAGGCCTTATCTTTCTGGTTTCATCATCGCCCTCTAGTCTTCCGGAAAGACCCATCATTTGTGGAATAGAGAATCCCCAAATATCCGCATCAAGTACCCCTACGGTGTAGCCGCGTTGGGCAATACCCGAGGCAATGTTTGCACTGATGGAAGATTTACCCACTCCACCTTTTCCTGAAGCGACCATAATTGATTTTGCTGTTCGAGGAATTTGCGTCACTGTTTCTTCTTTTGAAATATTTAACCTTGCTCGAGCCATTACGTCCGATTTTTCATCCTGAGTAAGTTCAGTCCAATTAATCTTTATCTTGGTGACTTCTGGTATATGAGAAAGATTTGAATGTATATCTCTTTGAATCTGTGCACGAAGAGGACAGCCAGATGTCGTAAGCGCGACAGTAATAAGTGCATGACCGTCATCATGATGTGCAATCCCTTTGACCATTCCTAAATCAACGATGTCCGACCCAAGTTCAGGATCGACAACGCCTTGAAGTTGATTCAATACCTTAAATTCAACTTCAGAAAGGTCAGATAGTTCCATATAGAAATAGTATCTCGAAAAAAATTCAACGCTTCACACTTCTCTTGGAACAAGAAACATATTATAATGATTTTAATATTTCTTTGAGGAGCGTGAAGATGATAACCCTTACTGATGCAGCAACAACGAAAGTTGATGAACTCATTAAAGACGAAGCTGAAGGTGATTTAGCTTTGCGCGTGGCAGTCCGCCCAGGTGGATGTTCAGGTTTCAGTTATGAAATGTTCTTCGATACAGATATAGCTGACGATGACCAAACAGTGACATATGGTGATGTCAGGGTAGTCGTAGACCCTTCAAGTTCTATGCTTCTTGAAGGAGCAACATTGGATTACAAAGATGGCCTAGATCAGTCTGGTTTCAGTATTGATAATCCAAATGCGCAAAAGACCTGTGGCTGCGGACAAAGCTTCAGCTAACCAACCCAGTATTTAACTTAATTAAGATAATCTAACGCTTTTCGCATCTCAATTTTGTCAAAGGCGTAATCTAATCTCGCTAATACTTTGTTGTCACTTCCGGCAACGATAAAGCATGGTTCGAAATTCATGCCGTATGTTTGAATGACTGGCGATATCAACTCTTGTAGATCAGTGGCTTCAGTAATTTTTGCAGGTTCTGTGTATACCTCAGCGTGGATGATATCCCAATTTGAATTTTTCGGAAGTTCAATTAATAGTTCGAGTACCGGACCACAGATACTCGTTTGGCAAAATCCTGGAGTCGACACAAGGAGTATGGTTGGTCGATCATTAGTAAGGGCATCTTTGAGATTTATATCGTGGAATGGACATGGTTCCGGTCGAGTACAAAGCGGGTCATATCCATTGCTATCAGCAAACGTTGGGGTATCAGCGATGCGCATCGTTTCTCCAACCTGGATCAGATCAGTTTCCGCTTGACTGATAACGCGAAATTCAACAACTTGAGATAACTCCTGGCTATCGATCTTTAATTGGCAGATACCCTGATCTTCTTCAGAAATTTCAAACTCTAAGAGAAAATAGGGAGTAGATATTCCTTCGTTGTATTGAGGGAGAGAGACTTTTTGAGCTAATCCTGAAGGAAGTACGAATTCCCCAACAATTTCAATGGGAAGGTTATTTACAACCGGAAGCCCGTTTGAACCATATATAAAAAATGGAGCGCGTTGTGGCGTCCCAGCAACAAGGGTGGAAGGCATCGTAAAACCATCCGCAAAACCTGCTTGTAAGAATTGGGCCTTTTCAATAGACATTGAGTCATTGAGTACTTCCCTTTGATTATTTGAGCACGAAGAAAGCAAAAGAGCGCAGCCAGCACTAGCTAAAAACGATCTTCTAGGAATAGAGCGTTTTTGAAGTTCAGAAAATACCTTGGCCATAAAAATAAAACGTAACTCCTAACTAACCAACTGGCACATTTATAGATTTCTATCCACTACAGTGTTTAATGTTTTTAGGTACCCTATAGCTATGGAGAAAACAGCTGGGCCATATACCCCTATTGTGCGATCCGATGATTGGATTATTGTTTCAGGTCAGATCGGTCACCTTGATGGGGTTCTCGTTGAGGGAGGGCTAGAGCCACAACTTCGGCAGCTTTTTGCTAATCTCAAACGTTTACTTGAGTCCGAGAATGTTACTTTACAAAACGTTCTCAAAACAACGGTTTTCCTTACGGACATCGATGACTACGATCATATGAACGAAATTTATATCGATGAATTCGAAGGTCATCGTCCCGCTAGATCAGCAATAGCTGTAGACGCTCTCCCTTTAGGCGCATTAATTGAAATCGAAGCTTGGGCTAAAATATGATTAAAAGAAGCGACTCCTTTAGAATTGAGAGAGTATGGCCGGCACCGTAGTAATTATAATTATCCTCGCTGTAGTAGTTCCTATTGCGATAATCATGACCGGCCTCCTATTTAGTGGAGTTTTGGGGCATATCCTTCAAAAGGATGTTGATCGAGAACACGAGGGTTCGGAGCTTTTTGAGTTAAGTAGAAGAGACTTTAGCAAGTAACTAAATTTAGGGAACCAGTTCATTCAGTCCAAAAAATTTTAGATCATTATAAGAGAGCCTAGCTGGAAGGATTATTTACGAACTCCACCTTGATTGGCCGAAACTATAACCAACAGAGCGCACGGTTTGTATAAGCCCCGCGTATTCTTCACCTAATTTTGACCGTAATCGACGCACATGGACGTCAACTGTCCGAGCCCCACCAAAGTAGTCGTATCCCCAGACCCGAGAAAGAAGTGTTTCGCGGCTAAAAACTTTTCCTGGGTGTGAAACAAGAAACTTCAACAATTCGTACTCCATGTAAGTAAGATCAAGCGGCCGGCTCTGAATCGCAGCTTGATATGTTTCCACGTTCAAGACTAGATCGCCGTATGAAATAGTATTGCCCCGAGTACCTTGACCACCTTTCCAGAAAAGATGATTCAGTCGAGCATGAAGTTCTTGGGGGTGAAACGGAGTCAGGCAGAAATCATCGTATAGGTCATCACGCAGTTCCAATTGATTTAATTGTCCGCCATTAATCAATATCAGAATATTTTGGATTGGTTCAGAACGTTTCTTCAGAGCTCGGGCTAATGAAAAGGCAGCATCCGGATCTTGATCAGCCACTAAAATCGCTCCTCCCCATCCATCATGTATTTCGAACTCTTCTGCAGCTACTGCGTTCGCGACCGCTTTCCAAGCGTATCCAGCCATATCAAGGGACTGGATCAACTCGGGAGGTGGGGGATCTGGGAAGAGGAGAATCGGGGCCATAAGATATTCAGCTTAGGGTGGATAAGATCTGAAAACCCACGTCATGCCCGCTGATTTTCAATGAAGTCAGTAAGTGAATTGAAGAAATAACCTTTACCAAATCGGTAAATACCTTTCTATTTCATAGGGAGTGACGTGCCGCTGATACGCTTCCCACTCTTCTCGTTTGTTTCGAAGGAACCATTCAAAAATATGCTCCCCAAGCACATCCATAACTAACTCTGATTCTTCCATCAAATCTAAGGCCTCTCGGAGATCTTGAGGTAGTCGTTGTAGTCCTGCCTTTCTGGCTTGCTCTCTATTTAGTGACCACAAGTTTTCGTCTGCTTCATCAGGTAATTCATAACCATCTTCTATTCCCTTAAGGCCTGCAGCGAGGATAACAGAGTATGCAAGGTATGGATTTGCAGCAGAGTCGAGAGCTCTATATTCGATTCGTGTAGAGGATGCCTTACCCGCCTTGTGGATGGGGACACGAACAAGTGCAGATCGATTATTCCTGGCCCAACTTACATAAACCGGAGATTCATACCCCGACACCATTCTTTTGTAGCTGTTAATGAGTTGATTTGTTATTGCCGTGAATTCTGGAGCGTGATGCAGGATACCGGCCATAAATTTTCTCGCTATATCAGATAATCCAAGGACATCTCCTGGGTCATGGAACACATTGACGTCCCCTTCAAACAGAGACATATGGGTATGCATGCCTGACCCCTGTCCCTCATCTATTGGTTTAGGCATAAATGTCGCATGGATACCTGCGTCTAAAGCAATCTTTCTGACAACAAGGCGCAAAGTCATAATATTGTCCGCCATATCCAAAGTTTCGGTATACCGAAGATCAATCTCGTGCTGGCTAGCATTATCCTCATGAAATGAGTACTCGACAGGGATCCCCATTGCTTCCAACATATGAAGCGTTCGCCGCCTCAACCCACTCCCTAAGTCAAGCGTCGTTAAATCAAAATATCCTGCATTATCTAATGGTTTACGCTCACTTGCGTTATTGAAATAGAAAAATTCGATTTCTGGTGCAGTAAAGAACGTAAACCCTTTGTCATGGGCAGCTCGTAGGTTTCGTCGGAGGACCTGACGGGGGTCACCTTGAAATGGTGAACCATCTAGATTCTTGATATCGCAGAAAATACGGCCTGTAGGCTCCGAAGGATCTACCCAAGGGAGTAGTTCAAAGCTGTTTGCGTCAGGTACAGCTAAAACATCGCTTTCTTGTACCCGGCTATATCCATCTATTGCAGAACCGTCGAATTGCAGGCCTTCTTCAAAAGCACCTTCAAGTTCAGCCGGAGATATAGCTACCGATTTTAGTTTTCCCAAAACGTCCGTGAACCAAAGACGGATCAGACGAACCCCTCGTTCTTCAACAGTTCGCAGTACGTATTCTTTTTGTGGTTCCATATTCTATTTCTAACGAATAATTTCAGAAATACTTTCTATTTGGGTGGCGAATTAACACTCTGTTAACATTACTCGCTGCGCCTGCAACTAGAGTTCAGAATGCAGTAATGAAGTTAATGAGAGAAAAGATGCAGAAATCTGTTTCTTGGCTCTCCTGAAGAATAATGGAGAATATTGTGACATATCGGGCAGAGTATTTGTGGATTGATGGTACCGAACCAACAGCCGAGATTAGATCGAAGACAAAAATCCTATCTGATGGGGACGAACCAGGTATCTGGGGTTATGACGGTTCATCAACTAATCAGGCTACGGGCGATAATTCTGATGTTGTCCTAAAACCCGTTTTTCAATGTCCTGACCCAATTCGCGGCGGCGACAACATACTTGTTATGTGTGAGACGTACTTAACTGATCAAGAGACTCCGCACCCGACTAATACAAGAGCGCTAGCGAGAGCAGCTGAAGAGAAATACGGAGACCAAGATCCTTGGTTTGGGCTCGAGCAGGAATACACAATGATCGACACAGAAAGTGGATGGCCTGCAGGCTTTCCTGCTAATGGTTTTCCTGCCCCACAAGGACCGTACTATTGCGGTGTTGGCGCTGATAAAATCTATGGTCGTCCAGCGGTTGAAGAACACACCACACTATGTATAGAGGCTGGCCTCAAAATTTCTGGAACCAATGCTGAAGTTATGCCTGGACAATGGGAATTCCAGATAGGCCCTGCAGGTACAGTTGAAGTAGGCGACCATCTATGGATAGCTCGCTATTTGCTCTACCGCGTGGGCGAAGCTCACAATGTGAAAATCAGCATAGAAGCCAAACCTATGAAAGGGGATTGGAATGGCGCTGGCATGCATACCAACTTCTCAACTAAGGCTATGAGAGAAGGATATGAAGCGATCACAGCGGCATGTGAGTCACTTGGAGCCCCAGGAGTTCCTGAGAAGCATCTTGAAGGTTATGGAGTGGGAATCGAAGATCGCCTAACCGGAGATCATGAAACACAGCGATACGACCAGTTCAGCTACGGGGTTTCAGATCGTGGAGCTTCTATCCGTGTACCTTGGCAAGTTGCACAAGACCAGAAAGGATACATTGAGGATCGTCGGCCTAATGCCAACGCAGATCCCTATGTTGTTGCTGCACTTATGACTGAAACAGTAGGTGCTGCGTTAGCCTAAGTTTGCTTTACTAAGCGGACACTAAATCAGATAAACCGAAGATCACCATCGGAATCAATGCTGCGATAGTAGCAGCTGGGTCGGGCAGCTCCATCTGCGTTTTTTGTATGGCATGCTCCCTCGCCCTGAGGTCGAACAAGGTATAGAAGAGAGTTCTGCTCACAATTCACTCTGACCTCAACAAGAGATAGCGTGTCACCTGAAGTAGCCCCTTTATGCCATAACTCATTTCTGGAAGTACTAAAAAAAACGGCTTCTTTACGCTTTAAGGTTTCCCGTAATGCTTCTTCATTTGCGTATGCAATAATCAATACTTCACCTGAATCACTATCTTGAACCACAACAGGAAGAACAGGATATCCTGCATTCCCAATTTGATTTAGTTTAGAAAAATCAAGAGAAAGTATCCTTCCCTTTTCAAGGTCTTCATGGTTATCCACTTCTTTAGATTACCTAATTACGAAACCATAGTGAGAAAATTAATCCGAATTCGCTTAAAACTGATATCAAACCATTGTTATTTCAATGTTTTTATAACTTCTCTGCATCTAAATTCTCAGGACAGCCACAATCGTCCTAACCTGCAGATATGGATTCTTTACGGATAGCTGCATGTCAATTGAATTTGCATGTGGGTGATTTAGATGGGAACAGAGAAAAGATCATCGCTGCATACAGGCAAGCAGAGTCAGCATCAGCAGATATTGCAATCTTTCCAGAACTAGCAGTCTGCGGGTATCCACCTGAAGATCTTCTACTGAAATCAGCCTTTGTTGAAGAAGTCCAAAAAACCCTCGAAATGATTTCCAAAGAAGTTAACTCATGTGTTGCAGTTATCGGCTTTGTCTCTGGTGAGGAGGCAGCTGCCGACCCAGTTAGGAGGACATCGAACTCTGCTGCAATATGCGCTAATGGGCGAATCTATGGGGTTTATGACAAAAGAGCTCTTCCTGATTATGGGGTATTTGATGAGGAACGGTATTTCTCGCCTGGGAAAGGGAAGGCACCAATATTTGAGATCCACGGAGTGAACGTCGGAATAACTATCTGTGAGGATCTCTGGCTCCCAAATGGTGTAGTTGATGAACTAGCTACGAATGGCGCTCAACTAGTCCTCAATCTAAATGCATCTCCATATGAACAGGGGAAAATACAAACTCGGCTAGAAGTCCTTCAACAACGTATACAGGAATCACAAATCCCGATCGTCTATCTAAATCAGGTAGGCGGCCAAGATGAACTAATTTTCGACGGTGGATCAATGGTGATAGAGGCAGACGGAAACGTACTTAGCAGGGCCCCTCAATTTGAAGAAACTATCATGATTACTGATATAGAACCCACAACAAAAACTTCGGACGAAGCAGCCATCAAAATACCCTTGGGTACTAAAGAATACGATCCCGCTGAAGGGCAAGTAGAACATACTCGCTTTCAACCCCTCGAGCCACTACCTGAAGTATGGAAAGCCTTGTGTCTCGCTACCAGTGACTATCTCAGAAAAAATAATTTTACTGACGTCGTTATAGGACTTTCCGGCGGAATAGACTCAGCAATCGTCGCTACAATCGCCGCTGATGCGTTAGGACCTGACCACGTCCACACTGTCGCGCTTCCATCACGTTTTTCCAGCACACACTCCATTGAGGACGCTGCTTTATTGGCAGCAAATTTGGGATGTGATCACAGAGTTATTCCAATCGAGCAAACCCATCAAGCCCTTTTAAGCACCCTCTCAGAATCCTTTATAGACCTTCCAGAAGATACAACTGAAGAAAATCTTCAATCTCGGATACGCGGCACTCTTCTTATGGCATTATCAAATAAATTTTCATGGCTTGTATTAACTACAGGAAATAAAAGCGAACTCGCCGTTGGATACTCAACACTCTATGGTGATACAGCAGGAGCCTTTGCAGTGATAAAGGACTTATGGAAAACCCAGGTATACGACCTTGCCAGATGGAAAAACTCCACAGCTGGAAGAGAAGTAATTCCAAATTCAATTATAGAAAAACCCCCTTCCGCCGAGTTACGGCCAGATCAACTCGATGAAGATTCACTCCCCCCATATGAAGTCTTGGATAAATTATTACAAGACATTATTGAGAAAGATAAAGTCATCAATCAACTAATCCAAGAAGGCTATGACCCCGATATGGTAAAACACATAGCCAGATTAGTCGACCTAGCAGAATACAAAAGAAGACAAAGTCCAATCGGGCCAAAAGTCTCTCCAAAAGCATTTGGCCGAGATAGAAGAATTCCAATCATCAATGCTTACAACCGGAATTAATGCAACAAAGAAATACGATTCAATCGATTAGCGCTTAGACATAGCTCCGAACCGTATAAAAAATTTTTAAGAAACAGTAAAGATATCGTCAAATTTTGTAGGCACGGTGCGATCATCTCGGTAGGGTGAAACTTGCGGAGCGTGGTGCAGTAAAGAAGTACCACAAATATTGAAAAGAGCGTACCTTGCCTAAAGAGCGAGTAGAGCGAGATGAAGAAGACCTCGTAAGGTTATATCTCACCGATATTGGACAATATCCGCTCTTGACAAAGGACGACGAAGTCCGGCTAGCCCAAGCTATTGAAAAGGGAGTTGAAGCCAGACAAAAGCTTGAATCATCAGAAGAAGTTACCGCAGTTGAAAAACGAGATCTTAAACGCAACGCACGCAACGGTGAAAAAGCTGAACGTCAATTCGTTCAATCAAACCTTCGACTGGTCGTTTCCATAGCAAAGAAATATCAGGCTTCAGGTCTACCTCTCCTTGACCTTATCCAAGAAGGAAATCTTGGCCTTATGCACGCAGTTGAAAAATTCGACTGGCGCAAAGGTTTCAAATTCTCCACATACGCGACTTGGTGGATACGACAAGCTATAACCCGTGGAATAGCCAATACCGGACGGACCATTAGGCTTCCAGTCCATGCCGGAGATACCCTCGCAAGATTACAAAAAGCCCGATCAAGGCTTGAACTAAAATATGGCCGACCTGCAACACTGACTGAACTAGCGGCAGATGTCGAAATGCCAGAAGATAAAGTCATTGAAGCTTTACGGTTTGCAAGCGAACCAATGAGCCTTTCAGAACCGCTTCGCGAAGATGGCGATGCTGAACTAGGCGACGTTGTAGAAGATCGCGGCGCTGCGTCCCCATTCGAAGTAGCCGCCACCTCATTACTCCCAGACGAAATTGCCCGTCTACTAGCCCCACTGGATGAACGAGAACGTGAAATTCTCAAACTACGATTCGGGCTTGACCGGGGAGAACCAAGAACCCTCGAAGAGGTAGGCGAATATTTCAACCTTACACGTGAACGAATACGCCAGATTGAAGCTCGCGCAATGTCAAAACTTCGTCACCCAAGTAGCGATACCGGAGCACGTGACCTCCTAGCCGTCTAGGCCACCTAACATTGCGGAGGTGGACGGGAATCGAACCCGCCGGACGAGGATCACTCGTCCCACCCGCTTTGAAGGCGGGGGAGCCCACCAGGTACTCGGACACCTCCATGGATATCTCACCAAGTAGCCATTATTACCAAACTTTTCTAAGAAAGCGATTTCCAGCAACTTTCTAAACAAACTACATTTCACAAGTCAGTTGGTTGCTGGAAGCTTACAGAAATAATTACGAGTAATTACTTTTTTTTATCCGTAACCTTTTTGACAATTAGATACGTAACCACAGCCGCTACGAGAAAAACAATGATAACCATCTAAGAACTATACCTTGTTAGAGTTCAATGGGAATTTAATCGCCACTTGCAAAGAAACTATCGCCGGCTTTGCTGGTGGTTCAGAGAATCCAACGTTTATAGGTTCAGAAAATTCGAGAGGAGAACCCAGAGAAATTCCATCTACGCTGACACTTCCATCCTTAACCCAACGCCATTTCCTTGCTTGATACCACTCAGAAACACCCCGAGAGCTCGTACCAAAAGTTTCCACTCCCATAAGAANTTTAGCNAACGGCCTTTCAACNAANCTAGTAAACGAAAGAGGGCGANAAAAGGGAATAACACGNGCNANCCCGCCAGANAAGTNNAGATTNAAGCCTAAGCCCTCGACAGTNGTTACTNGNCCATCAGACTCCGTTTNGAGATCCCCNATCCGGACATCATCAAAGTTNTAAATAGAAGTAACAAAATCAGCTACTTNCTGATTTCCAGCTAANAGAANTCTTTGCCCATCTGGCGTACCCCACATAACGTCACCAAACGGGCCGATAGGTGAACGCTCCCAATGGCCAACTACAAACCTATTACCACCGGCAAAACCTGCCGAACTNATCGACCCTCTAATCCGAATGAGCTCCACGTACTATAAAGTAGAGCCCAATCAATATCCGCGCCCACTCACTTGCTGGTATTCTCAAAACCGATGTCCGATCAACTAGAACCAAAACGCACTTCACGAGACCTTAATGAAATACAAGAGTTATTGGCGCACTGGCTAAAGGAAAAGATTAGTGACTCAGAAGCTGTAATTACTGACCTCCGAAGGCCATCAGGCTCTGGAATGTCTAGCGAAACGCTACTTTTCAACGCTAAATCAAAAAACACAAATCTTAGGAACGAATCTTCGCTAGTAGCTCGCCTTGCACCAACTCCGGCAGACATTCCTGTCTTCCAAAAATATGACCTTGATCTCCAAGTCCGCATAATGAAAATTGTTCGAGAAAGAACTTCAATTCCCGTCCCGAATGTACTCTGGTTGGAAACTGACCCTACTGTGCTTGGTGTTCCATTTTTTATTATGGAACAGGTTAATGGAAGAGTTCCACCTGACATTCCCCCATATGTATTTGGAGGATGGCTTTTAGATGCATCCTTAGAAAATCAGAAGATCTTAGAGTATCAATCAGTTCAAATAATTAGTCAACTTTCCAAAATAGATCTTGAAGATCTCGATACTGCCTTTCTCGAATTTGAAGACGTAGGCAGCAGTCATCTCCGTAGACATTTTTCCGCCCAACGAAATTACTACCAGTGGGTTACAGGAGATAAGAGAAAACATCCCGTTATCGAACACGCTTTCACATGGCTTGAACAAAATTGGCCTGAAGAAAGCGCAACAGTTCTCAGTTGGGGAGATTCAAGAATCGGGAACATTATGTTCAATAATGACTCCTTTGTCCCAGCCGCTGTTCTTGACTGGGAAATGGGGGGCCTTGCACCAGTTGAAGTAGATCTAGGCTGGCTTGTCTTCCTTCATAGTTTCTTTCAAAATATAGCTGAAACGTATGAATTTCCCGGCCTTCCCGACTTTATGAATCCTGAAACAGTCAGAGAAACTTTTCGAGACCAAACCGGTCACTTGCCGCAAGACCTTCACTGGTTCATGGTTTATGCTGGGTTGCGTCACGCAATAATTATGAGCAGAATCAATGACAGATCTGTACATTTTGGCCAGGCAGTTTGGACAAAAGATGTTGATGAAGTAATTCCCCACCGCAATCTACTGTGGACTTTGATGGAATAATTCAATTAAAGAAAATCCAAAACGAAACGAGTTACTAGCAGAAATGAGTCTTCTTTTCGCTGAGTCAGCAGCTGGGCTCACAATCCCATAACCTATACATATGATGTTAACGCTCTCGCACTCAACCATAGGGGCCTGGACGATCATCCATGTCGTGGGAGAGGTTGATATGGCGACAGGTCCTCAACTACGACAGGAAATTGTTCGGCACGTCAGCGAAGGAAATGTACACATAGTTGTTGATTTACAAAATGTCGACTTTTTAGATTCGACTGGACTCGGAATACTAGTAGGAGGAGTAAAAAGAGCGAGAAGCAACGGCGGTGATTTCAGGTGTTCAGGACTATCCAGCAGCCTCCAAGAAGTATTTTCCTTAACTGGGTTAGATAGCGTCCTATCTAGCGTCGACCTGAACCAAGACCCAAGTACATGGACACCGTTGAATGAATAAAGGCATAACTCTAGAAATCCCCTCACAAGTTGAATACCTTTCACTAGTCCGAGCTGTTGTAGCCTCAGCAGCAAGCCTCGATCAGTCATTAGGAGATCAACGAATCGATGACCTTCGACTTGCAGTTTCTGAAGCTACAACAAATGCGATTCGAGCACATGCAAGACTCGACTCAAATGAACGAATCACTATCCGATTTGGGATAGATGGTGATCGCATAGAAGTAGAGGTTCAAGATCGCGGGTCAGGGTTTAATCCAGAAAAATTGGACCCAGCTGGACCGCTCACAGACACGGGGCGACTCGAGTACGAAGGAGGATTTGGCATACCTCTGATGAAAATCCTTGCAGATGAAATAACAATTGAATCGGCTGACGAAGGAACGACCGTTAACCTAGTCGTCTTCGTTTCCCCACCTTCAGAAAATTAAATAATCAAAACTAGACGAACTTTCTTACAAGATTTATTACCATCAAAGAATGGAAAATGCTGAAAACAAACCTGAAATAATCCCAAAGCCAGATGAGTTATTAGCGCTGCATTCCATAGCGAAAAGACTGTTTGATACTCTTAAACATTGGTTCGAAATCGAACCGAAAGTGACTATAGACCTAGCAGAAATTGATTCGGCAATTATCGAGCTGAGCTCACCAAATATGATTATCGCAATGGCAATGAGAAAACTTCAAGCGCTACATCTTATAGCTACTCCAGGAGTCCTTACATCCACAGATATCGTGATAGCAATTGTAAATGATATAGACCGAGCTCTTCTGCAGGCTCCAAGCATGTACCTCGAACGTGAAGTTGACATGACCAATTGGGATGTAGCATTTGCCAAGATGGAAAAAGATGCAATCCATCCAGAGGATATTCCAACGGTTGCTTCAGAACCTGACCCAGAAATAGAAGAATTCCAGATACATCATGAGGCACTTCATCATGCTGTTCATGCAGTCGTTGAAGCATCGAACGGAGAAATAAGATATTTCCAGTAGTAAATATGAGTCTGTTATTTTTTTGACTTCATACGAAGAAGTATTTTCGCTGATGCTCCCTCTAAGATAAGAGATTGAAGCTGATAGATCGAATGGAGCAATGGCAGACAATACGCCCTTACCTGATTTACCAAAGTGGACCTGGCTTGGTGGAGATAGTGGGTTAGCCCAGCGCGTCGGTAAGCCAGTTCGAAATTTTCTAAATATAGAAGCAGCTGGAGGAATCTTACTTCTTATCGCAACAGCCTTTGCCCTTATCTGGGCAAATTCCCCATGGTCAGGAAGCTACGATGACCTTTGGAATACTGACTTTGAATTAATAATAGGCAGTTATCATATGGGAGGATCCGGGCATCATCTCACTCTGTCGAAACTAGTGAACGACGCACTGATGGTTATTTTCTTCTTTGTGGTTGGTCTTGAGATAAAAAGAGAACTGGTCTCAGGACATCTGAAAGACCCAAAGGCAGCAGCTCTTCCAGCAATAGCGGCGATAGGAGGAATGGTCTTCCCTGCACTCATTTTCTTCGCCTTTAACCCATCAGGCGACCCCGCCTCTGGCTGGGGGATTCCAATGGCAACAGATATTGCATTTGCTGTTGGCGTCGTATCACTTCTAGGAGACCGGGTCGGACGACCTCTAAAGGTATTTCTATTAAGTCTGGCCATAGTTGATGATATCGGCGCGATTCTAGTAATAGCTATCTTCTACACTTCAAGCCTCTCAATCTCTTGGTCCATAGCGGCCATAAGTATCCTTGCAGCAATACTTATACTCAAATTCTTAAAAATTTGGTACATCCCGATTTATATTCTATTAGGGTTCGCCTTCTGGCTGGCAACATTTGAATCCGGAATCCACGCTACGATTGCCGGTGTTCTTCTCGGCCTTATTACCCCCGCTAAACCCCAACAATCTAAAGAAGAAGGCATGAGAGCACTCGAATGGCTTCGCGAAAAAGGAGAAAATATCTACCCTGTTGATGTCCGCATCACTGCAATGGAACTCAACGAGTCATCTTCTTCGGTAGCGGAACGAATAGGGACAGTGCTTCATCCAATTTCAAGTTTTATCATTATCCCTATTTTCGCGTTAGCAAACGCTGGAGTTGACCTGGGGGCAGGAGTCTTAGGAGATGCCGCCGGAAGTGCTATTACATGGGGAGTCGCACTCGGTCTCGTCATAGGAAAAACATTAGGTATTTTCCTAATGACTTGGATAGGGATAAGAATGCCCTTTACTACCCGCCCGAAAGAACTTAATAACATGTCCCTTCTAGGCTTATCTGCTGCTGCCGGTATTGGCTTTACGGTGGCACTCTTTATTACCAATCTTGCTTACAAAGATAATTTACTATTCGCAGATGAATCAAAGATAGGAATCTTATTCGCATCATTAGCTGCAGGAATAATAGGTATTACGTTCCTAAATTACGGAACAAAAAAAAGCAGAAATGTTGAGTAAGAAAGCTACCGGTAAGGTTTTCCTACGGGGCTGAAAAGTTACAAAAGTCAACGGCCCATAGCAAAACTGTAACCAACATAATTGTAAACAAAAAATCTTTTTTTTGAAGAATGCGTTGCAAACGCGAAATTTTAGGTTACTCTCACGCCCCGAAAGCAAACACAGTTTTTTTGATGCTTCTTAGAATAGAAATGGATGGATTGTGCCTAAAGCACTTGTCATAGTTGAATCACCGGCGAAAGCGAAAACAATAAAACGCTACCTTGGGTCTGATTACTCAGTTGAAGCTTCAGTTGGTCATATTAGGGACATAATCCAACCGAAAAATGTCAAAACCGATAAACGGTACAACCTAACAATTCATGAAAATAACTCAGAACTTCATAGTTACGGTATCGATGTATCTGGAGAAAGTCCTGCAGAGAATACCTGGGAACCATGGTATGTTGTCAGCGAAAATAGTAAAAAGACGATAACCAAACTTCGTAAAGCGTTGAAGAATGTTGAATTTCTATACCTTGCTACCGATGAAGATCGTGAGGGAGAGGCAATAGCATGGCACCTAGTTGAAGTCCTCAAACCTAAAATCCCTTTTTACAGAATGGTCTTTCATGAGATAACAGAAAAAGCCATTATTGGTGCCTTGGAGCAAACCAGAGATATCGACATGGATCTCGTTGCGGCACAAGAAGCCCGAAGAATCATGGATCGAATGTCAGGTTTCGGTTGGTCTGGTGTTATGAGACAAGTTATTGGAGGTGGGGCTTCTGGGGGGCCGGTTCAAAGTCCGACCACCCGGCGACTAGTTGAACGTGAACGAGAACGCATCAGGTTTGTAAGCGCTGATTATTGCAGCTTATCTGCAAGTGTTATTTCGAGAGAAGATGTCATATTCAATACAAAACTTATAGAAATTAACAACCAGAAAGTTGTTTCCGGAAAGAATGATTTCGATGAGAATGGAGAGCTTAAAAAAAGTAACGAAGTAGTCGTGCTAGATGAGGTCCGTTCGAACTTGTTGAGAGAAGCATTGAAATTGAAAACTCTTGCTGTAAGTTCGATTGAACGATCCCCGTATCAAAGAAAACCGAAACCTCCTTTCACTACATCTACTTTCCAGCAGGAAGTTATTAACAAGCTGGGAGGTTCAGCCAGCGCAGCTATGGGTATAGCGCAGAGCTTGTATCAAAATGGGTATATTACATACCACCGAACGGATAGTACGGCCTTATCTGATCAAGCTATTGAAGCGGCTCGTGCAAGTATAGAAACCGAGTGCGGAATAGAATATCTACCTCGGGAAGTTAGAACATATGAGAATAAAACATCTAGTGCCCAATTAGCGCATGAAGCGATCCGACCAGCAGGTGAAACATTCCGGCATCCCGATGAGCTCAAAGGAGATCTGAATAAAGACCAACTACGGGTATACGAAATTATTTGGAAAAGAACACTTGCATCCCAAATGACAGATGAAAAAGGTGAGACAGCTCGGATGATGCTTAGTGGGGCGGTTTCTTTTGACGATAATTCTGAATCCCAAACTCTGACGTTTAGTGCAAGCGGCCGAGTTATTACACACTCAGGATTCCGTTACATATATGAAGAAACACCGGAGAGCGATGAAGAGATAGAAGGTGAAGAAATACTCCCCGACCTTCCTGAAGGAGAAATCGTAACCATTGATCAAATCGAAGTGAAAAATCACTCCACAAAGCCTCCAGCAAGATTTACAGAGTCATCAATTGTCAAATGGATGGAAGAAGTAGGAATCGGACGACCTTCAACCTTTTCTGCAACAATAGGGAAAATTCGCGCACGAGAATATACTTACAAAGAGGGCCGTTCATTGGTTCCAACTGTGAAGGGAATCGTAGGAACCAATTTCCTCGAATTAGAATTTAACGAAGAAGTCCAATACCACAACAGAGCTAACTTAGAGCAAAGCCTCGACAAAATTGCAAATGGTGATAAGAACAGAGTTGAAACACTCGATAAATGGTGGTTTGAACCAGCAATTGGCTTTAAACACAAACTTGTTGATGTCCAGGACAAGATCCAACTAGGTGAGCTACCAAAACTTCGTCATGAGATAGCCCATCATGTTGGGATTGACGCTGAATCAAACCAAAACATTTACGCGCGTTTTGCTAACCAGAAGCCATATGTTCAATACGACATCGACGGCGAAACTGCATCTATCCCCGAAAGTCTACCCCCAGACCAACTTACTGTTTTAAAGGCAAAAGAATACCTAAATGCAGCGGCAGAACCGGATCAGATCATCTGTGTGGACCCCGACACTGGGCTTGATGTAGTTCTCAGGCAAGGAAGCTACGGATGGTATGTCTCATTAGGGCACTTCCCCAAATGGCCTAGATCCTCTTCGCCAGAAGGCGAGCTAATACGACTCCCTCATCACCTTAAACCGCTAAAGGTAGCTGCAGCCTATCTCCGCTCAGCTGCGGACCCGACGGATGATAAAGCTATTCTCTACCTACTGAACTCCCCCAAACGTGGAATTGGGAAAAGGTCAATAGAGCACTTTCGAGAAATTGCAGAACACAACCAGTGCAGTTTGTTTGAAGCATTTCGGACAGGGAGTGTGCTTAAATCAGGAAGCAGTCAAGAATCAGCGCTAGAAAAGTTAGTCCATTTGATTATCCAGTATCAGAAAAAACAGGAAAGTGAAAAACCTAGTTCCCTTATCCGGGAACTATTGCATGATTCTGGCTACTGGGAGGAACTTCTAACGCTGAAGGAACCCGAATCAAAAATCAAAAATATCGAATTATTCATATCGGCATTATCCAAATTCGATAATTGCCAAGTTGCCGTTGATGTTCTCTTTGAAAGGGAAAGACTAAAAAACACTCCTCGACCTAAAACTGCATCGCTTCTCGAAGGAATGGACCCTGAAACCCTAACAAAGGAGGAAGCCTTACAGCTCCTGAGCCTCCCTAAGGTTCTAGAGTCAGATGAAGATTCGCAAATTACTCCTGCAGGTCCTGTCTCAGAGAGTGAAATTTCAGAAGAAGAAATACCTGAAATTACTGTCCATAATGGACCTTATGGGCCGTATTTACGTTTTGGAGATGACACCAGAAGCCTTGGAGATGATGATGATCCGTTCACAATCACATATAGTCGTGCCGTTGAAATACTATCTGAGCCGAAAAAATTTCGTAGACGACAATCAAAGGAAATCCCTCTGAAAAATGATGATGGTAGTCCATGCACCGATCCTGTATCAGAAAAACCTATCGTCCTTAAAGAAGGGCGATTTGGCCCATACGTTACGGATGGCGAAACAAACGCAAGTCTTCAACTTGGGGACTCCGTTGAACAAATGAATGGTGAACGCGCGAAAGAGCTTCTAGCAGAACGTAGAGCCCAGCAATAAAAAACGTTTGGACCCTTTCAGTACATTTCTCGAATTCTTTGTTGTGTTTATGCCTTGCTTAAGACTTCAAACTACTCTGATCGCGTGACTTCAGAACAATCTTCAACTTCGCATCATGGAGATCTCGTCGCAGGGCATCAAAGCCTTGCTGGAAATCTTTGGGTCGAGAAAATATTTGGAAGTTTCCAATATTTCCGTTTATGGATCGTACAGGCAGTCGGATCTACAGGTGATTGGTTAGGTTTTCTTGCTATTGCCGCCGCCGCTACTGAACTGGGAGGAGGAACACCTGAAACAGCTGTGGGCTTCGTCTTCTCAGTTCGGATAATTCCAGGCCTCTTCTTGGCTCCTCTTGCAGGCGTGCTTGTAGATCGATGGGACCGGAAAAAAGTTATGATTTACTGTGATCTCGCACGAGTACTAATTCTACTTCTTCTTCCATTTGCCTCGGCAGTATGGCATTTAGTTCTGGCATCCCTTGCTCTTGAAATCTTTACTCTGTTGTGGATTCCAGCTAAAGACTCTGTGGTCCCCAGTATCGTCCCAAAGAAAAGCCTCACGACCGTAAATTCCCTTCAAATGGCGGCGACCTACGGAACTGTTCCAATAGCTGCAGGCATCTTTATCTTTCTCGGCCGTTTCGCCGACAAAATTTCATCATGGCCCGGCGCATCATCGTTTAATGCTGATCAAATTGGACTAGGTTTTTTCACTGATTCACTCACATTCCTCTTTTCGGCATTAATGATTCTGTTTATTGCTATACCTAAACGTTCAATTTCTGAAAGTTCGACCAAAAAGAAACCGCGCCTTGATTTATCATCGACAATTAAGGAATTGCGCGAAGGTTGGGAATTTATCTTTGTTAACCCAGTCGTCCGAGCTGTTTGTGCCGCTTTGGGCGCCGGCTTAATTGGCGGAGGAATGCTAATACCTCTAGGGCCAATTTTCGCAAAAGATGTCTTAGGTGAAAATCCAGCTGACGGCATGTCCATCCTTCAGACAGCATTAGGTATAGGTGTTGCCGTTGGGGTTGCATCTCTTGCAATGTCAAAAAATAAAGTTGGACAGTTGAAGCTATTTGTCTTTTCAGTCTTTGCTGCAGGTGCCAGTCTTCTCGTCGCAGCATCGATGTCTGGGCTATGGCCGGCGGCAGCTCTTATAGGCTTACTAGGAGTCTTTGCTGGAGCAATTTATGTCTTAGGATTCACTCTTTTGCAGATCAGTGTTGCTGAGGAACTTCGCGGAAGAATTTTTTCTGCCGTCTACACCATTGTCAGACTGTCTCTAATCATTGCAATGTCTATAGGCCCATTCGTCGCCGCCACCCTTAACGGACTCTCTGAAGAAATCTTTAATAAACGACTTAGCATTTTCGGCTGGAAAGTATTTATTCCAGGTGTTCGAATTACATTATGGATGGCAGCTCTGATCATTCTTGGAGCCGGTTTTCTTGCCTTCACTTCAGTGAGAAATTTTCTAGAGGATGATCTAGCCTTAGATAGAGAGGAAGAAACTAAGTGACTGGATTATTTATAGCTTTTGAGGGTGGAGATGCCAGTGGAAAAACCACTCAAGCGCGCCGTATATCCGACCTTATTGGAGCTATTCTTACTCGTGAACCTGGTGGTACTGAAGTCGGTGAGTCACTTCGCGAACTTCTCCTTGATGCTCAAACCCCACTTGCATTTCGAACGGAAGCGCTGCTCATGGCTGCATCAAGGGCCCAGTTAGTCAAGGAAGTCATTCGACCTAATCTTGAAAACGGCATACATGTAGTATCAGACCGATTTCTAGCTTCATCTGTCGTCTACCAAGGATATGCAACAGGCCTTCCTGTAAACGATGTGAGAGAGTTGTCGATCTTTGCGACAAATGGGCTTCTCCCAGACTTGACAGTACTCATAGACGTTCCTGTGGAATTATCTATGCAACGAAGAACAGATATGCCTGACAGATTTGAAAGTGAGACTACTGAGTTTCACGAAAAAGTTCGCAGTGGCTATTTATCACTAGCAGAAAATACTCCTGAAAAATGGGTAGTCATTGATGGCTCTGGTTCTCTAGAGCAGGTTAGTAGCCTTGTTGATCACGCCATAATGGAACACTTAGATCTCTCTTTTACCAGTTCGAGTTCGTGAAATGGGAGTTCAATCTTCAGTATTCGATCTCGTGGTTGAACAAGAGAGAGTTATCGAGCAACTAGAAATTTCTGCTTCTAACCCTCTTCACGCATATTTTTTTGTAGGTCCGAGGGGCTCGTGCCGATGGGAGGCCGCTAAAGGATTTGCCGCTCTGATTTTAAGTGACGGCTTAGATCGTGCTGAAGCTGACAGAGTAGAACGGCTGGTGCTTCGCGGAGAGCATCCAGATCTAGTTCGCGTCTCTCCACAAGGAAACCAATATCGAGACGAAGAAGTTCAGATAGTTATAAATCAAGCAAGCCGAACTCCAGTAGAAAGCTCTAGAAAGATTATCGTCGCCGACCGGTTTCATACTGCCAATGAAACCGCTGTGGGTCGCCTTCTAAAAACCCTCGAAGAACCCCCTCCGTCTACGATCATCGTTCTCATGGGAGAAAATATCCCTGATTCGCAAATAACTATTGCTTCGCGATGCATGACATTAGAGTTTCATCCAATTTCGACATCTGGAATCCATGATTGGCTTCTTAAGCAAAACTTTAAAACCGAAGCAGCCAAAACAGTGGCTCTTGCATCACGAGGAGATCTTCATAGAGCTTCTGATCTGATCAATGATCAAAAAGTCACCGATCGATTCAACATGTGGGAATCGATCCCTGAACGATTAAATAAAGACGGGCATGTAATCGCTGAGATCGTTGAAGAAATTCGAAATAATCTTGATGAAGCTCAGGTCGTAATCGATAAAAGACATGTTCAAGAAATCGAGGCTTTGACAGAGCGCGAAGATGCCTTAGGGGTTAGGGGATCCGGAAGAAAAGAACTCGAGGCTAATCACAAAAGAGAGATTCGGCGCTTACGAATCGATGAGCTTCGGTTTGGTTTTGCCACTCTATTGAATGTTTTTCGGGACAAGATTCATGAAGCTCCTTCTGAGGCACTTGCGCGTTCAATTGAACATGTCCGAAGAGCAAACGGCGCGCTTAATAGAAATCCAAACGAAAGTCTTCTGCTTCAAGGTCTTTTTGTTTCACTTTCAAATGAAGAAACATAATCTAAGTCGTCAACTAAGATATGTGTTGCTACGGTATGAATTCTCGCCCGGGTAGCTCAGTTGGCAGAGCGATTCACTCGTAATGAATAGGTCAGGGGTTCAATTCCCCTCTCGGGCTCAAGGTTTTCCCTAGACATCGATCTAGAAAAGCAAACGCAGGAGAGTTCCCCTATTTTTAATCGGTAGACTATAACTATGGCTGATCAAGCTGAATTTGAATCGATGGCGATGCCTTTTATGGATCAGCTTTATTCGCATGCCCTTAGACTTACAAAAAATTCATCAGATGCAGAAGATCTCGTGCAAGAGACGTATCTGAAAGGCTATAGGGCATTTTCGAGTTTTAAAGAAGGCACAAACCTTCGCGCCTGGCTATTTCGAATACTGACAAATAGCTTTATAAATAACTACCGAAAGAAGCAACGCGGGTTTGAAGAGGAAGACTTTGATGAAGTTGACGACATGTACCTGCACCGACGTTTAGGAAGTATTCAAAATAGTACGTTGGGGATGAGCGCAGAGGATATGTTATTTGAACGATTAACTGAAGATGAGATTAAAGATGCTGTGGAGAACCTTCCCACTCAGTATCGGGAAGTAGTTCTACTTGCAGATGTTCAGGGTTTCTCGTACAAGGAGATAGCTGAGATACTTGAGATTCCTAGCGGTACCGTGATGTCACGTCTCCATCGCGGAAGAGCAAAACTTCAGAAAGTTCTTTTGGATTTTGCAAGTAAAAGAGGTTTACTGGTCGGACCTTCCCAAATGAATTCTGATCAAAAGAGGCTTCCAGAAGCGGTAGGGGTAGGAGGTAGAGCATGATCGATCCTTCCGATAAGACCGACGCGTTAGATCAGCAATCTTCCGAACTACTTTATAACTCACCTACAGATACCCATAAGTGTGAAGATTCTAAAATGCTTATTACTCAAGCTCTAGAAGGTGTCCCAAATCCTCAATTGATTCAAGCCGTGAGGAGCCATTTTAGTGGGTGTATTCAGTGCCTCAGCGCACTCGATCTCGAAATACGTTTCAAATTAGCTATGGCACAGAGAGCGACTGACAAAGCGCCACCTTCTCTTCAGCTTCGGATAAGTGAATCACTGCAAAGAATTGACCTGAAAGATATTACGATCTCTGATCTCTAAAGCCCTGATTATCTTAGATATTTTTCCCTTAACGATTTTTTTCGCGTATTGTTAAAATAGAAAAAATTTACTGGGGGTCATATATGGATAGCGTTCTAATTCGCAGGCCAAAAAAATACATGAAATATTTCATGCTTTTTTCACTGTTCGCAATATTGACGACGACATCATGTAGCTCTTCAGGTGAAGACTCTAGTTCTTCAGAAATGAGCCCGTCTTCATCATCTCAGGGATCCCCTCAGGAGCAGGAGGAAACGGAGCAGAAATCCGAAGAAGAATCTACTGCGGGGACTTCTCAGCAAGCACCTGATAACGCAAATGAGGAGTCACCTGAAGAAAGTGGCCCAGTGAGAGAAACTCTTATCGACATATTTGCTTCTTCCATCCCAATCGAAAATGAAGCATTCGTTATTTGCATCGTGGATACAACACGAGAGAATTTTGGCGGCCCCTATCAGCGGTTATTAGATGCCATAACTTCTGATGCGGAAACTCCCAAATTCGATCAAGCTGCTGATGAGGCGATAGAATCGTGTGCTTCTGAATTGACGTCGGATGAGCTTGAGTTCTTCGAGGAATTCGCTGCAGAAGTAGATGAGGAAGATAGCGTAGAAGAGGACCAGGTAGCTGAAGAGGAAGAAACCGCATCTCCTGATGTCCCTGAAGAAGACTCTCAGGAACCTGCTCAGGGTGGCGGCTCCAGTGCTGACGGCGGCTCTTCTGGCCCCCCTCCACCAACGGCAGGGAGCTGCTCTACAACAATCGGGGTTGATTTAGTTCCTTTTTATGATTTTTCACAACATCCCGATGTTGTGATGGTTGGATATGGGGAAGTTTTGAACCTGTATGAGGAACCAGATGTAAGTTCATCCGTAATACTTACGATCCCAGCGTTGGACGAAACTATTGCATATGAGGGGTACTCAAGGACTGTTTCAACAAATTCATGGCCATATAACACTTGGCACTGTATAACTTATAACGGTTTCCATGGGTGGGTTCCAGACTTCTACGTAAGTATGATCGCAAGCCCGAGTGCAGCGTGGAGCGGATATGGACTTGTAGGTCTATTACGTCCAGACTTGGAAAGTTTTGAACAGGATATCGAATCAATATTTGGGGGAGCATGTCCGGAGTATGCGGGTGTCGGAACCCAAATTGTGCTTTCAGACCTTCAAACACGAGCAATCGGCGGTGATGTCACTTTTGATATTCGGGGTTGGTGTGACGATGCTGCGAGTGGGATCCGCCTGACACTCACGACGCAAAGGTTCCCAAGTCGGCAGGGAGATTTAGAAGTCACTAGTGCGGAAATCCGACCGTTGTGTATGCGAGGCGTTTCTGGGCAGAATTGTAGCTAGAAAACGCATCAGGTGTTATCGAACGAAGGTTTAAACGCATTCAAATAAGTGTGGTAGTTTACGAATTTTGTAATTCCCTTCTTTGAGGTGTCAGATGCCCCCTTTTCGCGTCTACGATCAAACCATGGATATTCTTGCAGCAAATGAATGGCATTGGTGGATTGCTGTTGTTCTCACCCCAGCTTCCATACTTACGGTTCTTGCTGTAATAGGGGGTTATCTATTTAAAGTGGTCAAGCCGAAATATCCTCCCCGTTATAAAAAACAGACACCGGATATTTAACGGTGCGAGACAATTCGGTTGATTGGGATCTAGCTCGCCGAGTTGCAATCCGAATAAGCGAGCGCAGGCCTTCTAGTTCTTCATACCATTACGCAACTCTTGCTCCGGATTTCGAACGTTTCACGGCGCAGGCAGAGCAGTTAGTTGCAGAGGAAACAGGACTTCATTCACATATGGGTGCCGCAAGAGGACGAGTTGCAGACCGGCCGATGTGGATTGAAGCGAATATTGACTCTTTTCAAAGACTGCTGCGGCCGTTAGCTGGGAAGCTTGCAAGTAAAGAGAAGTCTTTTCTAGGTGAGTTTGGTATTAAAGCCAGCGGTGCTGAAATGGGTATGCTCCTCGGGTGGATGTCAGGTCGAGTTTTGGGCCAGTATGACCTCCTTATAGTCGAAGATGAAAATCCAGAAGATCAGGACATAGTTTATTACGTTGGGCCAAACGTACTTGCTTTGGAAAGCAAGTACGGATTTCCCCCTGAAGAATTCCGCCTGTGGCTAGCTCTTCATGAATGTACCCATCGTGCCCAGTTCACAGGTGTTCCTTGGCTTCGAGAACACTTTCTAGGACTTGTAAACCAAACTCTTGACACAGTTGATCCTGATCCGGAAGTTCTCAAAGAAGCTGTTAGGCGAATTGTAGAAGCTAAAAAAAACGGAGAGGACCCATTTGCAGAAGGTGGAATTCCGAATCTTCTTACAACCCCAAAGCAACGTGAAACAATCGGTCAAATTTCAGGGATGATGAGTCTTCTAGAAGGCCATGGTGATGTCACCATGGATCGTGCCGGGTTAGATCACATCCCGAGCGCCAGTTACTTTGCGAAAACGCTTCGAGATCGACGAAACTCTGCAAAAGGGTTTAGTAGGATTTTTCAAAAAATTATTGGTTTAGAAGCAAAGCTAAACCAATACCAAGCTGGGGAGGCCTTTATCTCCGCTGTGGAGAGTGTAGGGGGTCAAGAGCTTCTAAATCGGGCATGGGAAAGACCAGAGAATCTTCCATCCATGGAAGAAATACAGCTCCCAGATCTTTGGATAAGCAGGATAAAAGATGAACCAGAGAAAGTTAGTTCCATTGGAGCTTAATCTGGAAGCTAAGTGAAGCTGGGAAAATTGAAGTGAAAAATATCATTCAACCCCTGCTAGAACGTTGTTCCTTTCCTGATGGACCGGTTAACTGTGCTGTTTCAGGTGGGGCGGATTCTATGGCATTACTTGCGTTAGCTTCTTCAGCAGGATTAGAAGTTACTGCTATTCATGTTGATCATGGGATACGACCAGACTCCAGCAAAGAGGCCGATACAGTTTCTGCTGCTGCCGAGCGCTTTGGCGCTCAATTTGAATCACGATCAGTGAGTGTTGACGTCGGCCCGAATCTTGAGGAACGGGCGCGTCAAGCGAGATACAGTATTCTGCCTGAAAAAGTCTTAACTGGACATACGGCAGACGACCAAGCAGAAACAATTCTGCTAGCTCTACTTCGAGGAAGCGCTTGGCAGGGTATGGGTGGCATCGAACCAACAACTAGCCGCCCAATATTACAGTTGCGTCGCTCTGAGACCGAAGAGTTATGTTCTTCTCTTGGGATTACTACAGTTTCTGACCCAAGTAATAACGATCCGCAATTTCGCCGCAATCGAATTCGTCATGAACTCTTACCGTTACTTTGCGACATAGCCGATCGGGATCTTGTTCCTGTACTTGTAAGACAATCAGAACTATTTCGAGATGGAAGCGAATTTATTTCTGAAGAAGCGAAACAGATCAATCCGACCGACACGAAAGCTATAGAAAATGCTCCAAGGATTATCGCCCGAGAAGCTATACGAAATTGGATTTGGGAGACGCGTGGTGATGATCATCCACCTGATTTAGCGACTATAAATCGTGTACTTGATGTTGCTTTTCTTGAGTCATTAGCAACAGATATTGGAAAAGGATGGAGAGTGGCCCGAACAGATAGGGTGCTACGAATTGAGAAACCTGATCCAATATGAAATTATTCACTGATGAAATACTTATGTAGATTAGACATGCCGTTATGACCGAAGAGTTAAAGCCACCCGGAAATATCCTTCTTTCAAGAGAAGAAATCCATAACCGTATCCAAGAACTTGGCGAGCAGATTACAGAAGACTATCAAGGGAGATCTCCACTACTGATTTGTGTCTTGAAAGGCGCATTTATCTATATGGCAGATTTAGCTAGGGCAATAGATCTTCCAGTCGAGTTCGATTTTATGGCTGTCTCCTCATATGGAAATGCGACCAAAACAAGTGGAGTGGTTCGAATAGTTAAGGACCTTGACATAGAGTTAACTGGTCGAGATGTGATCATTGTCGAGGACATTATTGATAGCGGGCTTACCCTAAATTATCTCCGCAAAATATTAAACTCACGTCATCCTGATTCACTCGAAGTATGTGCTCTTCTTGTTCGCTCTGGAAGGCAAGAAGAGGATTTAGGACTTAGATACATTGGTTTTGAAATTCCTCCAGATTTTGTTGTGGGTTATGGTCTCGATGTAGCTCAGCGTTACCGGAATCTTTCTGATTTATGGAGTTACGACGAAAGCTAGACTCGTAAACAAAAAACTGAATTTAAAAAATCTTTCGGAAACCTTCACATCGGAGCAAGGATCAACACTAAGCTCCGGCTAGTTACATTTTTATTCTTATTTGGAGTTTTTTTGGCATTAATGAATATGAGAGGTAAATGGGCAGAAGGGATTATGCCCAGAAATCTCATCTGGATCGTAAAAGACCGACTCGCTGTTTGTGAACGCCCTGGAGGCTATGGGCCACAACATCGGAAAGTTCGGCGTATAGAGGAATTAATTTGGATTCGAAGAAATGACTTCAAGCGCGTTATTTCCATCATTCCCGCTGAACATAACCTTCATAATTACGAGGAGTTTGACATTGATTATGTCCATCGTCCGATTGCTATTGGCGACCACTTACATGAAGTCCTCGGTGTTCTATATGTTGATTTGAACAAACTCATAGCCCATGGTGAACGACTTCTGATGCACCATGAGGACGTTGGAGATGATATCGCGGGAACTATGGCCGGATACCTTGTCTGGAATGGATTCGTCGATACTCCTCACAAAGCGATAACAGTTATTGAGCGAATGATTAATCGAGTCATCGGTTCACATGGGAGAGAAATTGTTTCGGCAGCAATGGAACTTCCATCTCCTGAGGAGCTTACTCCTGAGGAAGATGAAGAATCGACGATGGAAGATGAGAGCCTCAAATTTCAAGAGAGCTCAAACTTCGAAGAGATCGCCACTGAATAGAGGTTTTACTATGCCTCAAGCATTTCTTGGACTTGGATCTAATATTGGGGATCGGATGAAGTTTCTTCAAGATGCCGTGAAAGAGATCCCTGATCTTGTTGGTGTTTCCGGAGTGTATGAAACCGATCCGATTGGTGGCCCTGACCAAAGTGAATTTTTAAATATTGTAGTTGAACTTGAAACAGATTTAGATCCTAGAGAGCTCCTTAATCTGGCACAAACATTAGAGAGAAAAGCACATAGACGAAGAGAAGTCCACTGGGGTCCGCGTACTTTGGATGTAGATGTTTTATGGGTTGATGGACATGTGGTTAATGATCCCGATCTAATAGTTCCTCACCCACGGATGAGAGACAGAGCATTTGTAATGGTTCCTTTAGGAGAATTATCTCCAGATTTTCTAAGCGGTTGGACTGACTCAGAAGAGGGTCAAGTTAGCCGGATTGCAGATTGGTAACACGTGCGTGTACGAATCGTAGGACCTGGCAGAGCAGGTCTAAGTTTTTCGAAAACTTTCACGAAAATTGGATGGCAAGTTCTTGAACATTTAGGGAGAAATGATGATCTTACAAACGCTGCTGAAGGAGTTGACCTTGTTCTCCTGTCAGTCCCAGATCAGCAAATAAGTAATGTCGCCCAGAAAATTGCGGTTTCTAACTCTAGCTCTGCAGCGATTGTTCACATATCTGGATCCCTTACTCTAGATCCTCTAAGCCAACACGAACGGGTAGCGTCCTGCCATCCTCTCCTTTCTTTACCTGACTCTTCATTAGGAGAGAAACGTCTTCTTGATAAGGCATGGTTCGCCGTTGCTGGGGATCCCATTTCTATAGAGATTGTTCGAGCTTTTGACGGTAAATATTTCCATGTGCCTGACGAGAAAAGAGCCCTCTATCACGCCGGAGCATGTATTGCCGCCAATCATTTAGTTGTTCTTCTCTCACAAGTCGAACGTATCTGTGAAATAGTGGGTATTCCTTTTGAAGCTTATGCAAACCTAATTCAAGGTACCTTAGATTCAGTTACAACAATAGGGTCAAAGGAATCGCTAACAGGCCCCGCTGTTCGAGGAGATTTATCAACGATTCAATCTCACTTGGATGCACTTCCTCAAACGGAAAAGTTTCTCTATAGATGCCTTTCTGAAGCAGCTCAAGAATTTGCAACTAAAGAAACCAAATCGCAGAATATGAAAACATGAGATTAGTAACACAAGTATCTGAAGTACATGAATTTATTGATGAATACAGAGTACAAAAAAGCACTGTTGGCTTAGTCCCAACTATGGGCTTTCTCCATGAAGGCCACACTTCTCTCATGCAACGTGCAGGTAATGAGAATGACAAAACAATTGTGACCATCTTCGTTAACCCTCTCCAATTTGCTGAAGGAGAAGACCTTTCCAGCTACCCTCAAAATCTCGAAAAGGACATAAGCGAATGTGAAGCTATTGGCATTGATCTACTTTTCGTTCCATCTTCTGAAGAAATGTACTCGCAGCCGATTCTGACTTCAGTCCAAATTGATCAACTAATGAACACTATTGAAGGAGCATCCCGTCCGACTCATTTCTCTGGAGTAGCAACCGTAGTAGCAAAACTCTTCAATATTGTCGGTCCATGTAACGCATACTTTGGTGAAAAAGACTGGCAACAATTACAAGTGATTTCAACAATGGCCAGAGACCTCTCATTTCGCGTTAAGGTCCTTGGATGCCCGACAGTCCGGCAACCTAACGGTCTAGCACTTTCGAGCAGAAACGCATATCTCAGCCTAGAAGAACGCAAAGCAGCGACAGCCCTATCACGCTCTCTGCAAATCGCTTCAGAAAATGTCCAAGCTGGTGAAACGTCAGCTGCAGTAATTAAGAGCCAAATTGTTGATGAAATCACCGATGAAGCACTCGTTACCCTTGAATATGTTGAAATAGTAGAAGGCAACTCCCTAATAACTATTGATCAAATTTTTGAAGGTGCTCGAATCCTTATAGCTGCAAAAGTTGGAAAGGCGAGACTGATTGACAATGTTGATCCATACTTTGGGATCAAATAAGCCAAAGCGCTTAATATCGAAAATATATCCTCTAGCAAAGAGAATTGATCAATTCCCAGCAATACACCTCAACGCCTGCGACACTTAATCTCATATGGAACTTCCGTATCAATTCTCCGTTACTGCAACTACAAAGGAAATTCGCGCAGACTACGCCTCGTTAGACGAGGGTACTGGTTCAGGAAAGAGCGCGACTATTGCCGGAAGACTTATGTTGAGGCGGGTCCAGGGCAAGGTAGCTTTTGGTGATCTACAGGATATGAGCGGACGCATACAACTCTTTGCCCCTGCAAAGGTAACTCCTGAATTTGACTCTTTCACGAGCCTCAATATTGGCGACTGGATCGGTGTCACAGGTGAGATCATGAAAACGAAACGAGGAGAGCTATCAGTAAAAGTCGAACAATGGGTAATCCTTGCCGCGGCGAATAGGCCTTTCCCTGATAAGTGGCATGGTATTACTGACCCAGATTTACGCTATCGGCAAAGGTATGTAGATC
>PBMJ01000008.1 GCA_002722525.1 Acidimicrobiaceae bacterium | reverse complement strand
ATTGGCATGGGTGCTCCTGTGGTCTTGAACCATGGAACTGAAGAGATGCACGAAAAGCACTTGAAAAAGATCTTCACCGGTGAGGATATTTGGTGCCAGCTTTTTTCTGAACCCACTCATGGGTCAGATGTCGCTGGAATTCCTAGTCGAGGGATCCGTGACGGTGATGAATGGCTGGTGAACGGGCAGAAAGTCTGGACGACCCTCGCTCATTTATCTAACTACGGCATGTTACTTACCCGAACGAACCCAGATACTCCTAAGCATAAGGGATTGTCATACTTCATCCTTGATATGCATTCGGACGGTGTGGAAGTGAGGCCCTTGTATCAGATTACGGGTGAAGCTGAATTTAATGAAGTGTTTCTCACTGATGTGAGAATCGCTGATAACCAGCGTTTAGGTGATGAGGGTGATGGATGGCGCGTAGCGATCACGACTTTGATGAATGAACGTGTTGCACTCGGTGGTGGCAGCGGTGGAAAAGGCGGAGGACCTATCCGGACCCTTATGAATCTTTGGAATACAAAGAAAGACGAATTAGGAGAGCACGACCGGAAAGTTATGAGAGATCAGGTCGCTGACCTTTGGATAAAGGCAGAAATACTTCGCCTTACTAACCAGCGAGCGAAAGTATTGGCGAAAAGTGGAGATGCTGGACCTGGAGGTTCAGTTGGGAAACTCTTTAGCGCTGAACTTAATCAGAAGATTTTCGAAACCTGCATGAGCTTGGAAGGTGCCGAAGGAATGCTTCACCCTGCAGGGTACCCCATGGTGAGAAGCGAAGAAGCACATGGAAGTTCATTTGTATCAGGCCAATTCCTTCGGTCTCGCGCGAACACTATCGAAGGCGGAACAAGTGAAATTATGCGAAATATCCTTGGAGAACGCGTCCTAGGTCTTCCAGGAGATGTTCGTGTGGATAAGGATGTCGCTTGGAGCGAAATTCCTCGTTAGAGGGAACTGCTTATTCTTCAAGAACAGTTACGACTCCTGAATCTCCATTTACCTGAATAAGGGCGCCATTGGGTATTCTCCTTGTGGCATCTGTTGCTGAGACAACGCACGGAATTCCTAATTCTCTACTGACAATGATGGCATGTGACAGTGGGGCTCCTACATCAACAACGACAGCTGCAGCTGGGACAAACAGCGGCGTCCAAGAGGGATCAGTGATCGGCGCAATAAGAATATCTCCGGGTTCTAGATCTGTTGGGTCGTTGCTGTCGAGGATGACACGAGCTCGACCTTGTGCCATTCCGGGGCACCCTGGCATTCCCTGAAGCGTGCTCCCTGGTTCCAGCTGGTCTTCGGATGCTTCATCTCGACGCCTCCAAGTTTCGGGAGGATCTGCTTCACCATAAAACAGAAACTGTGCTTCTCGTTTGAGGAGTCCATAGTATTCTTCTCTTCTTACTCTGATGGTCTCCAACATGCTTAGGGGCTCAGCGAAAAGGGCTGAGTATTCAGTTTCCTCAAGAAACCCGAAGTCTTCGATTTCGTCAAATGCTTTTAGAGCCACCATACGTTCACCTATGACTCGCATTCGAACCCGCATCTCATGAATGAGGCGAATATTGTTAGTTTTGGTGCGTTCACGAGCTGGCAACCACGCCATCGAAGCAGCAATCCCTGCAGCTAATTCTCCATGGACTTCGGGGTCGCCTTCAACCATCGCCAGCAACTGAGCTGCGGCCTCTTCACGTTGAGCGGAGCGTACTGCATGTTGCGTTTTCGGAGCTGCTTCTTCGGGCGCTAGTCGCATTCTTTCAATAGCGCTCAAAGCGAGTTCAGGTCGGGTCTCCCAAGTAGGCGAACGGACTTCCCATTCATTGGGGCCTCTTGAACCATACGAGTAGACGAAATCTTCAAAAGCTGTGAGAAATGCTTGTGCATCGCTTCTGTCGCTCTGACCCAACCGGTCAAGTAATCCTTCCACCCCATTGTCGAATGCTTCTGTCAGTTCAGAAGATGAACTTACAAGTCTGCCCATCTCCCACAGTGCATGGGACGGCTCAGCGGAATCCACTTCACCGATACCAGCGATAATTGGCATAAAAAGATCCGGACGTTCAACAGCTGCTGCTACTCCAGAAATGATGCCGACAGGAACAGTAGCCATGTAAGTAGTAAAAACATGTTGGCAGAAGTATTTTCTATGCTGGAGCATAAGCTCCTGAAACTGGGCGAAGAGTTCTTCGTTACTGAGTTGCGTAAAGTCAGGCCGGTTAGCTCGAAGGTCTTCCGTGGCTTTTTTGTCCGATGTGAGTTCATCGAGGTCTTCAAGCTGCGATTTGCTCAAGACCCATTGGAACACTGCTCCAATTGCCGCAGTTTTTTCCAAATCCTCATCTCCAGGCTGCTCTTCGTATGTCGGAACTCCGGGTAAAGCACCAAAGAACTGCTCATCCATATCCTCCCATGAAAGCCCAGGGGCACGAACACCAAAAAGCCGGATAAGTGAAGCGTTTAAGTAGCAGTATCCCGCTACAACACCTAACTGCGAAAACTGGTCTGGCGGGAATTCACTCGTATCGAAAGCACCTATACGTTCCCATGCATCCCGCCAACCCAGCTCAGCCTGCCAGAGACCTGTACTACTTGTGAGCGGGGTGACAGGGTCAGGGAAAACTTCGCCGACATTTGCGCGGGTGTATAAAGGGAACCGATCTGATAAGTCAGTGTCGGTAACATAGTACTTTGTAGCCATTCTCGTCTCCTTTTTCTATGTGCAGACTAGAACAAGCAAGGTATCTAGCATAATTAGGTCTACGATTTCAGAAGCTCTTGGACCTGCTTAATCGCTTCGGCGTGGTCAGTGACATGAATGGCACGAATACCTACCTGCTCCGCTCCTTTGACCATAGGTTCGAAGTCATCTAAGAAAACAGCTTCGTCAGGGGAAATCTGCAGCCTCTCTAGGGCGAGGGTATACATGGCTGGGTTCGGTTTCCGAATTCCCACTTCAGATGAAAGAATAACGGTATTGAAAATACTTCTATCTGGGATGGCGGTTTCCCAAGCTGGCATCCATTCCTTGACACTGTTAGAAACAATGGCAGTCATATAATCTGTTGTTGCTAACTCATTGGCGAAGGCCATCATTTCTGGATTGGGACTAAAGGCATGTCCGAAAAAATGCGAAGACTCGGGATGGAGCAACACGCGTGCGTCTTCTTCGACAGGGCCAAGTGATGCGAGGAATTCGTCAAGTGTTACTTCTCCACGTTCTAGTTTGTGGCCCATTTCATCAGTATCTTCCTCGCCCAGGAACACCGGAATGAGTGCTTCTGCGAGCAAGTCAATATTTGCATCGATGGCTACAGCCGTTTCGAGAATAATGTGTCCGTAACTCTCTGTGAGGACGCCAGCGACGTCGAAAAGAACTGCTTTTACCACCTTCGGAGAATAGCCTATTTCGAGTTTTTCCGTAAATTCTTGCTGCCTATCTATTAAAGAATCGATTAATAACCAGCTCACCGCTCGGGACACGTTCTCGGCTACGCTTAGGAGATGGATGCACCGTCTGAACAGTTAGATGAATTGGTTCTCTTTGAAATTGTTGATCAGGTCGCATGGATAACTATCAACAATCCGGATAAGGCGAACGCTATCTCTCCACAGATGCGTGACAGAATGGCTGAACTCTTCGAATCACTAAATGGTCAGTTCGATGCGAGAGCAGTCGTGCTGACAGCAACAGGAGATAGGTTTTTCTGCACAGGGGCTGATATCTCTGTTGGTCGTGAATACGCTCCTAGGCCAGATGACGCTCCGAAGATAGCTGTCGGGGAACCTAGGCGGATGATGCTGCGGGGTCAACATCCCCTGATGGCTTCAATTCTTGATTGCGAACTCCCTGTGATTGCCGCTGTGAACGGAACGGCCGCTGGCGTGGGAGCGCATCTTGCTTTTATGTGCGATCTGGTAATCATGTCGGGGAATGCAAAATTTATCGAGGTCTTTGCTCGACGCGGGCTTGTACCAGATGCTCTAGGTACATGGATTCTCCCGAGGTTGATCGGCCCTATGCGAACAAAAGAATTGATGTTCTTTGCTGATGATGTCCTCTCAGAGCGCGCACTGGAACTGGGGTTATGCAATAAGGTCGTTCCAAGTGGAGATCTTCGAGATGCTGCTGCAGGATGGGCGGAACGACTAGCTTCAGGCCCGACAAAAGCGCACATGTTTACCAAATGGTTGGTTAACAGGGCCCTAGATACTGACCGGCATACTATTGCCGAAGAAGAAAGCTGGGCTGTTGAACTTAACAGTGGAACTATCGATTCCAAAGAAGGAATAGCGAGTTTTCAAGAACGGCGAGACCCTGAATGGCGAGGGTTCTAACCGACTAATTAGCGGCGTTCCTCGGATCGTTTTCTGGAATTGACGCTTCGGGTGATCGCGCCCACATGAGTTTGCTATCAAAGGACAACGTATAATCCGGCGTAAATTCAATAATGACTCGCTCAGGGGAGTCGAGGAATTTCTGGAACACTGCTGCTGCTTCTGGCTCTGGGCGAAGGCGGCGGGCAAAAATAGGATAGAACCAATCTTTTATTTCTCGACTGTCATGAATGACGCATGACCCTTTGTAGGTCACGGTCTTTCCTGTTCCCATTGAAGTACCGGTACTGTTGACGCAAATTGATGCTCTGGGGAACCGGCGAAGGGCTGGAACTCGAGCTCTGCGTTCTGCGCACGTCAACCATATCTTTCCGTCACTGGGAAGATATGACATGATCACTCCGAATGCTTCGCCTTTTTTGTTTGTCCACATGAACGTGCATTCCCGTTGGACATCTAACAATTCTTGCTCGAGTTCGGACTCGAGACCGCATTGGGTGAGATCTTCATAATTGTCGTCTTGTTCACTCATTTTTTCCTTTCAGTTTTCGACCGCTGCCTGAGCATGGCTAATTATTTCGCCTGTGATGTCCGCCCATAGTGCTTCTGGGAGGTCGTGACCCATATCGTCAAATATAACCAGTTTGCTATCGGGAATAATCGATGATGTAGCTTCGCCGCCGCTTAGTTGCACGAGAGGATCGAGTCGTCCGTGGATAACTAATGTCGGTATGTCAATAGAACGCAGCGCTTCGGTGCGGTCTCCGGAACTAAAGATTGCAGCAATTTGAAAACCCTGCGCATTCGGATTCCAATTTCTGTCAAAGGTCATTGCGGTTTCTTCGGCATGGTCTTCAGCATCGAAATGGGGTCCGGAAATTAACCGGAACGTTTCCACTGAGGCTTCTATCGCTTCTTCCTTTGAGGTGGGAACAGTCAAAGGCATCTTCATCATTAACTCTGCCTTCGCACCCCCGACATCTGGATTTCCCGTAGTGGACATGATTGATGTAAGGGACAAAATCCGTTCAGGATGTTCGATCACCATTGTCTGGGCGATCATGCCTCCCATTGAAACTCCTACAAGGTGTGCTTGATTGACACCTACGCTGTCGAGGACAGCGAAAGCATCATCGGACATATCTGAAAGCATGTAGGGAACCTTGTCCTCCGGTAAATCTTCGCCTTGCATGTTGATGAGTTCCCCTATGCTGGGAGGGGTTCCAGGCGTTTTTGATGACAGGCCTACATCTCGGTTATCAAAACGGACGATATGAAATCCGGCCCGAACTAGAAGTTGGCAGAATTCTTCCCGAAAAGCCACCATCTGTGCCCCTAAGCCCATGACAAGCAGAATTGTCGGGTCATCAGGGTCACCCATCGTGTCGTAAAACAACGTGGTATCACCATTTACTGCTTCAGGCATTGCCCCTCCTCGTTACGCTACAGAGACACTAGTCGGTTCGAAGGTTTCCTGCGACTTGAGCTAATCCAAACCAGAATGGTCGCTGACAATCTCAGCGACAAGTTCAATAGTGGCTAAATCGGTTGATCTGAGGATCTGACCCGTCACCCCTTGGACAACTGTGAGCGGGTACCGCTCCCTAATGCGCTCTTCTGGGCCAAAAAGTCCGCCCATATCGATGTAGTCATCAGGGACAGCCCTAATCGCTCCTTCTTTATCGCCAGCCAGCCAGCGTTCTTGAATAAGGTTAGCTTGTTCGGGAAAGCCTCTTCGAGCCATTGAATCTCTGTGAAAGTTATGTTCTTTACTTCCCATTCCGCCTACGTACATAGCTGTCATGGGTTTTCGTTTGTCGATAGCTGCCTGAATATCATCAGTTATTTCCACAGTCAGATTCGTGAAAAGTTGAAAGTCAGATTTCGGAACCGCAGTATCTGCGCGACGTTGAAATCCTTTCTCTAAATTCGGCCTGTGGATTTCCCATCCGTCAGGGCCATACCCCATGGGAAGCCAGCCGTCAGCGACTTCAGCCGCAAGGGCAGTATTCATAGGAGCTCCGGAAGCTATCCAAATTTGGATCCCGCCGCTAGGATGCAAGATCGATTTAAGAGCTTTGCCTTGACCTATTGCACCTTCACCTTCGAAAGGCAGCTGGATTTGTTTCCCTTCATGTTCGACAGGGATCTGCCGCTCTAGGACTTTACGCATAATGGCCACATAGTCTCTTAGCCAGTGATGCGGGCTTCCCCATGGCTGACCGTACCACCCTTCAACGATCTGCGGCCCTGAAACCCCCAACCCAATGATGGTTCGGTTCCCACCTGCGAGGGCATCTATTGTCATTGCGTGCATGGCCGTAGCGGCTGGAGTTCTCGCAGCTACCTGAACGATCGCCGTTCCAAGCTTGATACGTTCAGTTACGGCAGCTAAATACGCTAGTGGTGAAAGGGCATCTATTCCATAGGCTTCAGCCGTCCAGACGGAGTGAAATCCGCTCTTTTCTGCATGAATGACGGCCTCTGTGGGTAAAAGCAGCTGAGATTTATTGTAAATGTCGAGGCCTAAACCAAGTTTCATCTTTCAAAACTAACCATAATCTATAAAAAAATTCACTTGGGGTGTAAGATTTGTTCAGGAAATCTGTCCTACTCATACAACAAACACACTATAGAAATGCGTAGGTATACAAAATATGAATGACAAACCTTCAAAATTAGAGACTTTTACTGCTCAGATGGGTCTTTTATTCCAACAAAAACGAGTCAAGGCTTTTGCCGCGTTGGCTGTTTTAGCCATTATTGCGTTGGTAACCACACTTATCGTCGTAAATAACGACGATGGCGACAGCTCTGTTGAGCCTAAAACTGAATTGACAGGGTTATCAGACCTTTCGCCAGTGACAGACTATGTCTTTCAACCGGCAAAATCTGTCGGCCCTGACCCGTTTACACCCTCGTATGCGGTTTATACGCTGGATATTCCGACAGACACACTGGAATCCGGTGAAGTAAGCGGTAGCGCTACTGGCCTATACGGTGGAACTGGAGAGAATGCTTGCGATATAGACAAGCTGATCGCATTTCTTGAAGCAAACCCCGCTATAGGAGCTGCTTGGGCAGAGGTCCAGGGCATCCCTGTAGATGAACTATCCGATTACATTCGCGGGTTAACTCCAGCGGTTCTTCTGCAAAACGTATTAGTAACAAATCATGGATACTCGAATGGTGAGGCTATTCCGTTCCTCGCTGTACTAGAAGCGGGAACTGCAGTACTGGTAGATGAAGATGGTATCCCTCGAGCGCGTTGCGCGTGTGGTAACCCACTCCTCCCACCAGAAGAACCTGAAGAAACTCCAGAAGAAACACCAACTCCTGAAGAAACACCTGAAGAAACACCAACTCCAGAAGAAACACCTGAAGAGGCATGCCCACCGAACCCACCATATGGCATCCACAAAAATGGTGACGGAGACTGGATCCTCAAAACTGAAGCAGGAGAATTTATCTGGAAATCAAGCCTTCCCGGATGGGAAGACCTAGATTCTGGTGACGTCTTCGACACTGAAGCTGATGTACCAGGGTATATAGAAGAGTGTTACCCCTGTCCGGAAGATGAAGGAGGGGATGACCCCAATTACGATAACGACGTTCCGTCTTATGACTATGACGAGAACGGTGACTACAAGAGTAGTGACGATGTTCTTAACGAATATGAAGAGAGCTCTAAGAAATTCGTCGAAATCACGCCTGCTGAGGAAGGTGAAGACGTTAATGTCGATGATGTTGATGATGGATACTCCGAAGACTTTGAATCTGACTACGACGGTTATGACAACGACGAAGAGAAAACCTTCGAAGGCTGTTTCCCACCCTGCCCGGAAGATGGTGAATGGGGCTGGCAAATAGCAGAATTTGGCTCCGTAGATGAAGGGTCCATATATTCCGGATACGTATGGGTCGAACCAGGCATGGATCCTGAATCACTGTATTCATGGTGGATGTGGGACGGAACAGGTTGGGTGCGAGCCTGGGTCCTTGCTGACGATCCTGACTTCGGCGTGACCTACGAAGACTACCGAGACCTTCCTGGCTGGACAGAAGATTGCTTCGACTGTCCTGAGTGGGGTTGGGTCCAAAACGAGGAAGGCGGTTGGGAATGGCATGCGCCTGACGGCACCATCTGGACATACGATCCCATGGGCAACTGGTCGCCACCATATGAAATGGAACCTGTCAGCTTCGTAATGGAGACCGATGACCCTGAAGACGACGAAGGATACAGTTATGAACCTGTTCCTGAAATAACAGACCTCCCAGGATACGACGAAGATTGTGAAGAATGTCCTGAGTGGGGTTGGGTCCAAAACGAAGATGGAAGCTGGGAATGGCACAGCCCAACCGGAGAAATCGTCACCCTAGTACTATCTGAAGATGATGGCTGGGTCTGGTCTCCAGAGATTGACGTAGACGAAGACTACGACGGTCCGACCTTCTTCATAGGTTGGAAGGACTATACGGACCTACCTGGTTGGATTGATGATTGTGAAGAGTGCCCTGAGTGGGGTTGGGAACAAAAAGAAGACGGCGTTTGGGTCTGGAACGACCCGCTCGGTAATGTCTGGTTCCCACAGGAAGACGGCTGGTGGACATCAAGTGATGAAAGTCTAGATGATATTTGGTCCTATGAATTCCTTCCCGGCTGGATTGAAGAATGCCACTGCGAAGACCAAGGTTGGGGCTGGGTAGACGTCAATGACGACGGCATCGAAGAATGGAGAGCACCTGATGGTTCTCTATGGGGCGAAATCGAAGGGATATGGCAACTACTAAATGAGGATGCCACTCCCACCGAAGAATCAGATACCGAACTAACCTACTACGGTTCGTTACCTGGTTTCGGAGATACCTGCTTTGAGAACCCAGGAATAACAGAGCAGCCAACACCTACACCGCAGCCAGACCCAACACCTACTCCGCAGCCAGACCCAACACCTACTCCGCAGCCAGACCCAACGCCGACAACACCCGGAGTAGCGTATTCTGCGCCATATACAAATTATGGAGACACGAGCTGTAGAGCATTCTGGACGCGAGTCCTACCGATGGGGACCCCTCAGGCTCCCGGGTATCGGGTTGAGCTTAGCGTGACGTCAAGTCTGGGAACTGTGGTCCTAGCAAGGGAAATCGCTACTGTGGACATAGACGATGGCATCTGGCAAGAGACGTTCCTTGCTTCTGAATTCTGGCCCGGGGTAACACAATGGCCGGCACTAAATGCTGCTGGTGCAGATCCCACTTGGGAACTCACTGGGTATGCTCTCCCTGCTGGCCCAGGTGGACCTCTCGGGCCATCAGAGACGATGACTGGAAGTATTTATACAGCTAACTGCATCTCTGAATAATACGGCAGCGGCCCAACGATTCGGAATGGGTCGTATGTTCCTCGGCTAGGGGCATGCGATCCATCAATCGTTATTTCCTGCTATTCCGGTTTTACGTGGGCTATTTGCTTGATCCGAGAAGAACACCGGTCAGCATGTCTGTAAGCGTTTCCACATATTCGTCATGCGTATTCGGGAGTTTACGCCCGACAGAGACTTGTTGAGCTCGGGTAGCTGTCATTGCTGTCATAAGCATAATCATGGCGAGCACACGTTGGGCGTCAGTTTCTTTCTGAAGAAGCTCGAGGATATATCGAAGGTGTTCATGGACATTATCGTCCTCAAAGGAAGCGATAAATTCCCAATCGGTCATCCACCCTCGCAATTGGTCTACGATCCGCAGGTAGTGGCATCCATTCTCCGTGTGAAGGCAATTGGCATAAACTTCAACTAGGAGATGCACGAGCTCACGTGTCGTCGGGTTGTCACCCATCTGTGCAAGTCGTTCTGAGCGAGCGTCATCCAACTCTTTACCTCTTCGGGATAGCAACGCGATAATGAGTTCGTTGCGAGTCCCGAAATGATAATTCAGGGCTGACTCATTCTTCTGGCCAGCGGCTTCTGTAATCTGCCGATTTGTTACTGCGTAGACGCCATCTTCAGCGAACATTTTCTCAGCGTGATCAAGTAACCGTGTTTTCGTATCTGTACTGTTGCGGGGCATGAGCTGTGTGAATGTCCTATTCGCTTATGCACTTATCGGCAGTATCGCAGATTCTGGGATTATGCTGACTTGACTGGCTTCGTCAGGTAATTCGTTATTGAACGTTTGATACTTGGGTTCAGCCGTTGCACGGTATTTCGTGGTTGAGTGCACAGGGTCTTTATCAAATTCAGGTATGACCTGATCGCCGAAGATTTCGAGCATCTCTTGGACTTCTTCGTGCTGCATACCCTCGACTGGAAGTCCAAAGACAACTTGGTCGCAGCCAACTGATTGGTATGCCTGAAGTTGTTCAGAAACTTCTTCGGGATTTCCACAAAGCATGTATCCTGCTTCAATAATCATGTCGAGCATTTCATCGGTCCACTCGATGAGGGTGCTTGCTGGCGGGTCTGGCCATGTAACCCCATCTGGTGATTTCGGCATCGTATCATGATAGAGATTCACCATCGTGACGAGGTATCCCCTACCGCGTGTCTTGGCGATCTCTCGGGCACGTTCTCGATCTTCGAGACAGATGACTCCGTTAGTCATCATGACGTTATTATTCTGGAATTGACCTATGATTTCGACAGGGTTCTCAGCTGCTTCTTTGTACGCTTCTAATCTGCCTCGCAGGTTGTGAATTGGTTCGAAGTTGAATGCTATAGCTCCTATTCCAAGAGATCCTGCTTTTTGAAACGTTTCAGGATTGCCGCACGCTACCCAGATGGGTGGATGTCCTTTCCCGTATGGCTTTGGCAGAATGTTGTGCGGACCTGGAACTGACCAGCCGTTTCCTTCGAACGAATAGTCTTTTTGTTCCCACATGCGGGGAATTTCACGGATCACTTCATCCCACATCGCTTTCGTTTGCGAAGGTAACGTTCCGCTGAACGTTTTAAGTTCGTGGCTTCCGGCGCCTCGCCCTGTTCCGAATTCGAAACGATTATTGGTGACATGGTCGAGCATGGCAGCCCGTTCAGCTATCCGCACCGGATGTTCTTTGGTCGTTGGAAGGCTGGTAATTGCTGAACCAATATGGATTCTTTCAGTTTGTGCCGCTACCCATCCCATGAGTGGTGATGGGGCAGACATATGGCTGTACTCGACTAGAGCATGGTGCTCGCCGTACCAGATATATTTCCAGTTATTCTTGTCAGCGATCACGGCGTACTCTGATTCGCGCATGAGTTCTGTATGCTCTGCTTCGGTATCATGTGCGGCTGGTCCAGGGATATACCCATTGCTAAAGATTCCAAATTCCATTTTTTCTCCCAAGTTATCGGCAGCACGACTTGTAATTAATGTAGGACATTAGAACTGGAGAGTCAACTCTGTTGGCGAAAACATGATTTTTTAGCTATTTTCGACTGAAGCCCGAAAAGAGGAAGTAATTATGGAAATTGGTGTCGTTTATCCGCAAACAGAACTGAATGGGGACCCAGAAGCTGTCCGGGCCATTGGCCTTGCAACTGAGGAATTGGGGTATGACTACTTGCTCGCGTATGACCATGTTGTAGGCGCTGACCATGCAGAACGCGACCCTGAACTCTGGGGTCCATACACCGACAAAGATCCGTTCCATTGCCCATTTACAATGTTTAGCTATCTTGCAGCAATTACTGAGCGCATCGAGTTCGCTTCCGGAGTAATCATCCTCCCCCAACGGCAGACAGCCCTTGTGGCGAAACAGGCCACCGATGTTGATCTTCTATCAGGCGAACGCTTACGACTAGGAGTCGGCACCGGATGGAACTACGTTGAATATGCTGCCTTAGGAGAGGACTTCAATTCACGAGGGAAAAGATTAACTGAACAAATTGAACTCCTGCGCCGTTATTGGGATGAGCCACTTTTTAGTTTTCACGGAGAATTTGATCAGATAGATAGAGGAAACATTAATCTTCGACCGAATCGACAGATCCCCATCTGGCTGGGCGGTTTCAGTGAAGTGGCTTTCCGCCGAGCAGGAAAGATTGGTGACGGATTTATGTTTGCCGGAGATTTCGAAAGATGCAATGAAGGCCGCACGCGTGTGGAACATTACCTAGAAGAGAATGGCCGACCAGTAGATGAATTTGGATTAGAGCTTATTGCGTTACGTGGACGAACCCCAGCGGAAGCTGCTGATGCCATGAAACGATGGGAAGACCACGGTGGCACTCACGCGTGTGTTGTAACAATGAATTGCGGGTTGACGAATCTCCAAGAACATCTTGATTTCATTGCCGAGACTAGAGACCTCCTGTCATAGAGCACCCGTAGGGAAAAAGCTTACGGCGAACCGGTTGCTGGTAGTGGCCGAAAAGAATTAGCTATCCCGCTCATATCACCTCATTGAACCGTTGGACTACTCCGGAAAGATAGTCGGTTGCTTCTTCAACTCCTGTTGGGATAGGGAGATACGCGCGGAAGTCGGTTACCCCACTGGCAACCAGTGATGGAACATTTTCCATTGTGGCTTCAATATTGATCGTGTCTTCCTCGCGCACAATTGGCAGAGTGCCCACAACTGCTATTGATGAAGGGTCGCGGCCAAATGCTGAGACTGCTTCTCTCATCGATTCAATACCGTTAGAAATATTAATAGCGTCCTCGCCCCATGGAATCCAGCCATTCCCGAATTTCGCCAAGCGGGTCATTGAACGCTTATTTACCGTTCCGCTGACCCACAGGGGAACTCCAGGTTTCTGTGTCGGTTTCGGCATAGCGTGTATGGAGGAAAAGGTCAGCTCAGGAGAATTATAAGAGGCTGTTTTTTCAGACCAGATCAGCTGGCATACTTCAAGTGTGTGGTCCAGCAGTCGACCGCGGGATGAAAAATCCAGACCGCATGCCTCATATTCTTCCTTCTGCCAACCGACACCTACGCCAAGGTCAACTCTTCCTTCTGAGAGGACGTCGAGAGTCGCTACACATTTAGCTAGAGCCGCAGGACGGCGCAGCGCAGCTAGAAGGATACTTGTCCCTAACCGGATGTTGGAGGTACGGCCGGCAATAACAGAGAGGACAGTCAGAGGGTCTAACCACAGCCCATCAGGGCCAGTGGGCTGCTTCCCGCCGCTGAGCCCCCCAAGGGCCGGATCTGCATACGCGTCAAGGTTCTCGCCAAAAACAACATGGTCAGAAACGACAACTTTCCCAATTCCAGCCCGGTCAGCTGCAACAGCTTGATCAATTACCGGACTCCAAGACTCGGGTTCTTCAGAAGCGAATGTTCGAAGCTGTAAAGAGAGATAGGGTTTGTCCTTCATAGTGGTGTCCTTCCACTTCGAGATTAACCTATGGGATAGTGCCCACAACCTCAAGAAAAGATTAACTGCAAGGATAGAAGATAACCAGTTCGTGGTTGAATCGTTTCGCGGCTAAAAATGAGGTATGCGTCTTCTCTATATCGACATCGATACCCTTCGCTCAGATCATCTTGGATGTGCCGGATACCATCGGGATACAACTCCGAACATCGATCTCCTTGCAAACCAAGGTACCCAATTTGAGAACGTGTATGCGTCCGATGTTCCGTGCCTTCCCAGCCGAACTGCTTTTATAACTGGCATGTTCGGCATCCGCAATGGCGTGGTCAATCATGGAGGACTTGCGGCTGACCTAAGGCCAGAAGGACCCAGTCGGAATTTCTTCGGACGGTTTTCTCTCGGGTCGTGGGCGTCAGTATTTTTCCTCTCCGGTTGGCGAACAGCCTCAATTTCATCATTTCCTTTTCGCCATGGGGCAAGTTGGTGGAATAGCGGATTTATGGAAGCAATGAATCTGATGCGCGGATTTGGAGGAGAACGCGCCGATGAGGTTCTACCGAGCGCAATCGATTGGCTTGATAGGAAAGGGAAAGATGATGACTGGCTCCTTCACGTGCACCTTTGGGATCCCCATACTCCCTATACGACTCCGGAGCATTATGGAAACCCTTTTGCGGGTGACCCTATCCCTGAATGGCATACTGAAGATGTCCGTTTGAGAAACTGGGAGCTTTCAGGTCCGCACTCGGCTCAAGAGCCGTGGGGGTTCCGCCCAGACGAATGGGGTGACCCTCCTCCACGGCAACCATGGGATGCATCATCAATGGACGCGCTGAAGCAGATTTTCGATGGGTACGATGTGGGCGTTAAGTTCGCTGATGACGCTGTCGGAGTGTTACTGAACAAATTGGACGATCTCGGGATCCGTGATGAAACCGCTGTGTTGATAAGTTCAGATCATGGAGAGGCTTTCGGCGAGCTCGGCGTCTACGCAGATCATCAAGCTGCTGATGAAGCTACCTGCCATATCCCCGCAGTTCTATTCTGGCCCGGTCTCGAACCCCAAATAAATTCGGGACTCCACTATCACTTAGATATTGCAACAACAGTTGCTGATCTTGCAGGCGTCAAAATTCCGAAGCATTGGGATGGGCAGTCATTGGCGGATGACCTTAACCAGAAGACCGACAGAGGAAGAGATCATCTGGTGCTTTCGCAGGGTGCGTGGTCTTGTCAACGTTCGGTCAGGTGGAAAGATCATCTCTATTTACGGACGTGGCATGATGGCTACCATGGCCATTGGAATGAAGAAATGCTTTTCAACATTTCAGATGACCCACATGAGCAGCATGATCTCGCTGGTTCAGCGCCAAAGCTAACGAGTGAGGGGTCTTCGATCTTAGAAGACTGGACTGATGAACAATTGTCAAGAAGCTATAGCCCTGAAGACCCTATGGAAATCGTTTTGGATGAGGGGGGGCCTTTTCATGTTCGGGGACATCTTCCGTCATACCTCGAACGGCTAAGAGGTACTGGGCGTTCCCACTGGGCAGATATTCTAATTGAAAGACACCCTGAAGCAGCATCGGAGAAGTAGTACCGAGATGTACACCTAGGGAAATCCTCGGTTCTAGAACTTTATTTGTCCGCCACCGTCGAGCACTATGGCTTGGCCGGTGATCCAACTTCCAGAATCAGCGGCGAGATATAAAGCGGCGGCGGCAATATCTTCAACTTCACCTAGACGTTTCAACGGATATTGCTGCGCCACCATATCTCCACCGTCGCCTTCCCAGAGCATTCGGGCAAAATCCGTTTTGATTAACCCCGGACATATTGCATTCACCCGCACCTGGGGAGCTAGTTCAGCGGCGAATTGTTTTGTCATATGGATTAAGCCTGCTTTAGTGACATCGTAAACGCCCAGCATTGGATTCGTTTCTAATCCCCCTACCGAAGCGATATTTAAAATAACTCCGCCGTTATCCTTCTGATATTTCTGCCACACCATCTGTGTCCAGAGAAAGGGCGCTGTCATATTGACATCAATAGTTTTTTCCCATCGGGGTAAATCAGCATCAATCATTGGCCCCGCATAAGGATTCGTCGCAGCGTTATTGACCAAAATATCAACCCCGCCGAATAATTCGATGGTGCGATCAATGGCTCGTTCCATATGTTCAGGGTCTCCAACATTCCCTGCTTCCCATTCGCACCCGCCACCGATTTCATCTGCAGCGCTCTCACATACCTCTGCCTTTCGGCTGGTTATCATCACCTTCGCCCCAGCATCTGCAAAGCCCTTTGCGATAGCTTTGCCGATCCCTTTTGATCCGCCGGTTATGAGTGCAGTTTTTCCATCTAAAGCTAGTTCCATATCTGAAGCTTAGAAGATCACCTGAGATAATGCTCCTTTGATCGTTCGGGTTGGACCAGATACTTTTTGAATGATCTAATACCTATAGATCCAATTTTCTATCTAGATGTAGGAGCGCCCCGTGGCTATAGATTTCTCCCTAACACCCGAACTCGAGGAAATACGGCTACGAATCCGTACTTTTGTCGATGATGTGATCAAACCCGCAGAAGCAAAGCTCGAAGGTGGGGAAAGTGGCGAACCACTTGAAGGTAAAGAACGAACCGAGATTTTAATCCAGCTTCGCAAGCAGGCGCATAAGGAAGGGATCTGGCTACCCCATATGCCCGAAGAATGGGGCGGTATGGGCCTTGGACATGTTGAATTAGCAATGGTCCAAGCTGAGGCAGCTAAATCCTATTACGGGCCATGGGTTTTTAATTGCCAAGCTCCTGACGAGGGAAACATGCACACGCTCCTCCACTGGGCCACTCCAGAACAAGCGGAGAAGTACCTCAAACCTCTCTGCCATGGGACCACATGGTCGTGTTTCGCTATGACTGAACCTGAGGTCGCTGGTTCAGACCCAACGCTGATTCAGACCAGTGCCTATGAGGATGGCGATGAATGGGTCATCAATGGGCACAAATGGTTCATCTCAAACGCTCACCGTGCGAACTTCGCTATTCTTGTCTGCCGAACCGAAGAGAACCCCGATATTCCCCAAGCAGCAAACTCAGCATTCATTATCGACCTTCCCACCGAAGGCTGGAACGAGATTCGCCAGATTGAAACAATGCACGGAGGCACCGGCCATAGTGAAATAATCATTGAAGACCTCAGGGTACATAAGGACCAAATGCTCGGTGGTCGAGGACAGGGGCACCTTCTTGGACAATACCGTTTGGGCCCGGCTCGACTTGCCCACTGCATGCGGTGGATCGCCCAGGCAGAAATGGCGTTAGACATGATGGTCGACAGATCATTGAACCGGTTCTCCCACGGGTCGCTTCTCGCTGAGAAACAAGGCATCCAATGGATGATCGCGGATTCGGCAATGGAACTCTATCAAGCAAAACTGATGGTCCTCCACGCCGCCCATAAGATCGACAGGAAAGAAGACTTTAAAGCTGAGGTTTCCATGGCGAAACATTTTGTGGCGAACATGCTCGGACGTGTCATTGACCGTTCTATTCAAGTACATGGAGCTCTCGGCTACTCAACGGATACGCCGCTGGCACACATGTACCAGCACGCCCGGTGGGCAAGATTCGCTGATGGAGCAGACGAAGTGCATCAAATGCGCATCGCGCAACGAACCATCGCCGCCTACACTGACGAAGGTTCCACAAGAAGAGCGACAGGAAACCTACCCATATAGGACCACCCGGAATTAGATCAGGTCATTGAATTCTTCTGGGAAATCAAAAACGTCGCATGACTCTAATCCATGGCTAAGTCGCGCCAACGAATGATAGCGGCGTCCTGCAATCATCCATGAACCAGCATCCTTCAAATACTGATCATGGTAAACACCAAAAATAGTTGACCACATGCCTGTATCTTTCACACGGCGCATTTCGCTCATCCATAATCGTCCCCCAGCCGCCTCACCGGAATCGTCAATAGTGACGACCGAGTTGCGAATAACGAACTGGAAAAAATCAAAAGCTTCTAATGACTCAGCGATAAAAGTGCCGATTTCATTAGGGCCGCGAAAAGACAATGTCGTTCCCCGTAGATCAAGAACAATATCGGCGTCTGGAAGAATCAGATCACGCAAATCCCCGAATGCTTTCCTGCTACAAACATCCGCGTATCGTGAATGAAGATCACGGATAAGAAACTGATCTTCAACGTTTTGCGAAGACATTAAGCTTCATTCACGAGAGGGACAACAGATTCATAAAAAGCATCAAGCTGCTCCAAGTATTCCGACAGGGTTCGCCCTCTGAATTTCATGTGGAACGTATTCGCCCCAGCTTCTCGTGCCGCACGAATATCTGCAGCCAACGCCTCAGCTCCTATGATCCATGCTGGAGGTAACCCGTCAGGAGCCTCCTCTCCAGTTAGGTACGCCCATCCGGGCATGTACCCAATTGCAAATTCAGTCTCGCTGCGCCCAGCCTCAGCTGCAGCCGCCATAATGGTGTCAACAATTTCTGGATACGAGTCCACTGGAGCGCCCATCGGAATGTACCCGTCTCCTTGACGGCCAGTGCGTTTCCATGAAGCTCGACCGGAACCACCAATCCAAATCGGCAGAGATCCATTCACCGGACCAGGAGCAATGGCGACATTTTCATACGAGTAGAAGCCACCATCAAAACTGGCATAATCATTTTGAAAGGCTCCACGAATTGCGTCAATGTTTTCATTGAGGATCTTCCCTCGTTGGGAATAGTCAACACCCAACGCTTCAAACTCAGCTTCGACATGGCCGGCGCCGACTCCCATGATGACACGACCCCCCGACAGGTGGTCTAACGTCCCAAACGATTTCGCAGTTTGAAGAGGATGCCGATATGCGGCAACCCACACTACTGAAAGTAGCTTGACAGTTGTCGTATGTGCAGCCAGGTAAGACAGCGTCGCTACAGTGTCATACCAGGTGGTTCTCATATTCGCCGCATAGTCGTTATCAGGAATCGCAATATGATCACAGACCCCGACGAAACTGTGTCCGGTTGCCTCAGCTCTTTTTGCGATCGTTACAAGGTCTTCGACGGTTGCATCATCCTCCCACGGGTCAGCGAGGGTTCTCGTCAGGGTCTGAACCGGAAGCTGCATCCCATAACTCCAACCTTTAACGCTCATGTAACATCCTTTCGGTAACTGGTCCTACAATTAGACCATGCCCTATTCCATTACAGCAAAATTAGTTATGCCAATCTGCATCTTGTGCACTGTTCTCGCGGGTTGCGGAGGAAGCAGCGACGAAACATCAACACCTGCTTCAGCGTCCGCTGGTGAAACAGCCGAAGAGCAAACCACCCCCGTCGAAGCCGACGACACTCCCAGCGACGAATCAACCGATAGTGGGCGAGATGCCTTAATCGCATTAGTAGAGTCCATTCAGAATTCTGAAAATGACGATGGTGTTCCACTTGCGTTCAATGAATGCTGGATAGATGAAACACTTGAAATAAACGGATTTTCAGCTGCTGAACTTATGGTAATTCTTGAGGCGGGTGATAACGACCAAGTTTTAGATACCCACATGGGAGACGTAGTGCAAACCTGCATAGGACAGCTTTCAGCAGAGGATTTCGCAGCCGTCCTCGAATCCGGAATACTTGACGAAGACTCAGAAGACGCTAGAAGTGATGAGGACCTAGACATAAGTAACTTCAGCTTTCCTGCTATGGATGCACCCGATCTCATCAATGACCCTGAATGGGCTGATCCAGGGCTAGAAATTACTATTAGCCCCGGTTTCACAAACGGGTATTTGTGGAGGGGAGAAATATCTGGGAGTGGACTACCGGCAAATCTCGGTGTTGCAATTATCGGATGTGAAACAGGAACTGAAATGGAAGTTATAACCCGTTTCTTTGAGCTATGCAATTTTACAGAACCTCTCATTGCATTCACAGATAACGAGGGAAATTTCTCAGCCACCGTCAGTGATCCTGTTCCAATAGCACCCTCTGGAGCATGTCTTCTAATCACGACTGACCCTGATGATAATCCTGACACCGACGATGGTCCGGGAGCACTCATTTGTTCCGAAACCATCCAAGTCCTTCCTGAGTCAGATGAGCCAGACCTAATAAGTAGCCCTTTGTATTCAGATCCCGGATTAGAAATCACTGTCAGCCCTGGAATCGTTGACGGTTCTTTATGGCAGGGTGTCATTAAGGGAAGCGGATTTACTCCGGGTGAACTCGTTGGCGGCATCGGATGCGCAGCCACCTATGAAACATTCATAGACGTCTTCGCGCAAGCATGTGATTTTACGAACACACTTTTGATAGGGATTGCGGACGAAAATGGAGTCGTTGAATCCGACCTTTTCCCGCCAATTCCTACAGTACCTTCCGGAACGTGTCTTCTAGTAGGAACAGACCCTGACGGAAATATCGATACCGATGATGGGCAAGGAGTTCTCATCTGTACCCGATAGGTGCATTCACCGGAATTGCCTCTAGGCTTACGGGGTGGCTGACAGAGTAGACGCTGAACATTCTAAATTTCAACTTCTTGACTGGGGTCTCCTTCTCGGCGCAGCCGGTATTTGGGGAGCATCTTTTTTCTTTATCGATATTGGTTTGGAAGTATTCTCTCCGGGGCTTGTTACCTTTTTCCGTATCGGTTTTGGATGCCTGACGTTATGGGCGATTCCCATACGGGCGCCACGGATGGAAGCCGAAGACCGAAAGATGGTTATGTGGCTCGGGGTTACTTGGATGGCTTTCCCGTTAACAATGTTTCCTGTCGCCCAACAATGGATCAATTCATCTATGACAGGAATGCTCAATAGCGCCATGCCTATCCTCACTGTCGTCGTTGGGCTAACAATGTTCAAGATACCAACCGCATCTAAGCAGCTTCTAGGAGTTGCGACTGGGCTGGGGGGGCTTGTCCTGATCGGAATTCCTGAAGTAACTACAGACGGAACAAACGCTCTAGGTGTTCTACTTGTTGTACTTGCCGTCCTTTCCTACGCTGTTGCCGTTCATATTGCTGGACCTCTCCAGCGAAAGTATGGAGCCATTCCGGTGGTTCGGTGGGCGCTTCTATTTGCTGTTATGCTCTCCGCCCCTTATGGCATCATTGGAGCTACTGACAGCGGGTTCGGGTGGGGGCCAATGATCGCCTGTCTCGCTCTCGGAGCCGGAGGTACCGGCATAGCGTATGCTCTCGCGGCTGAGCTCAACGGCAGGGTAGGTGCCGTCCGTACATCAATTGTGACCTACCTCATCCCAATAGTGGCGATAGTGCTGGGTGTGGTTTTTCGCGATGACAGTGTCACCGTATGGGCAATCATCGGAACTGCTATCGTCCTTGGCGGAGCCTATACAGCAAATTCGAACTAGCCGGATCGTTACTCTGCGCCGTGTTCCCAACGGCTTGTATCAAATCCGAAGGAAATAGTGGGTTCAAAGAATTGCTCAACGGCTGGAGCTACTTCAGCCATAGATTTCGTAAGGTTAAGAAGCGACTTTACTTCAGGGTCCATCTCATCGGACATAGGGACAGTCACGAGATACTTGAGAATATTTTCCATGCGGGGAAGCATCGCATCATAGAAGGACTGAATGTCCTCCATAGAGGATTCAGATCGTTGCAAGCTGCGCTCACTCATCAGATCAAGATCCCACATAGACCATACAGAAAGATCTTGAAACTCTTCTGGTAGCGTCATGTCTCCCATCAGGCCCCTTTCTGATTTTCGATAATCATTTCATTGCCTTGCCATAATGCTTGACGGATAAACAACTCTTCATCTTTAAGAATGAAACTTTTCTTTGCCCCTGATTTCAGCATTGACTGGGTTTCTTCTATTTGTCTTCCATCTTCGTTCATAATGTCTCTGAACATGACACGCCCGTATTCTTGGCTAAAGCGCTCAGCGGCATTAGTGGATTTTGGGAAACACGTAGTGGAAAACCAATGGGTTTTATCTGCAGCTAACGGAATGAATTGATGCGTGAAGTAGCTTCCCTGCGTTACCGCTAAGAAGAAAGAGGGGAAAAATACCTGCAACTCGAAGGACCAGTCACTACTTCCTGTCGGGTTAACTCCAGGCGGCGCGAGAGCTGAGGATACTTCTTCGCCGTCAACCATTGAAGCACTTGCAATAGTTGCCCCATACCCATAGGCCTGCATGGCAAGAGGGCTTGGCATATGTTCCATATTGCCAAAAAGTGAAGCTCGGGCATGGCGGCCAACAATGGCCATGTCGATGAAACGCGTGTGTGGNTTCGCTTCGCTGATGTATGCATCTGGGAGTGAACGATTNTGTTGGAATGGCGTATGGCAAACTTCTTGGAAAGCATCTTTNACTAATTTCCANTTTGCATTAACTACCGTTTCAAATGTGAAGACTTGACCNGATGTCTCNGCGAAAGGGTANCCGTGAAGCCCTTTNCCTAANTCACCCATGTATTCTTCAAGNGTNTCTTTCGGANNAGGGTCAACGTTGANGAATATNAATCCNTCCCAGGTATCGACACTNACCATGCTCAGACCCAAACACGATTTATCGAGGTTAAAGTAATTTTCTTCATCTGGAACNACTATGAGGTCCCCATCGTGATCATANGTCCAACCGTGGAAACGGCAATTAAAGGANCGGGCNTTCCCNGACTCTTCGTAGGCCATTTTATTTCCTCGATGAGAGCANACATTATGAAAGGCATTGAGNCCGCCATCTTTACGTCGGACGATNACAATGGANGTNTCGCAAACNGGAACNTCTTTGACGACGTAATCACCAGCTTTAGGGATGTCTTCGATTCTTCCGGCATTAAACCAGCANTTNTTNAANATNTATTCCTTTTCTAGCTGGAAGTANTCTTCNGAATANTACGGCTCGGTCGAGATTTCGTCCGTTCCCATTTCTGGGTAGAGGTCNTGGTANCGAGCCTCAGATGCNTATGGGTTNTCTTCTACTGCTGTCATAATTTCCCTTCCCCTGNAATTATTTGTGTGTTATTTAATGATCTAGACCTGTNGCCTCATTCAGNTCTTCAACGCCNTCTTCNGGGACGATGTTNTGTTCTTTCGTAGTCTCAGCTTCAACTAACTCTACGAGTTTGTCNACAACCGCCTGTGGGTCCATTTGATCTGTTGTAGCTGCGCTTCGCATCATGGTNAACATTTCCATGTTCGGCGACTGCAACGAGTCCTCTCCGAACCATTCCCACATTGATTCNGCCATGGAATCATTGAATCCTGTGTCATGAGGTCCNGGGTTAATTAATGTGACATCCACCCCTTGNGGTTCAAGNTCTATACGCATGGCCTTGGCCATACCNTCGAGAGCGTGCTTNGTCATGTTGTATGGGCCAAAGGCGGGAAANGAATGTAGCCCNCCNATNGAAGACATNACGATNACTCTTCCNTCNCCGCGCGCTATCATNCCTGCNAGCACTTTTTGCGTTATTGACAATGTGCCAAAGACATTNACTTCAAAGATCGCNCGTATACGTTCCATTGGNACATCGGCCATCGGGCCCGTTTGACCCATNGCCGCATTGTTTATAAGTACGTCAATGNCCCATTGAGCAACTTTGTCGACATCATCTGTGGTGATNTCGANCTTCTCAACTTGTAGNTCCGGATGAGCCGCNNNAAGNTCAGTGGCTTGTTCTTCNGTTTCNGTCGTNGCNATAACGTNGTGGCCGCGTNCAGCTANAGCAATGCTNGCTCCCNNNCCGAAGCCTGATCCCGCACCAGTTACNAGTACCGTNTTTNCCATAGTTTCCTTCCCNAATTGGGNNTNGGTGACNACTGGNGNCTATGCTGCAGCTTCTNCTTTTGCGGCATTATGNGCNTCGACGATTGCNTTAACCTCTCGCCACGTATACGTAGGGCCTTCTGTCCCATCTTCATTCATGAAAATCGCGCCGTTAGCCACATGAACAAAATAGATCGTATCAGTATCATGTTTNGTAGCTTCATGNACGGCTCCAGCTGGCTCATAGATGTACCCACCTTCGNATGCGNNACCGCCACGGTATTGCAGGTCACCTTGAAGCACAAAAACCACTGTTTCACCNAGGTGGGTGTGTGGAGGAATAATTGTTCCGGCTTTNGACTTTATAAGCGCCGTGTAACTTCCATTTTCTTCACTGATCCGAAGAATCATCATGGCNTTCTCTCCTGGTTCGCTGTTAGGCAAACCNAGGTCGATCCACTCACCATTCTTCGTATCAATCATGATTTCAAGATCTTCATTCATATCTTTTCCCCATCTNNTTAAACATGAGGGCACCTAATGCTGTAATTAAGGACCCATNACCAACCATNTGGTTGGTCATTTAGAATACACAATAGTCCGTAGTTCGCAATTGACGAAATATCAGAAGGCTTTATCGAAGAAAGGGGGCTTCATTCCCTCTCTCGGCCATGGAAATGAGCGCAGGGTCCCCGAATCCGAACAGGTAATAAAAGCTGTCCGGCACTCTTTTCCGCCAAAGCATATGTTGGTTGTCATGGGGTCGCCAGTTTCTATAATTCTTCCTTCACCGTCAGGAGAGATTTCACAAATACCTCCGGCGTTTCCNGCCATNGCCCCCCTTTCGAGAACGGCGACGTTAATAAATCCGGCAGAATCGACGGCGAGCGAATCGAAACGAAGGCCACCGGGAAGAGCGAAGAGAAGTTCTCCTCGAGGGCGGGNACCGCCAGTAGTTTCTAGTTGGCCCGGACCAATAACATTCCACTGGTAAAGCTTTCCAGTGATCGTTTCCGCCACATAGAGAATAGCTCCATCGGGTGAAAGCCCTATTCCATTCGGAGTATTCAAAGGATAGATAACTTCCTGTATGTTGCTTCCATCAGCTGAGGCATAATAGACACCTCCATGGTCATGAGACCGCGACCATGTCTTACCCAAATCTGTGAACCAGAACCCACNGTGCTNATCAAAAATAATGTCATTCGGACCCCGAAGTTCATGCCCATTGCAATTTTGATACAGCTTTTCCGATTCACCGGTTTCAAGATTGACCCGTTGAATAGAACCTCCCACGTACGTTCGTGGCATCCGAGAGGCAAACTGCCCTGCGGGATCAGTNACGTCGTCGAATCCCCCGTTATTACAAACATAGACATACCCGTCGGGGCCGATAGCCGCACCATTAGGTCCCCCGCCCAGATCAGCAATCACACTGATGGTACCGTCAATACCGACTCTGGTTAGCCTTCCACCTGCCAANTCAACAAGCACCACCGAACCATCAGGCATCGCAATGGGCCCTTCAGGAAAAGCTAGACCTTCCGCAATTACCTCCATAGCTACCCTCCCTTTGATTTGTGCAATCCGACACTATCTGCGAGTTGCTGCATGCTCGCGCCATCATAGCCTTCTACGAGAAACAACTCCGCTGCTGCTTCAAGGAGGCGTTGAAGGTTCTTGGGGTCGGTTTGTCTGGGCACTGGGTCACTCTCCTTGCGCTAACCGGTCCCACGCGTCGCCACGCCCACGCTCGCGTAGTTCATGCCGCTCAATTTCTTGTTTAGTAATCGTACGAGGGAATTCAGTCACGAACTCCACGAATCGAGGGACTTTAAAGTAGGCGAGACGCTCTTCGCACCATACAACGACATCTTCAGGTTTGAGATCTTCACCTTCTTCTAGATGAATATATGCTTTGATTTCTTCCTCACCCAGATCTCCGGGAACTCCGACAATGGCACAATCCTTTACTGCTTGATGGGTGGTAAGTACTTTTTCGACTTCGAATGCTGAAACGTTTTCTCCGCGGACCCGAACCCAGTGTGCTTGACGGCCGACAAAATGCAGGTAGCCTTCTTCATCCAAGTACCCGATATCTCCACTGTGGTACCAGAGGTTTCGCCATGCCTGAATCGTTTCTTTTGGCTTGTTGATGTATTCCAGCATGAAGCAATTTGCACCGTTTGGTCGAAGGAGGATCTGCCCTTGCTCCCCTGTTGGGACAGGGCAATCGTTCTCATCCACAATAGATATGTCAGCCCATCCGTAAGTTTTACCGCAACTGTCCTCTGTTTTGTCATCGATGCGTTCACTGCAAAGCAGGACACCTACCTCGGTCATTGCATATACCTCGAGGAGGGGGACTCCGAACCGCTCTTCAAATTCTTGTCGGAACGCTGACCGTACTTGACCGGAAGCGATACCAATTCCAACTCTTACTTGATGGTCGCGGTCCTGCGGGGAGGGATCCCTTGTTAAAAGCGCAGAAATCATCGTTCCGATGGGATCGATGATAGTAGCGCCTGTTTCTCGTGCGATATCCCAGTACTTTGAAACACTGAACCATTTGGTCATAACTCCCGTTGTCCCACAGTACAGAGGTCCCATGACTCCGAATTGCTGACCTCCAACATGGAAGAAATGCGAATTGGCGAAATGTACATCATCAGGTTGGGATTGTGTGATCTCTTTATACCGTTCGGCAGCCCCGATGTAATGGAGGTGGGGAGCTAGAACACCCTTGGGCATGCTGGTACTTCCCCCGGTATAGATGATCGACATTGGGTCATTTGGCTCGAGTTCCACTTCAGGGAGAATGTTCTCACCTTCGTAGAGAGCATCAAAGGGAATAAAATCCTTGGCGGTCGGCCCGCGCCAGAGTACTTCAATGGGTTGATGGGCAAAGTTAGGTCGAGCTACTTTGTAGACCTCAATGAGATCGTTATCGACGATGACTACCTTTGCGTTAGTATCGCCAAGACTGTACACGAGTTCATTTGGTGCAAGAGAAACATTTAGGGAAGCAAAAACGGCTCCGAGTTTCACGCACGCGTACCACACTGCAGCATGGTCGATCGAGTTATACATGAAAGTAGCGACGACATCGCCCTTGGATACCCCGTACCCGATGAGCGTGCTCGCCACACGGTTGGATAATTCATGCGCGTCAGAGTACGAAAGCGTTTCCCCGTCACAGATCAGAAGTGGTTTGTCGCCGAGAACTGCCCGAGCGAGAAATACATCACGCATATTGGTATGTTCAATCTCAACTCCGTTTAGTTGCACATCTCTCCTTAAACATCTTCATATCAATCTGGTTCTATTGTCCATCTCTCTGCGTTTCCTCCGAAGAGAGGCAGTGTGACGGATCCGTGTTCTTTCGATGGGAGTACAACCAAGGCTTCCCCCTTCGTAGAGATCTCATTAAACTGATTTCTTCCTTCTATGTTTAGAGCAACAAAGGGATGTTGATCAAACCATGTTCCCGTGATTTCAGCAGAGAAGTAGGTTGTATGGCCAACAAGGTTTGGTCGAAGCACATCAACGTTTACTTCCGCGAGGTGACCGTTATCGCCCATCCAGTCGGTAAGCATCTCAATTACCCATGCAATTCGCTGGAGGCCGACGTCATACGCTCCACCCATCCCGACGTCCTTGCCTTCTTTCGATGAGAAATGGCCACGTGCAGCAGAATCTTTCGCACCGGTTTCTTTATTTATCTCATAGTCATCGTGACGCCTTCGGTATCGAACTGCGTCCCCATGGGCACCCCCGTAATGAAGGGCACCCTGCGCGCCGGTATACCATTGGAATATACGATTCAGGGTCAGTGATTGACTGACAGGCCCGATGACATCACCAACTCTGGTATCTTCCCACATGCGATCTGTTTTCCCGCGACGCTGTTCGTCGGTCAGCTCGGGAGTATAGGTAATTTCCGGTTGTGTCTTCTGGTTGAGTTCAGGTTTCTTTGTCGATTGTTTTTCTCTTCTCGGCGTTCGGGCAACTCTCCCTTCAGCAATGCACAACAAACCTCCGTCTGATCTCTGATAAGTGATTTCTCCGGTTTGTAACACCCACAGGCCAAATCTTTTTCCAGTTTTCTCTTCTACTCTCGTAAAGATAACTGAAACATCAAATTCGTCATCAACACGAATAACGTCATACCACCGCCATCGAGTGCCGGCATAGATCCATTGGACACCAGGAAGCTTAGGAGCGACGATCGTGGCGTCAACAGAATAGAGAAAACTTGGCGGGGCGAGAATCCCCTGCCATCTTGAGTATGAAGCGTACTCTGGGTCGCGCCACAACGGATTATGGTCACCTACACCGTCAGCGAACTGCCTGATTGCATCTCGTGTCGCAAAATCATTCCACTGCATCCGGTCGCGACGAAGCGGTACTCCTATGAGTTGGCGGGCTTCTTCAATCGACGCCTCGTCGATAACTCCCCATCGATCAGGGGTTGCAGTCACGGTCTATCGGAACTTCGGGATGACGTCTTCGGCGAATTGTGCAAGTACTCGGGCATTTTGTTCACGGGTGTTGTATGGAGGAAAGTGCAGGATTAATGAATCGGCACCGGTGACCTCTTCCATATACTTGATCTTCTCGATGACACTTTCTGGTGAACCATAAATGATGGTATCTTCACGGAGTTTCTCATAATCAGCGCCTTGCAATTCCTCTTGGCTTGCCTGAGAGACTTTACCGAGATACCCAGATGATGCAGCTCCTGTGAAAGAATCCACGTGCTTCACTACTGATTCCGATGCTTCTTCTTTCGCCTGCTCGTCTGTGTCAGCTACGTACACCATCCGACCGATCCCGATAGTTCCATGTCCAGGATTGGCATTGTAGGGTTCTGCAGTCTCTTCACATTTCTGGAGGTAGTACTGGCATTTGGGGGCGAGCTCAGAAATAGGGGTGAGGGTCGAAGTCAACAATCCCAAGCCATAACGTGCACAATTGTCGATTGACTCGTCACTTGATGCACCCATATACATGGGTGGATGCGGTAATTGCACCGCCCTTGGAAGAATTTCGTAGTCTCCTGTGATCTTGTAGTTAGGAAGGTAGGTTCCTTGATGGTCAATCTGATGTGTATGGAAGAGTTCCATCATCACTTCAAGGGCTTCAGCTTGAAATTTACGACGATTTTCAAAATCAGCACCCAACGCCTCAAATTCATGCTCTCGGTAACCAGACCCGATTCCAAAGGCCACCCGTCCATTCGTAAGGATGTCGACAAATGCAATATTTTCGACAAGTCGAACGGGATTATGCAATGGCACAATCATTACACCACTACATAAGGTGATGTTCTCCGTCTGCGATGCCAAGTAGGCAACGTACATAAGCGGATCAGGAAGAATTCCATAGCCAGTACTGGCGTGGTGCTCCGCAATCCAGCACATATCGTAGCCACGTTCATCAGCTTCGATAATTTCCTTCGTCACCCGTTCATGGATTTCCCGATAAGGGTATTCCTCACGTTCCCTATCCGGCTGGGAGATTTCAATAATTCCAAATTTCATAGCTTTGACCTTTTCCAATTATCATAATAGTTGTTGCCGTTCTGTTTTCCGTCAATGTCCTGCTCCAACCAAGTCAACTTTTTTCTCTCCGTCTGGGGGATTTTCATGGGAGATGATTTCGAAAGGGAGATTTGCTCCTGATTCTCGGCAAAATTTCCCGATCGGGTGATACCGCGTTCAAGAAATTCATTGGCAGAGTAAACAGGAGCAAGGTTAGCACCCGTCTGTACGGATTTTTCTAGAAGTTCATCGCGACCAAAGTGAACTAAAGCTTTCGNNAGTAGCCAATGTCGGGCGTAAAAAACAGACGCTGTCTCGCCTTGTACCTTAACGCGGGGAGCTAACGGTGAACCTGAAAAATCAAGTGCCCACATTTCACTCCCCGTCTACCAATACCAANCATCCGGTTGGTCTATAAAGATCTTGCCACCTTATTTCANAAACCCCAAGTAGTTGGCTTAATTTTCCAACAAACACACCGCCTTTTACACCCCGCTTATTTATTCGAGGACGTTCGTTTTAAAGGTCTCGAGTTGTTTGTCGGAAACACCCAAAGCTCTGCGTCGGAGATTATGCCAGTTGCCGTATGTCGCTTCGACTGCGGTGAACGTTGCCTGGATCATGTCACGATGGGTTAGCATCAGGGTTCGGAGAGCATTAAGTGCTTCCTGATCGATATCGGTTTCATCGATTCCGCGTTCGGTGGCAAGACGTTTCCTCCACGCCACGACGCGTTCGTCCGCTCTTTCGGCAAGAAGTTCATTGGTGAGAAGGTAATCTTTAATAGCTACTTCATCAGGAACGTCGAGGAATTTCAGGATTGCTGCGGCAACAAATCCAGTACGGTCCTTACCGGCGGTGCAGTGGAAGAGGAGCGGAAGATTATTGGGGTCGAAGATGTACTCCATGACAGGGATATACCTACCGATGCTGCGGGTGATAATTTCTGTATAGTACTGGACGGCTCCTGCGAGGATGAGTTTTGCGCCGTCGGGTTCGTGCGCTCGAGCAGCGGCTTCAGCGAAAGCGTTATCGGGGTCTGACACGGAAATGTGGATATTTGTTTCGTCGCCGAATTGTGGTGTGGGCCTATCGCTGACTTCATCATCCCGTCGGAGGTCGATGATTGTCCGTAGTTTGAGAGATTGGTAGATTTGGACTTGATCTGGGGTGAGTTCGGACATGTGGCCGCACCGGTACAGTACTCCGGTTTTGATGGTTTGACCGTCGGTAGTTTGGTAGCCGCCGAGTTCGCGGAGGTTACTGATGGGGAGATGGACGTTTTGGGGGGTCACGGTCTATTCCTGAGTCGATGGGCTAAGAGCAAAAGGTACCAATTTTGTGGTCTGGTTGCACTGTTAAGGGGAATTGTATCCGATCTGACTCTATGCTGATCTTGAAACATAATCAGTCGCATGTGAGGCGATGCTATGGCAGATGAGATGGATAAGGACGAGTTTTTGAAGGAGCTCCGTTCCCAAGTCGGGAAGACGGGGAGTCTGATGGTGGCGCGCGATCCGGTGAACCAGTCGACGATCCGGACCTGGTGTGATGCCATGTCAGAGTTAAATCCGTACTACACGGTTCCTGAAATTGCTCAAGATGGTCCCTTCGAGGGTATTGTCGCTCCTCCAGCGATGCTTCAGGTGTGGACGATGACGGGGTTGGTTCCTCGAAGTTCTTCGACGAATCCCGCGTATGGTGGGGATCTTCAGCTAGGTGAGCAGGAAGAGGTTTTGCCTGAGCCGAGCACGTCAACCTATGAGCTTCTCAATGACGCGGGGTTTGGGAGTGTGGTGGCGACGAACTGTGAGTACGTGTTCCATAGGTATCTGCGTCCCGGTGATCTGGTGACGGGGACAACCAAGGTGGTTGATGTCTCTGAGGAGAAGGCAACGGGTCTGGGCATTGGCCATTTTGTGACGACCGAGACCGAGTATGTGGATCAGGAAGGCGAGCCGGTTGGGTCGATGTTTTTCCGGATTCTGAAATTCCGTCCCGGTACGGGAAAATCAAAAAAGAAAGAACCGGATCCTAAAGTTGAGGCGTTAGAGGCGGCTGGCCTTGACCCGGATGAGGTGCTTCCAACTCCTGAGCGGCCGACTCGGCCGCGACCTCAATGGAATCAGGACCAGGAGTGGTTTTGGGAGGGTTTGAAGAAACATGAGTTGCGGATCCAGCGCTTTACCGATGATGGGACGCTGGTATTCCCCCCAGCCAACGCCAATCCGAATACCCAATCTATGGAGTATGACTGGGTGGTGTCGTCGGGGAAGGGAACCTTGTATAGCTACACGGTCGTGCATTATCCGCAGGTCCCTTCATTTGAGTACCCGTTGATCGTGGGCCTTGTTGAGCTTGAAGAAGGTGTGAGAATTATTTCGAATATTGTGTCGGTGAAACCTGAACAGGTGACGGTAGGAATGCCTGTCGAAGTGTGTTTTCCTGATACGAATTCAGATGAAGACATCGTCTTGCACCAGTTCCGCCCAGCCCAGCCGGAAAGGGTTACTGAGGCCCGAACGATCAGCGACGTAAGCCTTGGGGAGCAGTTGCCGTTGTGTCCGGTGCCGTTGACGCCCCGG
>PBMJ01000007.1 GCA_002722525.1 Acidimicrobiaceae bacterium | reverse complement strand
CTATCTTTATGGCTGATAATTGGAAGCCAAATAGTTTCAAATGCTGGCAGAGCAACCGTGCATCTTTCATCCCGTATCTGGGCAAGAGCGATCCCAGGGTCGAAATGCCCTGTATGGAAATAAGTGCCGCCGACAAAGATTGAAGCAAGCATGAATGCGACGCCGCCAATATGAAACATTGGAAGCGCAGACCAGATTTTGTCATCTTCGTTGAGAAGCATTCGCTCTTGCAGAGAAAGTCCGTATCGGCTGAACGCCTCGTGGCTTAGCATGGCTCCTTTGGGCATTGCGGTTGTGCCGGAGGTATACATAATTATTGCAGTTTCTCTGACCCTGACTCCAGACTGACGAAACAGAACCTCTTCATCGCTAACACTCCCTGCAAGTCGATCAAGCTCAGTCAGGTTAACGGTTCCGGGTCTTTCGATATCATCCATTACTACTAGCGTTTGTAGTTCCGGAGCATCTTCGAGGCTCAAAGTCGAGCTTTCAGATTCAGCGATTAAGGGAAAAGTTCTTTGAATTAATTCGTTGAACTCAGTTCCACCATCTGATCCAGTGGTAAAAACAACTTTCATTCCGGCATGGACAATCACTTGACGAAGCTCTCTTGGTTTAAATCGAGAATTAATAGGTGCGCAAATAGCACCAATCTTTGCAGCACCCAGCATTATTAAAACCGTTTCAACGCTTTCTCCAAGGAAGTAACCGATACGATCTCCCGGTTCTACACCCAAAGCCAGAAGGGATTTAGATATTTGGGCTGACTCACGGGCGACATCGCTGTAGGTGTGGCGTTCGTTCCGAAAGACTATTGCCTCCTTATCTGGGTGAAGGTCGGCTTTCATGTCAATAAGGTCACCAAGTGTTGTTGCGTTTATCCAACTTCGTTTTTCTTCCATTTGATAAAACTATCTAATTTGCTCGATTGAAACAAAATAAGAAAACGCTTTGTACCAGTAATGACATTTGTCAGTTGAAGCATAAGAATTTACGATGATCACAGGTAACAGAGCACAAGATTTGAGGAGCAATGGCAGAAAAAGCACCCTTACTTAATGATGAAGCAGATCATCCCCATGATGTGGTGTGGGAAAAAGATGGTCGCAGAGTAGTAGCAATGGATTCAGCGCGATATGTCGATAGCCGAAACCGTGATCGCGATGTAGTAGTTCCATCATCCTACCTTGGTGTACTGCCCGCTCGTCTGATGGCCCCACATAGGCCTAGAGCAGTAATAGGTCATGACGGTTGCATAGGTAAAGACGGTGCGGGCATTGCCGGCCTTTGGTATTTAGAAGCAATAGGTATTCCTGCAGCAGCTGCGGATGGCATGACTGCAGAGCTAGGCAACGGTATTGATTTATATGAAACAGGTGTTATTTCGCGAGTAAATATTCTGGCAGAACGAGCAGGTGTGGCAGAGGGGATGGCGGTCGCCGAGGCAGCAGAGGTACTTGTTACAAATGACCCTGGAGATGTATCCGCCGGTACCAAGATCAGGCGAGAGTCAATGGCAACATCAGACACAGGTAGAGAAATTATCGTCACTGATTCCATTGTCTTTGCGCTCCCAGAAGATACAAATAACGTTCTGGTGACAGCAGGCCACACCGGGCGCTCAGGAGCGAAATTCCTTCTTGAGGTTTCACCGCACGGATTTATTTGTTCTGATGGAGGAATGAGTAAGAACAAAGCAGGAATAGCGGGCTTAGAAACAACAGAAGAACATGGTTTGGCTGGTGCTTGCTGCGATGCCTGGAGCGCACCTGTAGGCGATGCATTTAAAGCTTACTTAGAAGGCACGATTAGTGCATGTAATCAGCGAGCAAAAGATCGTGGAGTAGAAATTGGAATGAGCGTAAAGGATGCAGCTTTTGCTCTTTTGCAAGAAAGAAAGACTGGTTAAACAATTGTCTGACGATATTGCAGATGAATTTTGGGAAAATGCAAAGTTGGAAATCCTTGTCCGACCTGTTTGTCAATCTTGCGGAAAAAATTTCTTTTCCCCGCAGGTGCTATGTCCCAGCTGCCAGTCAGATAATTGGGAATACTTAGAAAGTTCCGGTGAGGGCTTCGTCTATAGCTATACCGTGATTCATAGAACTCCAGATTCACATTTTCCTTCTCCACTTGTTGTTGCAGATATTGAGCTTGACGAAGGGTGGCGCATGTTCTCGTGGATTACAGATGCGGTAGAAAAGAAAATTAGAATCAATGACAGAGTGAAAGTCGCTTTTACTAATTTCTCTGGAAGAAAAATCCCTGTATTTAAATTAGAGGGAGAGTGATTATGACCGTTGGCTTGTCTATCTTTCGAAATGCTGTTCGGAACCCAGAGTCGACAGCCATATTCGGAAGTGCGGAATTGACCTATGGGCAATTAGATAAGCGAACAAATCAGATAGCTCACTATTTAAAATCCACCCTAAAAAAAGGTGATCGGGTTGCACTATTCGTAGCGAATAGGCCTGAAGTGGTAGAAGTTATTGGAGGTGTCGCTAAGTCAGGATGCGTCTACGTGGGTTTGAACTTCCGGCTTGGAGATTTAGAACTTCAACAAATTTTTGGAAACTCTGTGCCGTCCCTAGTAATTACTGACGAAGAACACTTAGAACAGATCGAATCTATAGTAGTCGAAAAATCCATTCCGATATTAGTTCTAGATTCAGATGAATGGAAAGAAGTGATCTCTTCTATGCCTGACTCTGTCCCTGATTCTCTTCATGAAGTTCGACATGATGATGATTTTTGCATTGTTTATACCAGCGGAACAACAGGAAGGCCAAAGGGAGTTCTTTTTGATCATGCACGGGCTATCCAGCATGCGACTGTGGCATGTCTGGAGTATGAGATAGGTGCGGATACTAGGTATTTGATCCAGATTCCGCATAATTCGAGCGTAAATATTACGATTGTTCCCTGCTTGGTAACAGGTGCAGCAATTGCGTTTAGAGATAGTCGAAATTTTGACCCTATTGGATTTGCTCGCGAAGTGGAAGAAGAAGGAGTAACACATAGCTTTCTTGTTCCCACACAACTGATGAGACTTCTGGATAGGCTTCCTCGTGATCTCGATCAACAGCTTGGGGGACTAGTGACGTTGGGNNACGGGTCATCTCCGATCTCACCAGATAGGCTTCGTGAGCTAATCGAGCGATTCGGATCTATTTTTAATCAACTNTATGGCATGGCTGAGATAGCTTCAATTGGAACGATTCTCCGAAAGGAAGATCATTTGAACGGCTTGAACGAACATCCGGAGTTACTTGCATCATGCGGGCAACCGTCCTATGCCGTTCAAGTACGAGTAGTTAATGATGTCGGAGATGACGTTGAAATAGGGGAAAGGGGTGAGGTAATTTTTGCTGGACCTCATGTGATGAAGGGCTACTACAGAGATCCAGAACGAACTGAAGAAGTACTTATTGACGGATGGATGCATTCAGGTGACATAGCGGAAGTGAGCGAAGAAGGATTCATATTTATTGTTGATCGAAAAAAGAATCTGATTATCAGAGGTGGTTTAAATATTGCTCCTACCGAAATAGAAAATGTTTTATACAGGCACGATCAAATTCTTGAAGCAACTGTTATAGGTGTTCCAGATTCAGAATGGGGGGAAGCCATCATAGCCATAGTGGCTCTTAAAGAGGGTGCTTCAGTGAAAACCGACGAACTTAGACTTCATTGCCGAACTTCGGAACTCACGTCAATAAAAATACCTGAACGTGTCGAAATCTGGGACTCCCTCCCGAAAAACGCAGTAGGTAAAATTGCTAAGAATGTTATTAGAGAAAATTTCTGGGGAGAAGGTAGGCAAGTCTAATGGCGCTCAACGCCGCGATAGCCGGTATCGGCTTAACAAAGCAAGCTAAGTCACTGAATTCAACGAGTATCTCAATATGTGTCGAAGCATTGAAATTAGCGCTTGAAGATGCAGGGATGCAGTTATCGGATATTGATGGAATTGCTGCTCGTTGGCCTGGACCCGGAGGGACATCATTTGATCCTGGTGTTGTAGATTGGACAGAAATTTTCGGTTCTTCCTTTCGTTGGGTCGGCGACACCTACCCTCAAGGGATTCCAGGTGTTCTCGATGCAGCAGCCGCCATTTCAGCTGGTTTGTGTGAAGTTGCTGTCGTTTTTGGNGGGCAGGCAGGAGTGTTAGGTAATTCGAATCTGGCTCCGTACACTCGACCGAATAATGAATTTGTAGCACCTTGGGGGCTATTTACTGCTGCGCATTTCGCGCTAATAGCGCAAGTGTATTTCCAACGATATCAACCAGACCGACAGCAACTCTCGGAGATAGCAGCCTCAATCCGAAATGCCGGATCGGTTAATCCAAAGGGGGTCATGTATGGCCGTGGCCCATATGTAGCTGAAGATATTACAGACTCTCCACTTATTTGCGAGCCATTTCACCTTCTCGACCTTTGTCTTGCGACAGAAGGTGCATCGGCAGTTGTAGTTACAAGTATTGAAAGGGCCAGGGATTGTCCCAATAAGCCTGTAAAAATTCTTTCTGGGAGCTCCGAATGGTATAGGCAGCAATATGTGAATCCCCCTCGTTACGATGAAGTAGGAGGCATTGGTAAAGATGCGTTCGCACGGACTTTTTCTGCTGCAGGTTTAACAGCAATGGATATAGATCTTTTCGAACTTTACGATATAAACACTTGGGAAGTTGTTCGACAATTTGAAGTCATGGGTTTATGCGAGGAAGGCGAAGGAGTCGAGTTTATTCACGTGAATGGAATTGGAACGAATGGGAAATATCCTACAAACACGGACGGCGGTCTGATGTCTTTNAGCCATACAGGTTGGGGAGGGCCAACGCTAAAGGTTGTNGAAGCAGTTAGTCAACTTCGAGGAACGGCTGGGACGGGGCAAGTGCAGAAAGCTGAGACAGCTTTGGTTACTGGGGCTGGCTCTGGGGCGCAATATTTTAATTCAGCGATATTGAGTGTGGACTAATAGCTAGTTCGCATGCTAATTTCCATACTACTAATCTGACACAGAAGATTGGGGAAGATATGGAAACCATAAGAGATATGGAACCGCCTCCACATATAGTGGGCATCCAGCATTTTATTGATTACAAATCTGTAGATGAAATACTAAAGTCAAAAGATTTCCGGCAGGGTTCTCATCAGGAAAGCCAGCCTTTCTTTGGAAGGTCGCTACTTACTATTGACCATGGAGAACATTTCGACCGGCGAAGACTTGAGGCCCCGCTGTTNCGCAAAGAAGCTCTTGAGTATTATGAACGAGAAGAGCTACTTCCGTTAATAGCTNAATCCCTTGAGGAATGTGAGCGGAATAGAGGAGANGACGAAATTGTCCGAGCAGATCTTTGTCTGCTAGTCCGCAATATGTTGGCTAGGATCTCTGCTGTCACAACTGGGATAGATGGAGTAGACACTCCTGAGCGAACAGATGCCTTTCGAACGTATGTTGAACAATTAGGAACTGGGGCAACCGTTGAATGGTCAACCGAAGACCACGGTGAGGTTATTGATAGAATCTTGGAAATACGAGATGGCTTTGTTGAAGAGTTCTATGGGCCATCAGTTGAACGCCGCCGTGAACTTATTTCCGCATTTCAATCAGGTGATGTTTCGGAGGATGACCTACCTCGAGATTTACTCACATTGATGTATCTTCACTGGAATGACGACTGGGATGACGAATTGCCTTTAAGGGAAGCGACTTTGTATACAGTTGCTTCAAGTCAAACGACCACGCATGCTGTTCCGCATATGATGATGCATCTCCACGAGTGGTTTGAAGCACATCCCGAAGACTATGAAAAAAGGTTTGATCGGGAATTTTTAAAACGTGCAGGGCATGAAGCGATACGTCTTCATTTGCCCTCTCCTGCTTTGCTGAGAATCGCATTAAAGGATGTAGTTCTTAGTGATGGAACAGAAATAGCTGCAGGGGAGCGCGTCGCATGTTTATTCACTCCAGCGAATCGTGATACTTCAGTCTTTGGTGAGGATGCAAAATCATTTGACCCTTATCGAGAAGCTGATGGAGTCAAACCCTGGGGGTTCGCATTCGGCGGAGGAGAGCATACTTGTATCGGCCGCACATTGGTTACTGGACTTTCTGCAAGGACGGATGGAGATGAAGGAACTGACGGAACGTTGGTAAACATCGCGTTAGCTCTTTTTGAAGCTGGTATCGAGTTGGATCCAGCTGAATGGCCGGCATTTACAGAATTNAGTTATCATGACGCATACGGAACATTTCCTGTGATTTTACGAAATTTATAACTACAAATGTNAGATCCGGAACTACATGTCAAGATTGACAAACTTATTTGTCAAGGGACCGGATATTGTGTTCGTTTGGAGCCAGAGATTTTTGTTATAGGGGACGATGACTTAGGCGAAGTCATGGTTGAGAAACCTGATGCTAAATACGCTGATGTGCTTGAAGAAGCTGCCGTCTTATGTCCGACTAGGGCAATAACTTATTGAGTCCCGACAGGGTCCGTGTCAGCGGCGCTATATTCTTGAAGTAGTTTNTCAGCGTTTATGGTGCTTCCGTCACCGNCACCAATTTGGACTGGAAGCCAATGGCCATTTTTGAAGATTACTAATACAGTGACTCCTTCTTCTCCNGCAATCAAAGGTCCATAGCCACGATTGGCCAATCCGATTCTTATGTCTCCCTCATGGAGCCACTTCCCGCTGACTTTNTGACTTCCCNGAAGAATAATTTCTGAATAGTCACATGGATGGGTATGGGCCTCTACTCTACAATTTGGGGGAAAATAGACTTTGAAGACAGTAGGTGAAGAGTCTTCGGTGGGGAGTCCAATCCGGTATTGTGTTGTCTCAATACCTGTTTCCTCCATCCATACTTGTCCGAGTTGTTCCCATGAAGTTACAACGTGGCCTCTACGGTTCAGTTCGGCAGCAATTACTTCAGGAGTGTCTTGAGCTTTCTGGTCTCTTGGGTCGGAAGAAGTTTCCATAAGGAGGCTTATGTAGGTGACTTATGCTTGTTCGTAGATCATCCAAAGATCATGAAATAGCCTGCTCGTTTCGACGGTTCCATCGAACACTGCTTTTCTCGCTTCGCCTGTGATGGCGTAATTTTCGACCATCTCTATTCCTTCGTCGCCATGGTCTTGGTCAGCAAGAATGTGCATAGTCCAAAAAATTACATCTTGATCCGACATTCCGTAGTTGTCTTTGAAGGCAGCAACCATTCGCGTAAATGTTTCTGGAACAAAGGATTCAAGTCCAATTCCTATTGCGGATAGAGGGACGTACCATTCACGGCAGAGGCCCATAAATTCGAAATAGTCAGTAACTCTTCGTCCAGCTGGTCTTTGTTCAGCAGCCTTGATCACATCAGTGTCAGATCCAAGAGCTTGGGCGAATTGTAGAAGGAGCTCAGGGTGTGCATCCGTTTGAGTTTCATATCCGGTGCATTCTTCTGCAAGATTCTTTACCAATGCCGTTCGAACTTCCTCATGGGGGCATCGAACATAGATTGCACCAATCCAAGGGAGCATCTTTGAAATGTGAAGATAGAACTGTTCTGTGAATAATTGAAGTTGAGGAATGGTGATGGTACCAGCTTCAAGTCCAGTGACGAACGGGTGGTTATGCATTCCACGTCCTGGTTTCATGCACTCTGTCCTAATTAAATCTACAAACTCTTCTGGAGTCATTTCGGCGAGCTCATTTTTGTCTACGTGGGTTTCGGTCATTGTCATGGGTAGATCCTCCTTGGCGTTTAAACAGTGTACCTTGGAGATTTCATCCTGTCATTATGTAAGTTCACTTCCTCTTCGCCGATAATGCAAGTAACATATCAAGGCTGACGTGATTGACTGGAGGTTAGGTGTCATTACCAATCGAAATAAGCTCTGATCATAAACAAATGATTGATGAATGCCGAGCGCTATCTAACGAGGTCGAACCTTTCTCGATCGAAGCTGATGAATCAAGCGTAATGCACGCTCCTACGTTAGATGCTTTCCGCTCAAGTGGCCTTTCGAATCTTATGGTTCCTGCTGCTTACGGTGGAAGGTTCGATGAAGTAGATCCTCTTGCGGTGTGTCTAGCTCGTGAGGTTTTTATGAAGACCTCGTCTCATTTAGATTCGCTATTTGCGTTGCAGGGCATTGGAAGTTACGCGATTTCTCGTGCCGGTTCTGAGTCGCAAAAAGAAGAGTGGCTTCCTGCAGTAGGAAAAGGTGATGCATTGGCAGCACTTGCTTTGACCGAACCTATAGCTGGATCTGACCTTAAGGGGATCAATACAAAAGCTGAATCGACAAATGACGGCTTGATCTTAACTGGGGCAAAATCGTTCATTTCTAACGCCGGTTCGGCCTCTTTCTATACGACGCTAGCGAAAGAAGGAGATGGGTACTCGTTGTTTCTTGTTCCTGCGGATGTCGAGGGGTTAACGGTTTCGCCCTCTCCCGAAATTATTGCTCCACATGTTCTGGGTGAGCTGTCGTTTGACAATGTTGTCCTCCCGGAATCTTCAAGGTTGGGGGAGCCCGGTGCAGCGTTTCGTCATGTGTTGGCTACTCTTTCTGTGTTTCGAATTTCTGTTGCTGGAGCTGCTGTTGGTTTGATGCAAGGAGCTCTTGAAGAAGCGGTTCGTCATTGTTCTGGGCGAGAGCAATTCGGAAGACCGCTGGCTAAACATGGCCCGGTTGCGACTCTGTTAGCCGATTCATGGTCTGATCTAGAGTCATCACGGCTGCTGACTTATCAAACTGCTGCAATGGCGGCAGATGATCCGGAAGGAAACTTGGATCGCTCCTCTCTGGCAAAACTAACAGCAACCGAAGCTGCCACAAGAGTGGTTGATAGGTGCGTGCAGTCTATGGGGCGTTGGGGTTTAATTAGAGGTTCGAAAATCGAAAAATATTACAGGCAGGCGCGCCCAATGCGAGTATACGAAGGGGCCTCAGAAGTTTTGCGATTGGGTATTGCATCACGACTTGTGAAGGAGCTTGGGGATGGATCTTAACCTTGCAGATAAGGTGGTCATCGTTACCGGTGCTAGTAGAGGGCTCGGTGAGGCGATAGTAAAAGATCTTGTCGATGAAGGAGCATCTGTAATTGCTGCTGCAAGGTCAGAAAGTGCGCTTAAAGAAATCTCCAAATATGCTTCTGAGCGAATAGCTGTTTGTGTCGCAGATATGGAAAATCATAACGAGGTACAAGCGCTAGTTGATTTTGCTCTTGAAACTTTTGGGTCTTTGTCTGCAGTGGTGAACAATGCTGGAATTGCTCCTGCTGGAAAGTTTGTTGAGACGGACATAGAAATTATGGAAAAGACTTTTGCGGTAAATGTCTTTGCTCCCGCGATTCTTGCTAGGGAAGCTGCGAAATACTTTATTGAAAGTGGAATTGAAGGTTCGATCGTAAATATCGCATCGACCTCTGGCCTTAAAGGCAAGGCTTTGCTTGTTGGTTATTCCGCTTCCAAAGGCGCGATGATGAGATTGACGGAAGCGCTTGCAGCTGAGTGGGCTCGTTTTGGGATCAGAGTCAATACTGTTGCACCCGGAGCATTCGTAACCGATGCCCAATCAGCAGTTTTGCAGGATGATAAAACTCTAGATGCACGTTTAAGAAAAATTCCGCTTCGGCGAATGGGTGAACCGTCCGAGATTGGAGCTTTAGTTTCCTATCTTGTTTCTAGTAAATCTGGATTCGTAACGGGTTCGTGTTTCGTTGCCGATGGTGGTGAAGTAAACTCTCTTTGATAGGGGGAAATATGTCTACAAATTCTGACCACAATACTTTAGGAAGTGATGTTCTTTTATCCGGTGAGGTTGCTGCGATGTCGCACAAGTTCGCGGAAGGTTATGCGAGAGTTCGAGATGTGACAGATCGTGACGGCGCTGTTCCTGCTTGGGCTAAGGCGCTATATATGGCAGCTGCAGCTGCAGTTAAGGGGCACGACTCACTACTTACGAAAGAACTTGGCCGTTCGAAAGATCTAGGATTGTCGCTAAATGACGCTCGTGGGGCTGCATTAACAGTGCTTATCAGTAGAGGTGAGAGTGTTTACGCAAAGTTTACTACTGCTGTGAATGATCTTTATGGGGAAGAGATCGGAGATCCGAAAGAACCTTCTCCAAATTTTGAATTAGACAAAGATGCGTGTTTGGAGTACTTCGAAGGCTATTTCGGATTCATTCCAACTTACGTGCAGCTTATGGCCGAAGAAGCTCCAAGGGCACTTGAAGGATACGTTCTTATGCGAGAATTCTCTTTAGCTGAGAATTTACTTGATGCTAAACACGTCGAACTGCTTCTTTGCACAGTAAACGCCGCTGAATTCTCTTCGCGTTTTGTGAATGTTCATGCGAATGGCGCTAGAAATGCTGGAGCAAGTGAAGCCGAAATAGTTGAATCGGTTATCTGTGCACTACCTGTATCAGGAGTCGCATCGTGGCTTCCAGGTGCAGATGGAATTATGGAAGGTCGAGACTAACTTCTTTAGATAGTCTCAAAAGTCCTGAGAATCGAGGTGCACGACCTGATGTATGATCTCTCCGTTTTGGATGGTTAAAATATCTTGTCCTGATGCGATAAGTGTGTCGCCAACCATTCGCCAGAAGAAGGTTGCTTTCTCTCCTTCGATAATTAATTTGTCAAAAAATATCTGAGCGGAACCTAAACGCTTAGGGACGGTGCGAAAGTATTCTTGTATCTTGCCTTTTCCTCTATAAGTAGTGCTATCTCGTACAAGAATCGCGTGCTCGGCGTAGTCGTCCGCCATCAGCTTGGGATCTCCACCCAAAACTGCACTAATATGATTTTCAGCTACTTCTGAAGTGGTCCGGTGGGCTGCTTCGTTTTCCATACATCTAGCTTGCCGGTGGTTTTTCTATCTTGCAAGATTAAGGATTGCTATGACTCAAATTGCAGACGTTTATACGGTTCCAGACTTGCTGGTGCGTGCAGTAAATAGAGCGGGAGATGATAAGGCTATTCTCTTTCCAGATCTTGATATCACATACTCGGAACTGTATGACCGGGCAGTGATGTCAGCGCGCTCGCTAGCAGCATTAGATATCGGTAAAGGAGACCATGTCGGAATTCTTATGTCTAACTGTCAAGAATTTGTAGATATTTTTCTCGGTTCGCAATTATTGGGGGCCTGGCCTGTCCCAATTAACGCCCGCTATAAAGCTCTAGAATTAAACTACGTTATTAAAAACGCAGATATCAAAATCCTATTTACAACCGATCGGATCGTTGAGCATGTAGATTTCGTAACCCTCCTTGATGAAGCTTTTCCTAATCTTGCTGGTCAAGAGGATGCGACTGAGTTGAATATGGATGATGCACCTTTACTAAAGAATATTGTCCTTTTTGGTGAGCGTTCGCCAACTGGGATGATGGGTCAAGAATCATTTGAAGAAATGGCATCAGGTACGACTGAAGCTGCAGTTGAACTGTCTCGATCTCGGATTGCTACGCGTGATATTGCCATGATGATGTACACATCTGGAACCACAGCTATGCCAAAGGGTTGCCCAATTTCTCATGAGGCACTCGTTAGGCCTGCGCTTGAAGCGGGAAGAACTAGGTTCTTTCTAGGCAGGGACGATCGCATGTGGGATCCATTGCCAATGTTTCACATGAGTTTCGTTCTTCCTCTTCTTGCATGTATGGATGCCGGTGCTGCGCTCTTAACTATGGAATATTTCGAGCCAGGGTTAGCGATCGAATATATGGAAAGAGAAAAGGCTACGGTCAATTTCGCAAGTTTTCCAACAATCACGGAAGCCTTACTTAATCACCCAAACTATGATCCAGATAAATTGAAAATTCGCCTTGTAAATAATGTCGGTCCGGCGAAAATGCTTGCGTCTATGCAAGAAAGAATGCCGAATGCTACTCAAATAAGTGCATATGGAATGACTGAATGTGGCGGTGTTTCATGTTTCGGGGACGTCGATGACAGCCTTGAGAAACGAACTCAGACGAGCGGAAAACCATTTCGCGGAATTGAAGTGCAAATTCGAGATATCGAGACGGATGAAATCTTGGGACCTGATCAATCTGGCGAAATCCTTGTTCGAGGGTATTGCCTCTTTGAGGGCTACTACAAAGACCCAGAAAAGAACGAACTTGCATTTACGGAAGATGGCTGGTTTAGAACTGGAGATATTTGTTCACTCGATGAAGAAGGAAGAGTGACTTACAAGTCCAGATTGAAAGATATGCTGAAGGTAGGTGGAGAGAATGTAGCAGCGGCTGAAATTGAGGGCCTTCTCTCTGGGCACCCTGAGGTTGTTCTGGCACAGGTGGTGTCGGCTCCTGACGAAAAGTACATGGAAGTACCTGCTGCGTATATACAGCTCGCAGACGGTGCAGATCTCTCAGAAGATCAGATAACCGAATACTGCAAAGGTAAAATCGCCAGTTTCAAAATACCTCACCATGTTCGATTCATCACAGAGTGGCCAATGTCTGCAACGAAGATTCAAAAAGTGCGACTACGTGAGATGATTGCAAAAGAACTTGAAACATAGAGGATTATCGGGATCGAAAGCGCTAGGAATGATTGCTGCGAAGCTCGCGCTTAAGTATCTTCCCTGTTGCGGCCTTGGGTAATGCATCAACAAATTCTACGCTTCTAGGCTTTTGGTAACTTGCAAGATTCTCCTTAGCGGTCTGAATAATCTCAGTGTCGTTGGAAGTTCGACCAGGTTTCAGCACTACAAATGCCTTTACGGATTCTCCCCATTCATCATCAGGCACACCTATAACTGCTACTTCAAGCACCGCATCATTTTTTGCTATGGCCTCTTCGACTTGGGCAGAGTATATGTTCTCACCACCGGAAATGATCATGTCCTTAGCACGATCAACTATAAAACAATAGCTGTCTTCATCCCAAGTAGCGATATCGCCTGTCCACATCCACCCGTCCCGAATGGTTTCTGCTGTTAGGTCTGGCCGCTCGAAATAGCCAATCATATTGGCTGGAGATTTCACGATGATTTCTCCAGGGGTCTTACCGTCCTTGGGAACTGGGTTTCCCTCCTGATCAACAATTCGGATAGAAGTCACAAACCCTTCTTTACCGCAAGATCTAAGACGGTCAACTCGGTATCCATCTCCAATGGCCCGTATATGGTCTTCTTGAGATAGAAAAGTCATCGTAGTACCTTCCGTTTGCCCATACCCTTGAATAAGAGTGCAGGGGAAAGCTGCTAGAGCCTCTGAAATGACTCTGCTGGGCATAGGTCCACCGCCATATTGAATATTTCGCAAAGAACTAAGATCGTAATCGTCAAATCCCTCTTCAGCCATCATCCAGTTCAGCATTGTTGTAACCCCTAGGAAGGCTGAGACTTTTTCTTTCTCAATCAATTCAAGAGCCAATTTTGGTTCAAAATTCATCAAGACAAGAGGGCACCCGTGCGCTTGATAATTCATAGCCAGTACAACTGGTATGTGAAACATTTGTCCGGTGAGCATATAAACGTCTGAAGGAACTATTCTTTCAGCGACGGTTTGGTTCAGCATTCCGTGCCAAACAGATGAGTGGGAATGAAGCGCTCCCTTTGACTCTCCAGTTGTACCACCTGTGTAGAGAATAAGGAAGGGGTCGTCATTACCTACAAGGTCAGACTCTTTCGGTTCTAACTCCGAGTTTTCGCTGGCGAGAGCCTCAAAGCTACCGTCTCCGTCAACGCCAAACTCATATGAGAATTCAATAAAGTCGTTTCCCCCAACAATTTCGGATCGTTGCTTCGAAAAAGAATCTTGGGAAATAAGTATCCTCGGAGAACCATTTTCGATAATTCGAATCAATTCAGGAATGGAAAGTCGCCAATTCATTGGTTGGGCTATTAAGCCGATACGTCCGCATGCATAAAAAGTAGCAAGATTTTCTATACAGTTTTGGCTCAGGATTGCAACACGGTCGCCTTTTACCAGTCCCTTGCTCAGCATCCCGTTAGCAAGTCTGTTGATAAGAGAATCAAATTGGGCATATGAGATTCGCTTATTATTTGTGGCATCAATTACCGCTTCATTACTAGGAGTTAAACGAGCCCATTTCTTAGGAATTAAACCTATATTCACTTACTTTGTGATCCTAGATCTCTCAGTGAAAATCAAATTCATCTCAATCAAAGTGATTCCCAGTGTGCAAAAGTAAGTTTTAATCATCCTATATTCCTGACTTTCCGCCTTCTCTTAAAAATTCCTGTGGCGTTGAGTATGGTGGGTCGTCTGGTTTTGATCCTGTTGTTAGTCCACCATCAACTACTAGGCAATGGCCATTTGTGTTTCCAGATTCCTCCGATGCTAAATACAAGGCAGCGTTAGCTACGTCGGTCGGTCTGCCAGGCCTTCCGATGATAGGAGCATTGCTTGCAAGGGCTTCCTCCAATTCATCTAAAGCGTCATGGTCGTCCAGATGCGCCTTCGCTACAAGGGGCGTAGCAGTAGAACCCGGAGCTATGCAATTGACTCGAATCCCATGCCTGCAGAGTTCAGCTGCAACATTTTTTGTTAAACCAACAATGGCATGTTTGGCAGCAGCATATGCATGAGGGCCCCACCCTCCATTAACACCAGCA
>PBMJ01000006.1 GCA_002722525.1 Acidimicrobiaceae bacterium | reverse complement strand
CGCCTATCTTTTTAGAAATTGAGTAGACACGGCATATTAACTGAAATCGGGTTTCTCCTCCCGTGTATCCCCATTCCATTTCTTTCTCTTCGCTCTCTTCTGAGGCATCAACGATTTGGTCCTGTTCGGTTTCGTGTTCACGTCCATAGGGGGAGGGCATCCAGTCAATTGCCGATAGCCAATCAAAGAATGTACAGTCGAGAGTTTCTTTGGCTGCTTTTACAGCAGAACGCCAGTCTTCGACGTGTACGCGGATCCAGAGGCCTCTGCCAGGGGCTATGTGGGAATCGAGAATTTTTTCTTCAAGCACTGTTTTAAGAATCGACAGAGCTTCTTCAGCATTTTCATCAGTTAGATCTACTACCTCTTCGACCTCTTTGGTTTCTTCGGTTTCTTCGGTTTCTTGTGGTTGAGTTGAATCTGTGGTTTCTGTCTTTTGTTGCGATTCTGCTTTCTCTCTAGCAGCCTGAGCGCGTTTTAGTAGATGTTCAGGTATTTCAGCCATAGTGCTCCTCAGAACAGGCTAAAGAATTCCATTTTGTGAAGTTACTCAACAACAATGGGATCCCCTTTCCATCTTTCGGCCATATCTTCGTTCATTATGCGTTCTTGAAGAAGAACGATTCCTTCAAGAAGCGCTTCGGGGCGTGGCGGACAGCCAGGAACGTACACGTCTACGGGAATGATTTGATCCACTCCTTTGGTAACTGAATAGGAATCCCAGTATGGGCCGCCACAATTTGCACATGACCCCATAGAAATAACATATTTAGGGTCAGGCATTTGCTCCCAAAGGCGGCGGACTGCTGGAGCCATTTTGTCAGTAACTGTGCCAGAAACTACTAGAAAATCGGCTTGTCGAGGGCTAGCAGGAAGAGGGATAACGCCTAATCGCATCACGTCATAACGAGGCGAAGCAAAAGCTGCGCCCATCTCGATAGCGCAACAGGCTAATCCCCATTGGTATACCCACATTGAATACCTTCTACTCATGTTAAGTAGCTTTGTCAGCGGCTTCGGAATTTTTCCAGACTCTACAAGCCCCATAGCTCCTCCACATCTTTCTCGCATTCTTCTCGCTTTAGAACCACTTCAGAACTCCCTTGCGCCAGGCATATAGCAGACCCAGTAAAAGAATAAAGATAAATATTGCCATTTCTACCAAGCCGAAGTAGCCATATGCTTCAAGCCTGGTTGCCCATGGGAAGATAAAGACTGCCTCGACATCGAACATTACGAAGAGTAGGGCGAATATGTAATAACGGATATTGCTTTGCGTCCAACCAGTCCCGACTGGGTCGACGCCTGACTCGTATGTTAGGTACTTTTGGTCTTGTTTCCTTGCGGGCCTTATTAGAGCACTGAGACCTACAAAAGCGCCAACGAGGAGACATGCGAGCACACCAAAAACGGCGACTGTGAGATAGCTGCGTAGAAATTCAGACACGTTGATAAATAGTAGTTACTTGGGACCAATTGGACCAAGGTGTACAGCTCAAGATAGCCCAAAGTAGAGCCTTAAACGTGGTTAAATGAGGTTTAGTTCTAATTGTTTTTTTGAGATAAGACACGTTTGGTATTATGTATCCTTACAGGTGCTTCTGTGATCTATTGCGTCGAAGTTTGTATGACTCATTTTCTAACTCGCTACTAGGACGGGAATAGCCCGCTCCACCATTTCTACTAAGGGTTCTGGCCAAATACCGAGGAACATCGTAGCGACTACTGAGATCACTAGTACTAGACCGATTTCAAATGGAATGGTGAGTTTTGCGCTATCTTCTTGGTCAGTTGGTTGGGATAGCCAGATTTTGACAAGGATGCGAAGATACAGGAAGGCTCCGATTACTGCTGCGATCATTGCGATAACAGCTAGCATGTACGACTTTTCTTCGATCGCAGCTTCAATGACGTAAAACTTTGCAAAGAAGCCAGAAGTAAGCGGAATTCCCGCTTGACCTAGAAGAAAAATAGTGAATGAAATTGCTAGTAAAGGCTTTTTCGTAGCTAAACCTGCTATGGAATCTAGACTTGTTTCTGTTCCTGACTTTCCGGCATTTATTGCTACCACTGTGAAACTGCCAATGACCATGAAAGCGTATGTTGCCAGATAAAATAGGACTGCTTTTACACCTTGATCGGATGCTGCTTGAGTTCCTACTAATAAATATCCCGCATGGCTTATGGAAGAGTATGCCAACATTCGTTTTAAATCTGTTTGAACGATTGCGAGTAAAGAACCAGTAAGTAACGTAGCAATTGCGATTGCATAGATAACGGGTTGCCAGTCGGCTCGGTATTCCCCAAGGGTCACGTAAAGCACTCTGAGAATGGCGGCAAATCCAGATACTTTGACTGCAGAGGCCATGAAGGCAACAAATGGCGTTGGCGATCCTTGATACACGTCTGGGGACCAGAAGTGAAATGGTACTGCTGCGACTTTAAATGCTAAACCGACTATTAATAGGGCCAATGCAGCAAGTAAAAGGGCATCATTTGTTAGTTCGACTTGTTGGGTGAAGGCTTTAATTGCAGTAAAGGACGTTGATCCAGTTGCTCCGTAGAGTAGGGCTATTCCGTAGAGTAAAAACCCTGAGGCAAAAGCCCCAAGAACGAAATATTTTAGACCTGCTTCTTGTGATTGGATTCGTCTGGAATTCATCGCAACTAGGATGTATGAAGATATTGAAAGTACTTCAATGCCGAGGAAAAGAATGATGAAGTCATTCGCTCCCGACATAATCATTCCACCCGTTGCGGCGAGGAGCAATAGGACATACGGTTCTGGTCCGCTTACGTTTTCTCGCTCTAGAAAAGTTGATAAAAGTGGGCAGACAATGATGACTATGGTGGTTATCAGCATTGTTACAAAGAGCGAAAACCCATCTATCCCGAACGCTCCGGCAAGAGTTGAGTAGGGTCCTTCAGAACTATTTTGTACTTTTCCCCACAAGGGGAAAGTAGTTATTAGTGCTGCTAGTGAAGCTAGTGCTGTATAGATGGATAGTAGTTTGGTGGTTATTCTATTTGGGAATAGCGAGCAGATCGTAAGAAGTAGAACCGCTGCTGCTGCCAAGATAACTATTGGCAATAAACCTGTCCATGCGACAGATGGTGTTTGGATTGACTGGGAGGCTAACAAAGTTATCTGTTTCATTCGTGGCCCCCTAAGTAGTTTTCATTTCCGTGATGGTCAGAATCGTGCCCTTCATCGTGATCTCCGTGGTGGGTATCACCGTGCTTGTTGTGGCTATGTGATTCGTGAGTTTGCATCAGTAGATCGCTGAAACTTGTTCTATTTTGGGTGATTGGAACAGGCTCAGTGAATGAGCCATCCTCGATAGTGTCTTCAATATGAGAGACAAGTTTGTCAACCGCTGGTTCGATACGGTCGAGCATAGGTTTAGGGTAAATACCTAGAAATACGATTCCAACGATTAGAGGTAGCAATGTTAAACGTTCCCAATTGGTAAGGTCTTTTGTAGGTTCATCTTCGGAATTTTGAGGCCCGTGGAATACACGTTGGTATGCCCAGAGTAGATAGAGAGCAGCGAGGATAACTCCGGTTGCTGCGACAACTGCCCACCATCTGTTTGCTGTAAAGGTTCCAAGAAGTATGAGAAATTCTCCGACGAAACCGTTCAATCCTGGGAGGCCTATTGACGAAAGCATGACTAATGTAAAAACACCTGCTAAAACTGGGGCTGATTTTTGCATTCCACTGAGTTCAGAAATCTGTCTGGTGTGCTTTCGCTCGTAGATTATTCCAACGAGCATGAATAAGGCACCGGTTGAAAGTCCATGATTGATCATTTGTACAGTGGCGCCTTGTATACCTTGAGTATTGAGCGCAAATGTTCCAAGGATTATGAATCCTAGGTGCGCAATTGACGAGTATGCCACTAGTCGTTTGAGGTCTTTTTGCATGGTTGCGACTATCGCGCCATATACGATTCCGATAACTCCAAGAGTTAGGAACAGGGGCGCGAAGAAGTGGGAAGCCTCTGGGAAAAGAAAGAGGCCGAATCGAATGAAACCATATGTTCCAAGTTTCAGCATAACCCCTGCCAAAATTACCGAGCCGGCGGTTGGAGCTTCGGTATGTGCATCCGGTAGCCATGTGTGAACAGGGAATAGGGGAACTTTCACAGCGAAAGCGATAACGAAACCGAGGAATAACATTCTTGCTGCGTTAGTGGAGATAGCGGGGTTTGTTGCTATCTCGAGGAGGTTAAATGTGAGATCGGTGTCAGCGTTCTGTGAATGTAGGACAGCTAATGAAACGATACTGACGAGCATTAGGGCAGATCCGAACATTGTGTAGAGAAAGAACTTTGTTGCTGCATATTTGGCGTTGGCATGACCCCACTTCCCGATTAGGAAATACATCGGTATTAAGACGATTTCGAAGAAGACAAAGAACATGAAAAGGTCTAGAGATACAAAGACACCCATGCATCCTGTCTGTAATAGTTGAATCCAGATGTAGTAGGCCTTGTGGTCGTGACTGGGATTTATGGCAACGATAACGAATGGGAATAGTAGTCCGGTTAGGACTACTAGAAAGAGTGAGATTCCGTCGATTCCGGCGAACCATTCAATACCGAGACTTTTGATCCATGATTGGTTGGATAGAAATTGAAATTCGCTGTTTGTTTTAAAAGCGGTTAGTAACCAAACAGATATTGCCCCCGTGACACCAGTGAAGATGGTGGCTAGCATTTTGTGCAACCCAACTCGGGCGTTTGGTGTGAGAGCTACAGCTATTGCTCCAAAAACTGGTAGGAGCACGAGTGCTGGTATCACTGGGAATGTCGGTTGGGATGATGATGCTGCTAGTAGGTTGAGGAAAGTCATCAGAATCCCATCCTGGAAACCAAGTATGCGATGATCGCTACAGCTCCAATGACCATGCCCAGTGCATAACTTCTTATGAGGCCCGTTTGGGTGCTTCTTAATCTGGTGCTGACTCTTTGGGTTATATTTCCTACACCGTTTACTGCACCATCGATGATGTTCTGGTCAAACCATGTGGTTGCTTCAAAACTTCTTCTTCCCGGGCCATCCATGAAACTGCTTACGGTCGAATCAAATCTCCATGCATCTTCCAGAATTGCGTGTTCAATCTTGCTGGTGGCGACCCTATTCTTTAAATACACAAATATGGCAGCAATTACTCCTACGCTTGCACCGATTATTGCAATTACAGCAAGTAGCCATTTCGTCTGCCCAGAGGCGGTAACGTGAACTTCATTTCCGAACAGGATTGGTTCAAGCCATTTTTCGAGGTGTTTTGTGTCATGGCTGAAGGGAAGATTTAAAAGTCCGGCAATTGCTGCGAGACCTGAGAGAAGGACGAGAGGTAGCCACATGACCACCGGTGATTCATGAGGTGTAATTTCATGTTTCTCTGTTTCATTGTCATGAGCTTCTTCTTCTTCTGAAGCCCCCCACTTCTTTTCTCCAAAGAAAGTCATAAACACTAGTCTGCTCATGTAGAAAGCAGTCATTACAGCTGCTGCAAGAAGCATCACCCACGCAATTTTATTTTCATTCCAAGCTGCCAAAAGGACTTCGTCTTTTGACCAGAATCCAGAAAACGGAGGTATCCCTGCTATGGCTAACCAACCGATAATGAAAGTAAATGCAGTGATCGGCATTGCTTTTCTAAGAGCCCCGTACTTTCGCATATCTTGTTCATGATGCATTCCGTGGATTACAGATCCGGCTCCGAGGAACAAAAGCGCCTTGAAGAAAGCATGTGTAATCATATGAAAAATAGCGGCGACATACAGACCGGATCCGACTGCTACAAACATGAATCCAAGCTGGCTGACTGTTGAGTAGGCAAGGACTTTCTTTATGTCGTTTTGCGCAACTGCAGCGGTTGCGGCAAATAGTGCTGTGAAAAGTCCAACTATCCAAATTAGATCGGTAGACCATCCTGCAGCTTCTGCCAGTACGGGATTCATTCGTGTTAGGAGATAAACACCAGACGTCACCATTGTTGCGGCGTGAATTAGAGCAGATACGGGTGTAGGTCCCGCCATTGCATCAGGTAGCCAGAGGTATAACGGGAATTGGGCTGATTTACCTGCGGCCCCTATGAAAAGCATTACGACTATTCCTGTCGCCGTTGTTTGGGTTAATGCATCTGCTTCAATGACCGAGGAAAAGATGTCACTGTATTTCAATGACCCGATATTGAAGAAAAGAAGGAACATTGCGACCATGAAGCCCCAGTCGCCAACTCGATTAGTTACGAATGCTTTTTTACCTGCGGTTGCATTGGCAGGCTCCTCGTGCCAGAAAGAAATCAGGAAATAGGAACAAGCCCCAACACCTTCCCAGCCAAGGAAGGTGATAAGGAGGTTATCTCCGAGCACAAGCATAAGCATTGCGAAAACGAAGAGGTTGAGGTACAGGAAGAACTTTGAAAACTTTGGATCTCCATGCATGTAACCAATCGCATACATGTGTATAAGCGCTCCTACTCCGGTTACAAATAGGGCCATAGCTATAGATAAGGGGTCAGCCAAAAAACCCATGCCAACAGATAGTTCTCCTGACGGAATCCATTCAAAGAGAGTTACTTCATAGACTCTTTCTTCGGGTGGGTTTGTTGCTAGACCAAAGAAAACAGCTAATGCTGAGAGNAATGACCCNCTAACNGTTGCTGTAGCTAGCCAACCTGCCTGTGGCTCTCCGAGGCGCCTTCCNAATNTGAGAAGAAGTGTGAATCCAATTAGTGGAAATCCGGGAATAAGCCATACGAGACTAGTCATANCTATCCNCTCAGTNCCGAAACTTCNTCTACTGAAGCTTTCGGCCTTCTTCGCATTACTGCAACGACTATAGCTAAACCTATTACCACCTCGGCTGCTGCAACNACAAGGACGAAAAGTACAGATAGTTGTCCACCNAGNTCNCCCATTTCCNTACCGAAACTTATGAAAGCAAGGTTTGCGGCGTTTAGCATCAATTCAATGCACATGAACATGACCAGTGGATTACGGCGTATTAGAAGACCNCCAGCACCAATCGTGAAAAGAAGTGCTGAAAGTGCAAGNTAGTATTCTGGGCCAATTGATAGTCCTAAAATCATTCGCCGGATACCCCNGATTCCTCTGCAGAGGNTGTTTCNGANTCGCTCNGCTNTGTTTCAANTNCTGACTCATCNNCNTCACTANTAGTTGGNTGANGGTCNGCATTATTTTCATCATTTCGNATGATCGNAGGCGGGTCATCNTCTGGAATCGGCTCTAATTCTCCTTTGGGTCTTCTNGTCAAGACAACGGCACCTATAACCGCAATGGTTAAAAGAAGAGCGGTTATTTCAAGNGCNAATACATACCTTGTTGAAAACAATGATCTTCCGACTTCGCGAATATTTTCCTTTGGGGCAATTGTGTTNCCGGTGTCGTCCTGTCTCGCTTCGTCTATTGATAGTCCCCCTTCTAAAGGCGTATAAGTGGCTTCTTGAGGGGGCACTCCAGTAACNTCCCCTTTTGAAGCAACGCCTATTAGTACCCCGAAAGTAAGNAAGGCTACTAGCNCCAGAAGNGCTAGGTGGCGTTGACCGATGATGGGTTCCGCTCGAATNCTTTCGGCACGATCAACTCCGAGCAGCATGATTACGAATAGGAATAAGATTACTATTGCTCCGGCATAGACGATGACCTGAACTGCAGCTAAAAAATAGGCTTCGAGNTTAATAAAGTGAATAGCTACACCGAAAAGTGTTCCGACAAGAGATAGTGCAGCGTGGACAGGGTTCTTTAGGAGCACAACACCGCAAGCACCNGCTAAAGTTACTCCGGCGGCAATAAAGAAAACAACAGCTTCCATTAATNANCCTCTTCTTCCGCAGAGAAAATCTCTCNATTGCTGCTGCTGTCTTTATGTTNTTGGCTGCTTTCTGGTTCGCGAATGCCATATCCTAATTCTCCGGCCCATTGGACTAAACCTACAAAATCAGCTGACCCTGATGGGGATGTTGCCCTCATCCATTCCGATGTATGTTCNTCCTCTCCGTGTCGCCAGTCTTCCCAAGGTANGTTCTGTGGTTTTCCGTCATCTGCGACAACAAGTTCATCTTTGGTATAGATGGCTTGCTCTCTATCCATNAAAGAGAATTCAAATAGTTTGGTNTCTGTTATGGCCTGCGTNGGGCAAGCTTCAACGCAAAGGTCACAATGGATACATCNCAGATAATTGATTTCGTATATAAAACCGAAGCGTTCNCCNGGAGAAGTCGGATTTTCTAGATCATTATCTGCCCCNCTNACGTATATACAGTTAGCTGGGCAAACGCTAGCGCATANTTCACANCCTATGCATTTNTCCATTCCGTCCTCATATTTATTGAGNACATGGCGNCCATGTAGTCGGGCTGGTTTTGCGCGTTTCTCTTCTGGATAGCTTGTTGTNACAACTTTCCCCGATTTTGANGCGTGNTTTAGTTTGCCAANTGTGACTGCAAANCCTTTAAAGAAATTAAGAAAGCTCATANGAGAAANCCTNTTTTAAGCTCNTCTNTAGGAGATCCGTTTCTAACAATTCTCATCCGAATACCTCTTCGCCTTCTTGCTCTCGTTTCTCTTGCCCTTTAAGAATTGCGANCATGAGAAGNCCCCCAAAGGCCAATATGGCNACNACACAAATCGCTGCAATGAGTATCTGCGCCGGNNCACTTCCGAATCCTCTGTCATCGAAGATATCAAGAGCAGCTATGAGCAATACCCAACCTAAAGCNAGAGGTATNANTAACTTCCATCCTAAGTCCATTAGTTGGTCGTATCGAGGTCGAGGTAGAGTTCCTCGCATCCACACGAAGACTGATACGAAGATAAAGACCTTACCTACAAACCACAAAAGTCCCCAAAGCCAGGCTGGGCCGAAGCTTGGGTAGTATCCGCTTGGGCCTCCGAAAAAGAGGGTGACCATAACAGCAGACATTGTGATGACGTTCATGAANTCTGCCATNAAGAAAAGAGCGAATCTTATTGAGCTGTANTCTGTGTGGAATCCGCCNACTAATTCTTGTTCTGCTTCTACTAGGTCGAAGGGNGGTGAATTAAGTTCTGCGGTAGTTGCGATGAAGAAAATAATAAATGGGACAAATCCTGTGATTACAAGNCCCCAATCTGANATTCCACCGTTTTGNTGAAGGGCNATGTCGTGNGTTGATAGTGTGCCAGTTTTTAGCAAGACGGCAATCAGAGCTAACCCGAGGGCTGCTTCGTAACTTACCATTTGNGCTGATGCTCGGACNGAACCAAGTAAGGGATACTTTGATCCTGATGACCATCCAGCAAGCATNATNCCGTACACAGCTATAGAAGACATTGCTAAGACNAAGAGAATACCNACATGAGGGTCAGCAACTTGAACNAANGTCTCGTTNCCAAACCACGTGACGGTTCCATTACCGCCACTACTGAAATCNCCTGCGACNGGAACCACGCAAAACACAAGCAGCGCAGGAACTAGGGAAAAAAACGGTGCNAGTTTGAATACGAATTTGTCAGACTTNTTCGGAATTAAATCTTCNTTAAAGAAGAGNTTGATTCCATCNGCAAGNGTTTGCAAAATCCCAAATGGGCCAGCCCTACTTGGACCNATTCTNTTCTGCATGGCGCTNATAAATTTTCTCATCCACCAGATNTAAAGCATCACAGAGACTAGGAGTAGAGAAAATGCNACAAGTACNTTGAGCAGCACAATTAGGAGCATTTCAAGTGTTCCCGCATCACCTAAGAAAAGGGGGTCNAACCCGCTGAAGATCATNNCCTNGCCTTACTCGTNGGATCTATTCTGATATCTATACTGTGAGTTCCTTCGATGAGTAATTCNCTTGGATCAGCTCCATCAAGGTTTCTATAGATTAANGCGGATGACCTTGGTACACGATTGTCNACCTTCACAGAGATAGAGATANTTCTGCCCTCAGANGTAACNTNGACTTGTGNACCTTCNTTGATCCCCAAACGTTCNAAGTCGTATTGATTGATTCTCAGTTGAGATTNTTCNGCTAAATGAGATAGAGANGAAGACATTTGCGTGATTGTTCCTTTATCAAACATTCTTCTTCCTANAATTAACCTCATAGCNTAGGAGTCAACAGGTCTTGTTTCTATCCGTTCCTCTACCGGAACAAATGGAATNCGNCCTGTTGCCGTNATAAGGTNGCCGCCNGGTTCATCATCTAACCTTNCATAATTAAGGTCTCCGTGGACCGCAGAACGTGAACTTATCTCTGCCCAAACATCCTCTGGAGCNGTAATTTCAAGATCATNTCCCAGTCGGTAAGCTATCTCCGCAGCAATCATCCAATCTGGTCTTGCAGTTCCGGGAGGAGTAATTTTCTGACGAATTGGAGTTANGCGNCCTTCTACATTCGTNTGTGACCCATCAGCNTCNAGAAAAGATGTAGCAGGAAGNACNACATCGGACNCGNACACAGATGGAGTTACGAATAGATCNACAGCAACTAGGGTTTCAACCTTCTGTAGGGCANCTTCAGCTAGNGCTTTATTTGGAAAGTCAGTTAATGGGTCAGCTCCTANNAGGAAAAGAATGTCGATNTCTCCATCTGATGCTTTTTGNAGTATTTGTTTTGTNTTTGCNCCAGTTTCTGNGGGCANGTTTGTCCAAATNTCAGAGAAAACCGNAGAACCAGNACTAAGAGTATTCCGTCCAGGAAGGAGGCCTGGNGCCATCCCCATNTCAAGAGCGCCCATTGTGTTCGCTCGTCGCACAAGNGGAAGGAANCGGCAATTNTCGAGTTCTTGAAATGAGGTAAGCGCTTCNATAATNGGAACTTCTGACTGCCCCATGGAAGAACGACTTACAACAACGAAAACNTTCGTATCNTTGAGGTATGTANGGGCTTGGGAAATTTCNTCTCCAGAAATTCCGCCGACTTCACGGGGAATATCGCCAGTAACNAGAGCTTCAACTACGTTTCCAATTTCGCCAGGTANNGGATGTAAAGAAGCCACNGCATCGCTAGAAAGAGCTGTTTTNATNGGTGAAAGTTCAATAATATTGACACCTAGATTTNTAGCTGCATCTCTGAGGCGAATAAACAANGTCCCATATTCTTCTTTNAGATCAGGTGTAANAAGAACGACTGTGTTACCTGGCGAACATATCTCTGAGATCGTTGCNCTNGGCAAGCCAAGTAGAACGTGNGGNGGNAGNTCATCCCCAAGGTCCGCACTGACNTGGTCCGTTCCGATAACGCCTTTTGCGAGCTTCGCCCACGCATACTGGGACTCATTCGTTAATCTAGAGCCACCGATTACACCAACACGATCAGGATCTGTACCGTTTAGGGATTCAGTGATTATGCTCATTGCCCCTGCCCATGATGTCGCTACAAGACCGGTACCTGATCTATCAGCTTTATTGAGGCCACCTCCTCGAACTAAAGGATTATCCAACCTATATTCACTTTGGAAAGCTTCGAAAGAGAAACGGTCCTTATCGCATAGCCATCCCCAATTGACTTCTTCACTATCTAACCCTTGCAGACGTAAGACTTGGTCTCGAGATGATTGAACCACTATCCGGTCGCCGAGTGGGTTCGGGTAGGTTGATTCAATCTCTTCCAAGTCCCACGGACGAGCTTTAAATCGATATGGCTTAGCCGTTAAGGCACCAACAGGACATAACTGAACAATATTTCCACTGAAATAAGAGGCGAATGGATCTTCTGGAAATGTATTAACCTGCGTAGAGTTTCCTCGATCAATGAATTGGATTAATGGATCGCCAACAACTTCATCCGCGAAACGAGTGCAGCGGTCACAAAGAATGCATCTTTCACGATCAAGATAAACATTGTCACTAATTGGTATAGGTTTCTCAAAATGTCTTTTTTCTTCAACAAAGCGGGTTTCCCCAGGCCCATACGCCATAGTTTGGTCTTGAAGGGGACATTCTCCACCCTTATCACATACTGGACAATCCAATGGATGGTTCAGCAGAAGGAATTCAAGAACACCATCCTGAACCTTCTTGATTTCTTCTGATTGAGTGTCAATGATCATCCCTTCGCTGACATCCATCATGCAACTTGGTTGAAGTGAGGGGCCGCGGCCAGTATCGACTTCCACAATACACATCCGGCACATGCCAACTTGACTCATCCGCTTGTGATAGCAGAATCTTGGAATATCAACCCCTACTTCCTCGCAAGCATCAATAAGAACCTCTCCTGGTTTTACTTTGACCTCTTTCCCATCGATAGTGACAGTAATAAGCCCTGAATCTTGCTGAATCTCTGTCATGATGACACTCCATCTACTGAGACAGGCGTCACCGTATTTGATGCGATGTAAGCATCAAACTCTGATCTATAGCGTTTTAAAGCCGATGCAATGGGTGAAACTGCCGATGGCCCCAGCGGGCATATCGTTGTTTGTTTGGGAGGCCATGAGATCCCGGGACTGATGTTGTCGCATACGTCAAGAAGTAGATCTATATCTTCAGGCCGGCCATAGCCGTTTAGAATTCGATCTAGAATCTTTTCTAACCAGTTAGTTCCTTCTCTACATGGAGTGCATTTACCACAGGATTCGCGCGAGAAGAATCGGACGACATTATGACATGCTTTGACAATGTCGGTTGTCTCGTCCATGACCACAATAGCCCCGGAGCCAAGCATCGATCCTTCATTGTCAACTACTGTTTTTTCTAACGGAATATCTAAATGCTCTTCGAAGAACCAGGGAGCGGAAGCTCCTCCTGGAATAAACGCCTTTATCGAATTGTCATCTCGGATACCACCGGCGTACTGCTCTCCCATGATGAGGTCTCTAAACGTGGTTGTTCCGAATTCGACTTCGAAAACCCCTGGGTTTCGGACATGACCTGAAACTGCAAATATTCTTGTTCCGGTGGATTGTTCAGCCCCTATCTTTGCGAAAGCGTCTCCTCCGTGTTCAATAATCCAGGGGACATTAGAAAGCGTTTCAACATTGTTGACAATTGTTGGCTTGCCATAAAGCCCGATGGAAGCCGGGAAAAAGGGAGGTTTCAATCTGGGCATACCTCTATTACCTTCAAGACTTTCTATTAAGGCTGTCTCTTCTCCGACAATGTATGCTCCCGCCCCCCAATGAAGAACGACATCTACTGATAATTCTGTTCCGAGAATGTTTTTGCCGACATAACCATGGTCGTAGGCTTCGTTTAGCGCAGTAGCTACCCGCTCCTGCCCATGGGCCATTTCACCTCGGACATAAAGGAAGCACTGAGATAGGCCCAAGGCGAAACAGGTGATCACGCAACCTTCGATTAGTTGATGCGGATCTCGTTCAATTAGTAGGCGGTCCTTGTATGTACCTGGCTCTGATTCATCACCGTTGACAACTAGATACTTAGGCCAGACGTCAGAAGGGAGAAAACCCCATTTAATTCCGGCTGGAAATCCGGCACCTCCGCGACCAAGTAGCGAAGCTTTCTTTACTTCTTCATGAACTTGATCAGGCGTCATCTCTATAGCGCGACGAAGACCTTCATATCCTCCTGTTCGCAAATAGCCTTCAAGCGTATGGCCATCTTCAACGTCCCAACGACTAGTAGTTATGAGAGGAATACTCATTGCCCATCCTCATTCCGCTGAAGCCAAACAGGTGGCGAGGCATTTTCAACTTCCGCAGGACCTGCTAATTTCTCAGATTGAATTTGTTGTCTGGTTTTCGCAAGAGCACCATGCTTCGGGATCTCAGCTTTTTGTCCGCTTTGAAGATCAGCAATAAGTTGATCAAATTCTACTGAATCGACCTTGTTGACGTAACGGTAATTCACTTGTAGACAAGGAGCTTCGGTACACGCGGCGATACATTCAACTCCTTCAAAACTGAATTTTCCATCCTTTGTGATTTCACCTTCTTTAACCCCTAGAGATTTTTCTGCATGCTCTAGTACATCTTCTGCGCCAAGGAGATGACATGAAATTCCATGACAGATATTGATCTGATATTCACCTACTGGGTGTCTTTTAAACATCTCATAGAAACTGCATGTTCCGAGTACCTCAGCGGGAGTCACTTCAACAAGCTCAGCTATATGCTCCATCGCTTCATTAGTAACCATGCCATTTTGTTCCTGCGACAAGTGCAGAAGAGGAATAAGTGCAGATTTTTTCTTTGGATACAAAGAAAGAATTTGGCGGGCCACTCTTAGGTTCTCGTCATTAAGTCGACTCATCGGTCAACCTCTCCCATAATCGGATCGACTGTAGAAATAACCGCTACAGCATCAGCGACTAGAGCATTTTGGAGCATATGAGGAAGCACCTGAAGATTAGTAAAAGAAGGTCCACGAATATGCATTCTGTATGGCTTGGGACCCCCGTCCGAAACGATATAGCAGCCAAGCTCACCACGCGGAGATTCAACAGCTACGTACACTTCACCAGCTGGCACTTTGAATCCTTCTGTGAAAATCTTGAAATGGTGAATAAGAGCCTCCATGGACTCATCTATACGAGTACGCGGTGGCGGAGTAATTTTTTTATCTTGGGTTCTGTAGTCACCATCTGGCATCTTGTCGAGAATTTGATAGACAATTCGTATTGATTCTCTTATTTCATTTAGTCGAATCGCAAAACGATCGAAGCAATCACCATATGTTCCTACAAGGACATCAAATTCTACTTGGTCATAGTGAAGATAGGGTATGTCTTTCCTTAGGTCCCACGCATACCCTGTTGAACGGAGGAGCGGTCCAGTCACCCCTAAAGCAAGACATTCTTCTGAATTGATTACACCTACTCCTTGTAGCCGTTCATGCCAGATGGGTTGGCCGGTAAATAACCCATCGAAGTCTTCGAGCCGCTCAGGAAGATTTGACAAAATCTGCAACGTATCATCTCGCCATCCATCTGGAAGGTCAGCTGCCACACCCCCAGGACGAATGAAGTTATGATTCATACGTAATCCGGTTATTTTTTCCAACAGCCTAAGAACTTCTTCTCGTTCTCTCCAGCCGTAAATCATCGCTCCGACTGCCCCAATATCCATTCCGTTGGTTGCTTGAAAGAGTAAGTGGGAACTTATACGATTCAGTTCACACATCAACATACGAATCCACTTCGCCCGCTCTGGAACCTCAATTTCAAGGAGCTTTTCCGTTGCAAGCGAAAATGCTAATTCGCTAAATAAGGGGGAGGAATAGTCCATTCGAGTGACATTTGTAGCACCTTGGAGATAACTTAATTGTTCGCCTGTTTTCTCCATTCCAGTGTGAAGGTATCCAATGATAGGCTTACTACGAATTACTGTTTCGCCTTCCATTTCAAGTGAGAGCCTTAGCACCCCGTGTGTGGAGGGATGCTGTGGGCCCATATTGACGACCATCCTTCGGTCATCTTGAGGATTGTATGCCTGAATCTCAGATTCGGACATTCTTAGGATCCCTGAGTCCTCCCCACGTCGGAAAACTCTATCTGCGATCTCACTCTCGAGTGTTGTCTCATTCTGGGTCATTGAAGTAACCTCACCCAGCTCCCGGAGCATTTTTAAATTGGACCGGTATGGCACCGGCGTCATAGTCTTTACGAAGTGGGTGCCCATTCCAGTTTTCTGGCATAAGAATTCTTGTCGGATCGGGATGGTCTTCAAACTCTATGCCGAAAAGATCGTAAACTTCTCTTTCTAGAGCCTCTGACCCTGGATAGAAATCGAAAATACTAGAAATGACGGGGTCACTTTCTGGTACTTGAATTCTCAGTCTTAACCTCTCTTTCTTTTGGTGAGATAACAAATTAATCACTACTTCGAACCGTTCGGGTGATATTGAATTTGGGAGGTCCCGTTCAGGATTTTCTAGGTAGTCAACAGCAGTGACATCGATACAAACCTTGTACCCGTCTTCCGAAAGTTTCTTAATCGTGTCTAAATATTGATCTCTGTTCGGATGGAGAACTGTCTGTCCTCTTGAGTTCGAAATCGGAACCTCATACATAGTTTGATCACCAGTTTTTGCTGAATTTGTTTCTGTCTCAGCGTTATTGTCTTCTTGAGGGTCTATCTCCGTCATTGGTCTTGCCCCCGTTGACCTATTACCATCTGGGTAGCAGTTTGACCATCTCTCTGCTCGACAATAATTCCAGCACCTCCATCTCGTTGGTCACGACGTCTTGTAATTTCTCCGGATTCAATCTTTTCATGTAATTGGAGTATCGCATGCATTAATGTCTCAGGACCCGGTGGACAACCAGGAGCGTAGACATCTACTGGAACAATCTGATCTACTCCTTGAACAAGAGCGTAGTTATTGAACATTCCTCCGGAGCTAGCGCAAACCCCCATGGAGATTACCCATTTCGGTTCCATCATTTGGTCGTATACCTGACGCAGAATGGGTGCCATTTTCTGAGATACCCGACCAGCTACGATCATTAGATCGGCTTGTCGGGGGGAAGCACGAAAAACCTCCATACCCCATCTAGCTAGATCATAATGTGCTGCGCCTGTCGCCATCATCTCTAATGCGCAGCAAGCTAAGCCAAACGTTGCCGGCCACATGCTTCGTGTCCGTGACCATTTGACAAGATCTTCAATCTTGCCAGTCAAGAAATTGTGATCAAGACCTTCGAGGCCTTCATCGACTACTCGACTTGTATCTCCGAGAAATGGAACATTCGGCATCAGGCTGCCTCACCTTCGGATGTGATTCTCCCTTCGAGTCCTACTCGGCGAATAGTGGAGTGAATTGTACGGGTGGGACTGAAGACATCCTGTTTCTCGATTTTTTTGCGCGGTCCCCATTCAAGTGCTCCGTTCCCTATCACGTAGAGGAACGATTCAAATACAGCGAAAGAGAAAATAAGTATTGCAACAAAACCGAAGAGGCCTATTTCACGAAAGACTGTTGCCCATGGATACATGAAGATTATTTCTACGTCAAAAACAATAAAGATCATGCCAACGAGAAAAAATCTGACGGGGAATCTCTCCGGAGGGCCTTGGGTAGAGGCGATCCCACATTCGTATGGATCTTCTTTAGAAGCTGTAGGCCGTCGAGGAGCTAAAAGTTTTGAAGCAATGAGACTTATTCCAGCAAAGAGGACCGCGAGAATGAACATTGCGAGAATTGGTAAATACTGGGCTAACAATGTTCCCTCCTATGCGCGGCCTAAGTGGCCGGTGATTCATCCCATTCTTCCGTCCGACGTATTAGTTCCTTGTCTCTCAGATGAAGCATGTAGCACAATCCTAAGAAGGCTAATGCTGACCCAATTGTTGTGAGCGCTGCAGGGAGACGTAAGGTTCCAAGATTACGAACCATAACAACATTGACTAGTTGTCCTTCTGTATCAACTTCAGAAAATGGTGGGGCTTCTCCTGGAACTGGTTCTTTGTCGATTGTCGGTGCGACGGTAACGACCACCGTATTAGTTGGGTGCCAGAAGACAATCGTGTTTCTAATTTCGTTCCAGACTCGATCCCCGATTCCGTCGCTCCCTCGTTTCGGTTTCCCTCCTTTTTGGAAAGTGTCCAAAACAAAGAAGTCGTCACTTGAGCCACCGTAAAAGGGAGTTGCGGGATCTGATACTAGAAAAGCATCTGCGGTAGCTATTGCTTCACCAGCAGCACTACTTGAAAGCAAAGTCCAGTCATTAAAATCAAGGATGCCGTCAGCTCTGGCATCTTCAATGATGTCTCCGTTTATAGCTGCAAGGTCACTTAAGGTAAGTTGTCCGAGCTTTCGTTTCTGGTCATCTATTCTCTGCACAATCTTATCTTCAAGATCTACGTCAGTTAAGATCCTCGAATCAGATATTCCACGATCTCCGGCATCGGTGACTAGTTGAAGATTATCTGCACGCATCTCGTCAGCAAGTGATTCTTCATCGACGGCGAGTTTTTCTGCTACCGACTCTGTGCAGTATGGCTTTGGTGCATCATAATTTATTGCAATGTCAGCGTTACCTTCTACATAACGCTGGCGTTGGACGGCAGTCGTTGCGTCAACAAGCCCCGGGCAGTAGAACTCAACGAGTTCGCTCGCGCGCATAGTGGTTACGTCATCTTCTCCAAGCTGAGCAACATCACTCTCTGATTCGCTTGGGTCGCCGAATACAATTTCCCTTGGTTCCCATGTAGGTCTATCTCCTTGCAGGCCAATGCCATAGATCCACCAGACAATTCCCATAATAAACATCCAGCCAAAAAATCCAGCAAGAGAAATAAGCGTTCCTAGACGATTTCCAAGATTAGTGTTCAGTATGAGCCAGACAGAACCAAAAAGTACTAGCGAACCGACAAGAACCGTTAGAGCACCACGAATTTCTGGTTCCCAACTTATTCCTGCTATGACAGTTGAAAAAATAAAGTTAGAAATCATTGCAGAGCTCTCTCATATTCGACAATGGCATCAATTTGTTCAGAAGAAAGCATCGACCCTTCCAAGTCGGTTGCGTTATAGCCGAAGCCGGGCATTTGACCCGAAGGTTCACAGACTCCATTCATGCCATATTGAAGATTAGCTTCACACCCAACAGAGATGAACTGAGACTGAGACGAAGCTGATGTGAATTGAGATTCCACTCCGATGAGTGAAGGTCCAAATCCGCCTCCCCCAGCAATCTCAGGATTAATAAGGCCTTCTAGAGAAGGATTCGCCGCCAGAACTTCGTTGGCATTCCATGAAGATCCAGCTGTATGGCAACGGGCGCAGGCATAAGACCCTGCCCCTGCTGGGTTGTTATATAAGTATTGTCCATATTTTTGCGCATTTATTGTCGCTAGTTCAATTAAGTATTCATCCAAAAGGTTCTCAACTACTGTCTTTGCTTCCTCGATATCTTCTACAGCAGCTTCGGAGTCTTGCTGGATTGCTGTTTGCTCTGCAAGAGCATCACCAAGTCCGGAGAAAAGAAGATTGTAGGCTTCCTGTATTTCTGATTCTTCCGCTTCAGGGTTTTTATCTCGAACTTCTTTCAGGACGCTTTCTCGAAGTCCGGCCTGAACTTCTTTCTCCATTTGTTCCGGAGTTAGTTGGATCACGCTTAGGTATTCAATGATGGTTTCAAGTTGTTGCGAGGTTAGAGGTCCACCACCTGGAGCTCCCCAAGCAGGCATAGGCGATTGTGGCCTGCCGTAATTCAGTGTATGTAAAACTTCATCGGTGGTAAACCGGTAAAGGATGTTATTCAGCGCCGGTGCAGTCCAATTGACGCTGGAGATGTAGCGCCCATCATCATCAAGTACTGTGAATGCTGCCTGACCTCCAACGCCTCCAGCTCCATGGCATTGCGCGCACAGTTCTTCATAAGCCTCTCCGCCTCGGCTTGCGAATACTGTTTCCGTGAATTCGTCGAAGCCTTTTTGCCGACCCGGTTCACCCAACCAATATAAAGGAAGTGCTAGAGCTATGATGATTAAGGTAGCAACTCCGCCAGCCAGAGCTATATCCAACCGCTTAGTTTCGAGAGTGTCATCGTCGTAATAGGGTTTTCTATTTGGCGCGAGCTCAACTTCAGCGCCGATTTCCTTGCGACCTTGTCTGAGGTTAAAAAGAACATAGATGGAAAAACCGACCGCGACGACTACAGCTATTACAAGCCCTATAGTTCGTTGAGTTGATGCGGCTAAAATGATCATTTGCTAAAGTTGCTCTTTATCTCTTGTCTGTGTTCATTAGTGTGAGGACTCGCTTATACAGTTAGGTCCTTCAGCTTCTTGTCCAGTGGTATTTACGCCAATTGGTGGGCCCTGGATAATGGTTCCGGTATCCACGATGAATACTCCATCTTTAACTTCCATGGCAAAGCGATCCATCCCTCTCGGGGCTGGGCCACCACGTTTTTCTCCTACTCGGTTGTATTGAGAACCATGACATGGGCATTCAAACCATTGGGAAGTTTGGCACTCAGGAACACGACACCCTAGGTGTGGGCACTTCTGGTACAAAGCCACTAGGCCAGATCGCATACCTGCAAGTTCTTGGGAAGAGTAGGCTGTTTCAGCTTTTTTCACTGATCCAGCAGGGTACTTCGTGACCCACATACGTCCTTCAGGGACATAGAGGAATCCGTTTGCAGCATCGATCCGAGCTTGAATATCTGTAATATTTCCAACCTTGATTTTGGACCCAAACCCTCCACCACCTCCACCGCCATAGAGAAACGCTATAACGGCTGCACCAAAACTACTGAGAGAAATTCCCATTAAGGCTACGATGCTTCTATTCAGGAACTGCCTCCGGGCAATCCCCACAGTTTCTTCATCAGGTGCAACCCAAGGCACGGGAGTAGATTGTTCTTGTTCGACAATCTCCTTACCCCCTTGGCGTTCAATGACAGCTGCTCGCTCAATCTCCTTGCCGGAAATTTGGGAAATCCCTGTTTCTTCTGGTTCAGGCTTCTCACTACTTACATCACGTTGGAGAGTTTCTTTACTCAGGTGGCCTTCAGCTTTTGCTGCTTCATTTCGTCGGGATGCAGCGAAAACAAGAAGGAGCGCAAGAAACACAACCGCTGGGATAGCAATAGATAGAACTACCACAGAAGCCTCATTTCGCAGGTGAAACTCTGGATGGCTATCCCCACAAAGGAGAGGTTTTCNCTCATAGTTCGAAGAACAGCCCCTCTGCCCATGGGAAAACAAAGTTGAACCCAGGNCCGCGGAAGAAAGATCCGATCATAACCAACACACCCCAGAACATGAGATGGACTGTCATTAGCGAAATAGCAAATTTTCGATCTTCAGGTTTATTCGANGGGTTTTTGTCAATGTATGGAGCCAAGATTAAAAGGAAAAGTGCCAATCCGGGTATTGTCACTCCAGCTACCATTGGGTGGAACATCGTCAAGAGTTCTTGCAACCCTAAGAAGTACCAAGGAGCCTTCGACGGATTCGGAGTCTCATTAAAGTTAGCAAGTTCTAGCAATGGAGCATTCACGAATATAGAGAAGATAACTGTAAATGCAGTTATCGCTAATGCCGCTACGAACTCGACAATCAGGAGGTGCGGCCAGACATGGACTTTGTCAACTGGTTTAAGCTTTACATCCTGAATTGATCCTGACTTGACGACTGTTAGGAGTCTCTGAGTATTCCCTCCCGGACCGCTTCCAGTTGGAGGAAGCGGGGCCGAACCTGCGACAGGTGGAGAGGCCGCTGCTACGGCAGGTTCTTTATTTTTAGCTGCAACGCTTCTTTGGAGTAAGTGCTCGGGTATTTTACTTTCAGATTTTTCTTCAGTTGCTGTTGCCGCGCCCTCGTCACTACCTTGGGCGCGTTCTCTAGCCTCTTGGGCCCGCTTTAGAAGATGTTCAGGAATTTCAGACATAATTTTTNTTTCTCCGGCTTATAGGGGNCCGGAAATACCTCCGTCCTTACGTACTCGCCAAAAATGAATTGCCATGAAGATGACNGCAACGAAGGGCAACATCAGAACATGCAAAACGTACCACCGGAGGAGTGTATCGGTACCTATTTCTACTCCTCCGAGCAAAACAAAACGTACTTGGTCACCAAAGACAGGGGTATACCCCATCATGTTTGTTCCCACGGTTACTGCCCATAGCGCTAGCTGGTCCCAAGGAAGCAAATACCCCGTGAATGAGAGTAGAAGAGTAAGNGTTAAGAGTATNACTCCAATAACCCAGTTGAACTCTCGTGGAGCTTTGTAAGCACCATGATANAANACACGTGCCATNTGCAAAAANACCGTAAGGACCATCAAATGAGCGGCCCATCGATGCATNTTTCGAACTAAAAGACCGAACGTAACTGAGGTCTGAAGCGTATAGATATCATCCCAGGCTTGNGCAGCAGTGGGCCTATAGAAAAACATTAAAAAGATACCTGTAACAGTGAGAAGAATGAACAAGAAGAAACTCANCCCNCCCAAGCAGAGGGTNTAACTTACCTTCACTGCATGNCGCTTTACCTTTACTGGATGAAGNTGATAGATGAGNCTGTTCATTACGACATACGATCTATTTCTTGGACTATCNGAATACCCTTTCCGAAAAATTGAACCGGGTCGAAAAATAGAATTCCACGCTTGCGAGGATTTCATTTGTTCACCTATTGACTGCTTTGGCACATTAATTTCCTTATCTNATCTACTTNAAAAATACGACCTTGTAACATANCTACCCCAATCGCATCCCATATCCATAACCATGGGTAGGCATTCTCTGATGAACATCACCGCCGGCTGGAGCATCGTCTANTTTGCCAAGAATAATGACTCCGGTTGGGCATCTATCNACACATANTGCGCATCGGGTACATACATCATCATCTATTGTAAAAATNACATGATCTGATGGGTCTGAACCTGGAAGTTCAGTCCCCACTGCTTCAGAAATCGCTTCTGGCCTTACCATGTGTATGCACTTCCAAGGGCAAATATCGACACAGCCTTCACACATAATGCATTCTGANTGATCAATGTGAATAAATTGTTTTGGNTTGACCGCCTTTGAGAGCCATTCGGCATCAACTTCTTGCAGCACATAATCGTCCCGAAATTCTGGNAGAGGGGGATTGGCGTCAGTTACTCCCATTACGATGACCCTTCTCTTAGGATCGGTCTACCGTAAGTAGAGGTTTCAATTTCTGGTGGAGCTTCTTTCCCNCGGTNTTGCCATATAGACCAAAGAGCAACATTTGCAACTAACGCTAACCCATACATCACAACAACGATTAGGTCTCCAACGACGAGATAATTTAACTTGAAAGGAAGAGCCCATTGCAGAATTCCNTCGCCATTTGTGAACCCTAAACCTGTTGGNCCTATTAGCTCTCGGTCAGCTCGCCAAGACAGATCATTACTTGCAAACGTCAGCCATTGATGAGGCACTACTCCGTAGATCCANAAGAGCAATAGGAACACATAGAANGCCCATACGTTTGCTTCTCCCCAACTTAACTTCGCATCAATTGGACGGCGGCGNGCATATTCTAGNATTCCGGCGATGAGCAGNACAGAAATAATCCAGCTAAGAACAAAGGCTGTGTTGAGATAAGGAAATTGTCTGCCGTTAGCATTTCGGGTTAGTCCAACCCAGACTGCAATGATNGCAAAGGTACCTACGGTCGAGACNATCATCGCNCCGTAGAACTTTGTTACTGCTACATCAATTGGCCTTTGTTGAGCCACTATTTACTTCCCTCTGTGAATGATACACAAGCGAATCTTTGCTCCTTCAAGCATTGAATCTTAACTTAAATTTATCACGTCATTTTGGCTGTCTACACATCGTCGCACCCTTAAAGACTAAAAGGGTGAATCACTCAATTTAAGTTAGATATTTTTATGTTTTTCTNCTAGNTGAATTTCAAGTTGGATCTAGTCATTTTCCGCATATTCCAGTTCAAGATATNTAAATTATCGGTATCTAATCGTCATTTCAAAGGGCTAGGTGCTGGAAGATCGAATGAAAAGGCACAACCTTGACTAGGCTAACTGCTAGTTTTAGGGACTATTCTANAAGTATTCAGCACAGCAATTTGAAACGGTCAGATTCTCTGTTGATAAATATCANACATTGAAAGGTTTNTGCGTCAGCGCGTTCAGGATTTCTTGTGAAAATTTATTCAACACTATCGGAATTATTGCAGATTCTTTGCATTGGGTTTAGAGGCTGACATGGTTGAAATTCCTGATTATCTGATTGAAAGATCTCGGGAAGCTCGTGCTCGTTTTCAAGGGANTGATGGAGGAGCTTCCGAATCATCTTCTGCGGTTGTCGAAACAACTGCATCTAGTGAGGAAACAGCTCCTGCNGTAACGCAAACATCCGAACCTGAAATAGAGATAATCGAGCCTCCAAAACCAGTAGCTCCTTGGGTAATAGCTGCTCAAACTAGGAAAAANATTCCTGTCTGGATGGCACCAGTTGCTCTTTTTCTTCCTATCTGGGCTTTTATGATCTGGGGNACTCTCGAGGAACCATCTTCGAATGANGANGGTGTTATTGCTGCNGGCGGTGAAGTCTACAGTCAATGCGCCGCTTGCCATGGNGCCGGAGGCGGAGGCGGCGTGGGATACCAACTAAATGAAGGCGAGGTCNTTAAGACCTTCCCAGATGTTGAAAGCCATATAGCTTGGGTAGTTAACGGATCGTCCTCAGCTGGAACTCCTTATGGTAACCCTGACCGTGAAGGCGGACAACGNNTCTCTCAACAGCAAGGTGTTATGCCTGGATTCTCTTCATTAGGAGCTNTNCAGATNTTAGAAGTTGTCTTGTACGANAGAGTNACNCATGGTCTTCAGTCTCCTGAAAGTCTTGAAGCCTACGTAATGTGGGCAGAGTCNGGAAATTTACCTATGTGGGAGTCAGGCATNTCACCTCAGATGATTTCTNGCAGCTTCGCTGATTTCCTTGAGACAAATCCTGAAGCGCAAGAAGCTTACGAAGAAACAATAGAACAAGCCACTGGCTGACTTTTCGTGCGATCATAGTAAGTGTGGTTGATCTAACAGAATCATCGCAATGGAAAGAGCTAGAAGAGCACTGTTCTTCAGTGCGTGGTCTTTCACTAAGAGAGTTGATTAATGACTCAAAGCGCGTGGAGTCTCTTTCATTCGAACGAGATGATCTCTTCTTCGATTTCTCAAAGCAACATATAACAGATGAAACCCTCCACTTACTAAATGATCTGGCCAGCCATGCTGGCCTTAAAGAAAAGATTACTGGGTTGTTTGAAGGAGAAATAGTTAACCAATCTGAAAAACGTCCAGCGCTCCACACAGCTCTCAGAATGTCACCAACAGCACAAGTTAATGTAAACGGCCAAGATGTAATCCCGCTTATTCAAGCCGCTCATGAAATGGCTTCAGACTTTGCTCTGAGAATTCGGACTAAGCAGTGGTTAGGAGCAACTGGTCAACCAATATCTTCTGTCGTCAATATCGGCATTGGCGGCTCTCACCTTGGACCATACATGGCTTTTAAGGCGTTACGACCATACTGTGAGAACAGTATCGACTGCCATTTTATCTCTAATCTTGACCCATCGGATCTTGAGACAAATCTTTCTTATTTAAACCCAGAAACAACCCTGTTCATTATAAATTCAAAATCATTTTCGACCTCTGAAACGCTCACGAATGCTGAATCAGCTATGGAATGGATAGAAAAAGCTCTTGGAACAGATCCGCAGATACTCAGAAAACATTTTGTTGCTGTAACTGCTAATAGTGAAAAAGCAGAGAGCTACGGATTTCCTTCAGATAATATTTTCCCAATCTGGGACTGGGTTGGGGGAAGATTCTCTATATCTTCAGCAACAAGTCTTGCCGTAATGATTGCTATCGGACCTGATAATTTCAAGACGCTACTTGACGGATGCCGAAAGATGGATCAGCACTTTGAAACAGCGATATTGACAGAAAATATTCCGGTCTTAATGGGTTTAATCAGTATTTGGAACAGAAATTTTCTTGGATACCACAATCAGGCTGTCATCCCTTATGCGAATGATCTTGCATCCTTTCCTGCGTACTTAGAACAGCTTGAGATGGAAAGCAGTGGAAAGAATGTTGATAGCGAAGGAAACTTAATAAATTATGAAACTGGACCAGCGATTCTAGGTGGAGTAGGAACTAATGCCCAGCATGCTATTTTTCAATTCCTTCATCAAGGGACATCTGTTATTCCTGTGGATTTTATAGCTTTTGCAAATCCATCTCCGACTAGAGGGGGCATTGAAAATGATGTTGTTTATCGCCAGCATGAAGCCCTCGTTGCGAATTGCTTCGCTCAAAGTCAGGCACTTGCTATTGGCAAACCGGAAATAAAAGGACCATCATCTTCAGTGGGAAATCGACCAAGTTCAACGATTTTGGCTGATCGTTTAGATCCGTTTGCTTTAGGGCAACTTATCGCCTTGTATGAACATAAGGTTTTTATCATCGGGGCTCTTTTGCGGATCAATAGCTTCGATCAGTGGGGGGTTGAACTAGGAAAGTCATTAGTCGACAATGTGGCTAGTGACCTTGCAGGAGTCCCTAGCAGCGCGGCGCATGACTCCTCCACTCGCTCTCTAGTAACTCAATACCACATGAGGAAAGACGTACCATAAACGTAATGCGTTAGGAGTTGCTATTTGCAATTTCCAAAGCAGCCTCGTGAGCTATTTCGATTGTTTGGTCGATCACTTCATCTGTATGGGCGAGACTAGGGAATAAAGCCTCATAGGGTCCCGGAGCTAAAGCAACTCCGCGTGACAACATAGAATGAAAGAACCGTTTATATTGTCCATTTTCCGCAGCATTTTGCGCCTCATCAAAGTTTGTTGGCGATTGCTGAGTGAAAAAGATACTAAAAAGGGAACCTACTTGCGGTAGGACAGCATCTATTCCAGCGTTAGCAAATGCTTCACCTAATCCCTTACTAAGTCGATTTGCAGTTATTTCCAGACGTTCGTAAGCACTCTCGTCGAGCAGTCGAAATTGGGCGAGTCCTGCGGCTGTAGCAATTGGATTTCCCGATAGAGTTCCTGCCTGATAGACATCACCAAGAGGTGCTATGTTACTCATGGCTTCTAATGAACCGCCGTATGCGCCCATTGGAAGCCCACCGCCGATTACTTTACCGAAACACCACAGATCGGGTGTTACCCCATACCATTGGGAGGCCCCGCCCCTAGCAATTCGAAATCCGGTAATGACTTCATCGAAGATCAGAAGTACCCCATGCTTGTCGCATAGGCTTCGTAATTCTTGTAAAAAATTTTCATTCGATGGAACCACTCCCATATTGGCGGGTATTGGCTCAAGGATGAGCGCTGCAATAGATGAATCTAGCTCGGGAATTGTATTCCATGGCGCGACGATCGTATCTGCAACCGCGCTAGATGGGACACCCGATGAACCGGAGATTCCCTGGTTAGCTACTCCGCTGCCTCCTGCAGCAAGAAGACTATCTGCATGGCCGTGATAATGTCCGGAAAATTTCACGATCTTATCTCGTCCTGTAGCTCCTCGAGCAAGTCTGACAGCTGTCATCGTCGCTTCCGTACCGCTCGATACGAGTCGAACCGTATCTACCCCATCAACGCGGTTAGATATTTCCTCTGCCATTTCAATCTCTGCAAGAGTTGGGGCACCGTATGAGGTTCCATTACCAGATGCTTGTTGAATCGCATCGATAATTTGGGGCGGGCAGTGGCCTGCGATAGCAGGTCCATAGCTCATGACGTAGTCTATGTAGCGATTTCCTTCACTATCCCAGACATATGGGCCCTCAGCGCGGTTGACAAAATAAGGAGTGCCGCCAACTGAGCGAAATGATCTAACTGGAGAATTCACCCCACCAGGAATAACCAGTTTCGCCCGAGAAAAGAGTTCCTCGCTCACAGCGTTTCAGCTATTTCTCTAGTTAGATATGTAAGAATGAAATCTGCTCCAGCACGTTTGATAGCTGATAGCTGTTCTAGGGCTACAACGTCACCGTCTATAAGATTCTGGCTGTCCGCAGCCTTGATCATCGCATATTCGCCAGAGACGTGGTAGGCAGCTATTGGTAGATCCGTTATATCTCTTGCTTCGGCAATAATATCGAGATATGAAATTGCAGGTTTCACCATAATCATATCTGCACCCTCTTCTTCGTCAGCTCGTATTTCAGCTAATGCTTCTCGTCGGTTGCGCCAATCCTGCTGATAAGTTTTTCGGTCTCCTCCATCTGCGATCGTGACATCAACTGCATCTCGGAATGGCCCATACAGTCCTGAGGCGTACTTAGCTGAATAGGCAAGGATCGCGACCTCTTCATGGTTGTCCTTATCTAGCGCTTCTCGTATAGCTCGAACCTGCCCATCCATCATCCCGCTTGGGGCGACAATGTCAGCACCCGCGCGTGCTTGGGCTTGAGCAACTCTTCCGTATATGTTAATCGTCTCATCATTGTCAACTGATCCGTCTTCCCGAACTACTCCACAGTGGCCATGATCTGTGTATTCATCGATACATAGATCAGCGATAAGTACCATGCCTTCACCAACTACGTCTCTACAGTCCTGGAGAGCGAGTTGCACAATCCCATCAGGATTCCAAGCTTCAGAACCTAGGGGATCCTTCTGTTCGGGAATACCAAAGAGAATAATTCCCGGAACACCAAGTGATTGAAGTTCCGTTACTTCCTTAACTAACGACTCACGTGTATGTTGTTGCACTCCATTTAGCGAAGGGATCGAGACAGGGTCATCGATACCTTCTCGAACAAAAAGGGGCGCGACAAGGTCATCTACACTCAGTCTAGTTTCAGCAACTAAACGTCGTAGGGCCGGAGTTTTCCGTAACCGACGTAATCTTTTATTGGGGAAGGACACAGCTACAGTCTATAAGTGGGTGAGGGCTCTTCGGAGGGGTGAGGTGATCAACTATCAGGAAATTGAATGAAATGGGCCTGCAGAGCTAGTTAGATTCGTAATATTCAACTAAACCTGAAACTATCCCTTCTACTGAACTGGGAGAAGCTTGGATGGTGTGCGTGAATCCGCAATCAAGAATTGTCTGACTTGTGATGGGGCCGATTGAAACAATAACTTTAGGCAAACATTCCTTTCCGAACATTTGAATAAAGTTCTGCGCCGTCGATGACGACATGAATACAATCGCATCGGCGGATGAAAGTAACTCTCGAGATCCGGCTTCAACTTCGGGAACGATTGTCTGATATACAGGAACATCTTCGACAACCCATCCCATTTTTCGCAACGAGTCCGGGAGGATATTTCGAGCTTTTAATGCTCTCGGTAACAGAATATGTCCTTTGAATTCATTTGATGATTCTGGTTCTATTTCCTGAAATTTCTCCACAAGCCCTTCGGCAATAAAGTCCTCTGCGTACATTGCATACTCGAGATCATTTTCTGTCATTGCTTGAGCTGTTCCCGGCCCTATAGCGGCGAGCTTAACATTACCGAAAAGTAAGGAGGCATTGCTTAACCCGCCGTCATCGGAGCTATGGTGGCGTATCCAATCAACTCTGTGTCTGATAAATCTCTCAACACCATTAGCTGATGTAAAAATTACCCATTCATATTTCAAGCGTCCGTATTGTGAAAAACCATCCGAACCAATCGGTGTAATTCCATCTGTAAAAACCCTATTAATTTGCCTGAGATCTGGGGGGTCAGCTATTTCAATTGTCGGGATTAGGAGGGGTATTGCCCCATAAAGGAGAAGCTGGGTTTCTATTTGGTTTATTTGATGCCTTGCTCTCGTAAGTACAATTTTCTTTCCAGTTAGAGAGCTGTGTTTCCCGAGTGTCATCTTCTCCGATGCTCCTTCTCAAAACATTTCGCGTATATGGTCATTATGGTTGAAATAAGCGCCTCGCCCCTCTCTCTATTAATGCATTAGCAGCAAATTTTCCTAAATCTGTTGCATCATCTCCGGTTCTATCGTCAGTTAAAATTGTCTCTCCATCTTCATTAGCTACAAGTGACCGAAGACGTATTTGGCTATGTTCATGAATCGCATAGCATGCAATTGGGCTTTTGCAGTCAGCACCTATTTGGGCGAGGAAGGATCTTTCAGCGTCAATTTCTGTTCGAGTAACAGGGTCCTGAATCTGCAGAAGAAATTCGATTATTTTAAGGTCTTTTGTTCTGGCCTCAATTCCCAAAGCTCCCTGACCAACTTGAGGAAGCATGATTTCAGGCTCAAGAATTTCTATAACTTTCGGCTGAAGCCCTAACCGTGCTAGCGCTACTGCAGAGATGATAATGGCATCAAAGTTTTCTACCTTAGCTAATCTTGTTTCAATATTCCCTCGAAGTTCGTGAAATGTGAGGTCGGGCCGAAGAGCTGATAACTGGGCTTTTCTCCGGACAGAACCAGTAGCTACATTGCCGCCTATCGGCAACTCATCTAACGAAGACCCGACAAGTGCATCCCTAGGGTCTCCCCTTCTAGGAACTGCGATTAGCTGCAACCCGTCAGGTGTTGTGGAAGGAAGGTCCTTCAGTGAATGTACAGCAAAATCTGCACGGTTTTCTAGAACAGCGTTTTGTACCTCTTTCGCAAAAACACCTTTCCCTCCGATCTGATGAATAGGAGCATCTTGATCTCTATCACCAGAGGTAAGCACAATTAATGGCTCGACGTCCACACCGAGAGGCTTGAGGAGCGCGGCAACATGTTGTGTTTGCCATAAAGCAAGAGGACTGCCACGCGTAGCAGCGACAAGTTTCATTTTTCTAATCTACGTGATGAAAAGCTTAGATGTTGAATAATTCACGAAGAGCTTCTGCAAGTCGATCACCGCGAGGTGAACCAGCAGCCTCATTCATCGCAATAGTGGGTTCATGCAGAATCTTTCCCAATATTCCTTGAGTAAGAGACTCAACTGCATCTCGCTGCTCATCAGACAAATCAGCAAGTCGACTTTCGAACCGCTTAAGTTCTGCCTGCCTAATTTCTTCAGCTCCATTCCGGAATCCAGCTATTAGTGGAGCAACTTGACGGGCAGACTGTTGTTCAAGGAATCGAGCTACCTCTTCAGAAATAATCTCTTGAGCTTCCAAATATGCACCTTCATTTTCAATTAGAGAATTTTTGGCACGTAATGACCAAAGGGCGTCAATATCAAGAAGAGTGATTCCATCAATACAAGCAGCTGCGGGGTCGACATCACGAGGTACGGCAATATCGATAATTAGTAGTTCATTTCTTTTTCTGCTCTCCATTATTGCCTCAAGGCGTGCTCGATCAAATATTGCGGAATCTGAAGCAGTTGAAGTTAGAAGAACATCACAGCTAGAAAGTGCTTCATTTAGTTTTTCAAATGGAACGGCAACTGCATCAACTTGTTTGGCTAGTTTGTGAGCACGTTCAAAGCTACGATTGATAAAAGAGATATGGCCGGTTTCCAATTGATCTAAGGAAGTTGCGACACCTTGCCCGACTTCTCCGGCACCAAGAACAAGAATCTTTCGATCTGCTAAACCCTCAGATAGGTGATGAGCCATTTCAACACACGCTTGTGCAACGGAAGAGCTGTTCCTTGACAGATCAGTTTGTGTTCGCACTCGTTTTCCGACTTCTAGAGCTCTGCGGAATGCTTCATTGATCACGGTTCCACAGGTACCTTCTTCTCGGGCTCGCTCCCATGCAACTTTCACTTGATGTTGAACTTCGTTTTCGCCAACAACGGCCGAGTCGAGACCACAAGTGACCGAGAAGAGATGCTGGATGGCGTCAGCGTCATAATGAGCGTAGAGGTAATCGTTGAAACTTTCCGGCGCTACTTGAGCAGTTTCAGAGAGGAAATCGCGAACGTCTTGATAGGCGCCATGAAATTTCTCTGCATACACGTAAACTTCGGTCCTGTTGCATGTTGAAAGAACGATTGCTTCGCTTATATTGCGACAACCTTGGACTCCAGCTAGAGCCTTAGGTAATGCTTCTTCTCCGATAGCGAATTGCTCGAAGAGGTCGAGGGGCATTGTCCTATTATTTACACCGATTACTACAAGAGACACGCTGTGAGGGCCTTTTCTAATTTACTACCCGATATGGGCTATACCTAGCTTCGCCGAGACTTAATAAATCTGCCAAATTGAAACCAATTTTTTGATTTACTATTTTTTCGCCTCACTTCTAACATACCTTGTTTTTTACCATGATGGGAGTCCGATGATTAAGAATCTGATGCCTTGTTTTTTATCTTGCTAGAAAAAATAACTGTGTAACTGATGCAATAAGAATCACTGCTATCAGCACAAATACGGCAATTGTTGTAGCGTTCCTCATCGTTCCTTTCTAAGAGTAACTGGAACGATGTTTTTACGATTTTCTTCTGCAGGCGTTAGCTCGATCTGCTGGCCTTCATGGAGTTTTAATTCTTCCGCTGCGGAGCGTCCGTACATCGAAATACTAAGAAGCCCACAGGAATCCACAATTAGGCCCACTTCGGAACTAGGGATTGACTCAAATGTTTTAGCCGTTGTCACTCGTCTCGACATTTCTCCAAATCGAAGCATAAAAGTTTCCCCAAGTTCTTGAATGTCTTCTGGGGCAAGATTGAGTTGTAGATTCCCGAAACGGTCTTCCCATAGCGCTTCTGCAGAAACTAAATCTCCGTTAACTCCACCTACTGGAAGTATTCCAGGCTGAAGGGAGTGAACGGGGATTAAGTCCCCTAATTCATCAAGTGGGATACCTAGAGTTAGGTGAGCTGCTACAGGTGCAAATATATCTCTACCGGCAAATGTGGCGGAGAGAGAAGGCAAGTGAAATTTAGGATTAGTAAGTTCTACAGCACGCGTAGACTCCCCTAGCATTGTTACCGCTGGGGGCAGCAAACCGTTATCAGGGCCGACTAAGACATAGTCACCGCCATTTACCTCAATCGCTACTTCCTTGCGTGACCCACCTACACCGGGGTCAACTACAGCAAGAACAATACCTTTGTCTAAGTACTGGGCTGAACGTGCAAGGGTTAAGCCACCCGATCGAATATCGTGAGCTTTAATTTCATGAGTGATGTCAATTAATTTTGAATTAGGTGCAAGCGAATGAATTACTGATTTCACAACACCTACAAATTCGTCTTTAGTTCCAAAGTCACTAAGAAAGCTGATAGTAGGGTTCCGCGTACTTTCCATGATCCAATCGTATTGGAAAGGCAGGATTTTAGACAGATTTTTTGAGAATAAGATTAACCCGTCTGGTTATATCGATCTGCAAGATATTGATCTACATCGCTTTCACGGATTCGGTATGATTTACCAACTCGGGCAGCACGAATCTCACCAGCCTTGATCAATCTATAAACTGTCATCGATGAAACTCTCATGAGGTCCGCAACCTCACTTACTGTCATGAATTCTGAGGAGTTCTTGGAGACGTTCGACATCTTCTTCCTTAAAGGCTGTTCGGCGTCACCTTAGGGCATTGAGAAAAAAGTGCAAATCCAACAACAAATTCAAAGAGAGAATTCAGGATCCGAGTTCTTCAGCTCTTTGTGTAGCAGCTGAGACCGCGTCGATAAGAATATCTTGGAATCCCGTCCGTTCAAAAATAGATATTGCAGCGGCAGTAGTTCCATTTGGTGATGTAACCGCCTCACGGAGTTCCGTTGGACTTTCACCTGATTGTGAAAGAAGAGTCGCTGCCCCAAGAAGTGTTTGACGGACAAGAAGATCTGCATTTTCGTAATCTAGTCCTTCGTTTATTCCGGCCCTTACTAGAGCTTCGGCTAATGCAAAAACATAGGCTGGGCCAGACCCACTAACGCCTGTTACAGCATTCATAAGCTCTTCCTCTAAAACAGCTGTTTCACCGACTGCTGCGAAGATGGACACTGCCCACTCTATATCTGCAGGGGAAGCGTGCGTTCCCGGCGATAGTACTGACATTCCCTCATTCACCATTGCCGGAGTGTTGGGCATAACACGGATCACACTTGTCTCTGGAGGAAGAGAATTCTCCAATGTTGTGATGGTTACACCTGCTGCAATAGAAATCAGACGCTCAGGAGAAGTAACCGACAGCAATTCGCAAACATTTTGTATCTGATTTGGTTTTACTGAAACTAGTACGTCATTGGTTTTTTCTGGACTTGTGATGACCCTGAGATCAGGATACGCCTTTTCTAATTCTTCCCTTCTTTCCTCTACGGGTTCAACAACTGTAATACCAGCTGGATCTGCCCAACCGGCACTGATTAATCCAGCAGCTAAGGCCTCCCCCATCTTTCCTCCGCCTACGATCATTAGTTCTGTAGCCATATATAAAAACTAGTAGGTTGGTGGCTGCAAAGGGTTAAATATCGAAAACTCTTGTGGCCTTAATCACTGTGGTTATTTTTAAAGCGACTTGCGAAACCAAGACGGAGTGCTGGTTTAAAACATTCTTCTATAGCTTTATAAATTGTCCCAAGAACCCAATCGAGAGTTCCACTACTTATGACTTCACTATTTATCTGGCCAGATAAGTAAACAGCTTCTTCGCTGCCGACTCCAAATGAAACACCATATAGTTTTGAATTTTTACGAAGTAGATATTGAAAGACATCTTGCCTATTTTCTTCGGGGGAAGGCATAAAATAGGTTTCAAAATGGAGAGTCCGTTGTCCAAGTGTGAATAAAACCATGGAGTTGTCCTTATCTTCGCCAGAAATCCGAACATACCATCGACTTTCATTTTGATTATGTTCGACTGACTGGACAAGGGTTTTGCTGCTCAATTGGTTATCAAGCCACCCACTTATAACTTCTGTGAGTTCGGAAAGTCTCTCCGGAGAAATAGGCAATTCAGACATGAATTTTATCGGCAGTCGACTAGTGCTCTAGAGGTCACAGAAGTGTACAAGTTAAGAATCTGGTCAGATGTTTTTTCCCATGAGTATTGTTGAGCTTTCTCGACAGCGTTCATAGCGATTTCTGCTCCGTGTAACGGATTCTCAAGAATTTGACGGGCATAGTCAGCATATAGTTTAGGGTCGCGCTCATTTACGAGATAGCCGGTCGTTCCATGAAGGATAAGTTCTTGGAGTCCGCCGACAGAAGCTGCAACGACTGGGGTTCCACATGCGGCAGCTTCAAGAGCAACTAGACCAAATGACTCAGCCTTACTAGGAACAACTACCACGTCTGAGGCACGGTAATAGGTGCTGAGTATGTGGTGAGGTTGAGGGGCTATTAGGCGAACTTGCTGTTCTAGATCTAGTTCCTTAATTCGCTGCTTGAGTCTACTTACTTCTTTGTCTCCTCCTGTGCCACTTGCGCCACCAACTATAAGAAGAACTCCATTTTCAGTTTGTAACTCCGCAAACATTTCTAGAGCCAAGTCCACGCCTTTTAGCGGTTGTAGCCTGCCCACGTACGTCACAACGGGGCCACGACCTAGGCCGATGGCTGATCGAGCCGCATCTTGGTTTCCAGGGGCAAAAAATGCATGTTCTACGCCGAGTGGAACGACGACGACTCTTTCTTGGGGTGCGGCGTAAAGATCTTTGAGTTGATTTGCTTCGGCAACGCTGTTTGCGATCACAATGTCAGAACAATCAATAATGTCCTGTTCCTTTCTGATTCGGTCTCTCGGTTCAAACTCACCTGATGTAATCTTTGTTTTTCCAAGAGTGTGAAAGGTCGTAACGAGTGGGACACCCAGTCGATGCTTCAGTGCGTGACCAGAAATTCCTGATAGCCAGTAGTTTGCGTGCAACACATCAACATTAGAACGAAGTATTAGGTCTCTTTCTACTCCTTCAGAGAACTCATCGATGACATCGACAAGTTCGTTCTTTTTGAGCTCTGGGTTACCAGCGTCGATATGAACTAATCGGACTCCGGGCTCGATTAGCTCCTCATCCGGTAAGGTATTTTTCCAGCGGCGAACATAAACAGAACACTTCGCTCCTTTATGCGCTAGGGAACTAACAAGTTCCCTAATATATACGTTCATACCTCCAGAGTCGCCATGACCGGGTTGGATGAACGGGGAGGTATGCAATGACAGGATTGCTATGTGCTGACCTCCATGGTTTCTTTCAGTATTGTCCACCGGATTTATGTTACTACTCATATGCGCCACCTGAAACAGGAGGAAGTATTGCTACTTCATCGCTATCAAATACTTTGTCATCCTCCTTGGCTGGGTTTCCATTAACCCAGATTCGGCAAGCGGGCAATATCGATGCAAAGTCCGGACCAAACTTTTCAACTGCTAACCCAACAACTTCTCCAACAGTCTCACCATCAAAATCTATTTGATTTACTCCGGCAATTTCTCGAATCGATGCAAACAAACGTAAAGTAACCACAAGTAAAGACTACCGTGTGGAAATTATGACCCGATTGTTTCTTGTGAGACATGGCCAATCCGAATGGAATGCACTTGGAAAATGGCAAGGACAAGCAGACCCTCCCCTGAGCGAACTCGGAGCTAAGCAAGCTTTCCAAGCTGCATCACAGCTTCCTGATTTTGGCCTCCTCGCAGCTTCAACTTTGGAAAGAGCTAAGCAGACAGCAAACATTTTCGCTGAAGCCACGGCATGGAACCAAAAAGACATAGTTGTTGAGGACAGAATCAAGGAAAGGGATGCTGGAGCTTTTAGTGGCCTTACTCGAGTGGAGATTGATGAGCAATTTCCTGGATATCTAGGGAACGATATTTGGCCCGATGATTGGGAGCCCGATAAAAATTTAGTCGATCGTCTTTTAGTAGGCTTGGAGAGGGTCACTTCTCTTATAGACCAATCTTCAAACACTAAAAACAAAGATGTTGTAGCTGTTTCTCATGGAGGGTGTATCTACGCATTAGAAAATCTGTGTGGAGAGAGATACGAACGGATCCCAAATCTTGCAGGTCGATGGTTTGAAATATCAGCTACTAATATCACTCTTGGTGAACGAATGCATCTTCTNCCGCCGGAAGAGGAAACTCTTGCAGATCATCTAATTATTTANATTNCTTGGTACCTCCGGTGGGATTCGAACCCACGATCTTCGGATTAAAAGTCCGCTGCCTTACCAGGCTTGGCTACGGAGGCAAATTATTCACTCATTCAATGGAAGAGTCTAANGATTCTATTAGCCTGTTCTCCTATATGGTACGAATTGAGTTTGAAACTTTCTAATTAATTTCTGTTTCTATGGTCTCGAGAAACTNACANGGGTNGACATTCTTAAGAGCAAATACCTTTTCAGCNCTATTGAGNACCATNTCTTCCTTAAGCTNACCAACNTCAAGACTTTCCTCGAGCCAATCCAAAAGTGTCGAANCTTGACTCGGGTCTGAAATCATNATGATNTCGACCCCTGCACTTANNGCCATNACCGCTGCTTCTGGGATNGACCATCTATCTGAAATTGCACCCATCCCCAATGAGTCAGTGAGNACTAGTCCATTGAANGACAATTCGNNNCGTAAGAGATCTTCNATGGCTGCNCTNGANAGTGAAGCTGGTAGGTCACCCGTTAAGNCAGGAANGACAAGATGNCCGANCATGACGGCATGNNTATCTNTCAACAGTTCTTGATATGGGAGNAGATCTACTTCACGTAAACTCTCAATGCTGGGTGTTGTAGGTAANCCAAAATGACTGTCCTGTGAAGCNCNTCCATGACCTGGAAAATGTTTTAATACTGGTAGGANGTCAGCCTGCTCAAATCCTGAAATTACAGCTCCAGCATTACGAATTACTGACTGAGGATCATTTGAAAATGATCTATCNCCAATTCCAGGACCTTGTCCTACATCNACTACAGGAGCTAATGCGATACTGACACCTANGTNCAATAAGTCTTTCCCGTATTCGAAAAANATCTGTTCAATATCCTCTANTGGAACGGATGACAGTTCAGAAGCTGAAGGAAGAATNCCAAGTTCAGCCCTGANTCTTTGGACTCTTCCTCCTTCTTCATCAGATGCAATCATTAATGGAATAAGAGCGTCANATGAACTTTCNTTGAGGCTACCTANTTCTTGTCTACTCGGTGATCCTANAANNNCCATAAAACCTATTTCGTGATTCTNAGNTAACTGCTGAACTAGTGGGAANTCNTTCGGATANGCAAGTGTCATAATAAGCTGACCCAACAAATACTGACTTGGNACTTTAGNAAGACANTCTCNTTCCGACGGCTCAGGAGTTGCAGACGGCTCAGGAGTTGCAGNCGGCTCAGGAGTTGCAGNCGCTTCAAGCATTTCGTTCTGTTCCCGACCTTCAGTGNAGGAGACTTCNTGGTTTATGCTCGTGGAACAAGANAGAGCTATNAGTATTAATACTTGAGATAGAAAGAAACGAAGCCTCACAGCGCTAGGTTATGAGATTAAAGNGATTTNCACNACTAAAGAAAGATNTTGAAACAATGGCAATACTCATAGATGATCCCATTTGGCCTTTTCGAGGAGAACATTGGGCTCATCTTGTTAGTGATCAAAGTTACGAAGAGCTACACNAGTTTGCTGNANGCATTGGTATTCCTAGACANNCCTTCCAAGGNGATCANTATGATATCCCAGAACGCCTATGGCGAACTGCNGTAGATGAAGGNGCAGTGCCTACCGAGCCACGTGTNCTGGTTAAAAGATTAAGGGAAGCAGGCTTGCGGAAAAGAAAANCAGCCAATCAATAAACAAGTTNTGGACAAATTAACATTCACTCNTAAAGATCTGAAAGAATAGACAATAGCCAACNGGGCTCNATCTCAGAAGAGACAAGAAAAACTTTTTGATGCAAAACGAAAATATTAAACTCATTCTTCCACCTTCTGAAGACTTCGAAGAAGTAGCACAAACCACAATCGCTCACTTAGCNATCCGNAGGGGATTTACTCTNAANGAAGTNGAAGACTTACGNCTGATAATGGCAGAAACAACAANGCTTCTATTGAAATCNGAGAAAAGTGAGAACATCCATTTAAGTTATGAGGTAACTANGGAGCATTTGACGCTAGAAGCGCANCTCAATGAGTCTNCTGNTNNCCCTTTGCCTCAAGAAGGTNTNGAACGATTNACGNAAGTAGTAGGTGAACTCCTTGACAACTTTCGNATTGATAACGAAANAAACTATATCTACCTGAAAAAGTGCAGATTAGGCGATNGAAACTAATTCAAGCCCGTAGAGCCGAAGCCNCCTTCTCCTCGTTCACTTGNNGGCAAAGAATCNACNTCNTCAAATTCGACTTGCTCTACTTTCTGNATAACTAGCTGGGCTATACGTTCACCTCGGACAATNTCAAAGGGTTCGCTGGGGTCAGTGTTTATAAGTAAAACCTTCAGCTCACCTCTGTAGCCGCTATCTATCAGTCCAGGAGNATTGAGAACCGTAACTCCATTTTTTACAGCNAAACCACTCCTAGGTTGAACAAAGCCTGCATATCCCTCCGGTATAGCCAACGNGAGACCTGTGGGCACTAAGGCTCTTCCTCCGNCAGGGTTAATGGTTATNTCTTCNGCTGAGAGTAAGTCACAACCGGCATCTCCAGCTTTCGCATATTTCGGTAAAGGCAAGTCGGGATCTAAACGTTTTATAGGAAGCTTCATCACTGGCGAAGGATACACCCCNCAAGAAGTTTGTGCTTAATAGAACAAGATTCTTCTATGCGCATGAAATGGCTAAGAATGCTTTAGAATCAGCGAACATGCTTGCTTGGATTGATCTTGAGATGACCGGACTAGACCCCGATTTACATGTCATTGTGGAAATTGNGACACTNATTACAGATGATCAANTAAATCTCATAGCTGAAGGNCCTGANCTCGTCATATCTGCAACTGAAGNGCAGCTAGGNAAAATGGATCCCGTAGTTGTTGAAATGCATACAAANAGCGGCCTACTTGATGAGATTAAGGCATCCAAAATNACTCTCGAAGAAGCTGGAANTCAGACTCTTTCCTTTCTAATGGAANATATTACTAAGAAGGGCACNGTTCCGTTATGTGGAAACTCNATTGGNACTGACAGAAGATTNCTAGCTAAGTGGTTNCCTGANATTGAGAATTTCCTGCATTATCGATCAGTAGATGTAACNAGNATAAAAGAANTAGGCAAGCGNTGGTNTCCGAAAGTNACNGAAGCAGCTCCGGAAAAAAATGGCGGCCATCGAGCTATGGANGATATTAAAGCTAGNTTATTTGAACTTCAGTATTACAAGGATAATCTNTTTATCGATCCANACNAGGANGATTCAGCCCCTGAAAATNCCTGAGAAAGGTCTNAAGATTTGACCCGCCCAATAAAACAAGAACAGGAAACTGCNTCGGAGGATATATCTGAAGTTGCGCCGGGNGTTTTGAGAGCNCAGCTTCCTGTCAACTTGCCGGGACTCGGACATGTCAACTGCTACNTCTTAGAGGATGAGCGTGGAATCGCAGTCATCGACCCCGGCCTTCCTGGTAACGACTCATGGGAGGCCCTTACTGCAAGACTTCAAAAAGCCGGCTACAANCCTGAGAATATTCATACTGCGATTGTGACTCATTCTCATTTTGANCACTTTGGNGGTGCAGAAAGAATTAGAGAGGTCTCTCANGCAGATATTCTTACTCATGANCANTTCAGAAATGCATTTAATAGCAGAGAACTTTTNGAAAGNGAAGACTCAAATGACCTAGATCCGAACTCTGAAGAANCTCAAGAAAGGGTAATCGANCNAATTTTNTCAGAAAGGCTTCCATGGGGATCAAAAAGGACAAAGCCCTCTCGAGAGGAAATCGAACGCTTTAAAAAGATGGGCAGATTCAATTCTTCATGGTTCAAAACTCCAACTCCTACAATTGAAGTTAGTGATCTCGACACGATATCTCTTGCACGGCGTGAGTGGATTGCCGTACATACACCCGGTCATACAAATGATCATTTGTGNCTATGGGACCCTNACAATGGCATNATGTTTTCTGGTGATCATGTCCTNCCAACNATCACCCCACATATAGGNGGTATNTCTCCAGAAAAGGATCCTCTAGCGAAGTTTTTTGAGTCNTTGAAAAAAATGACNACTTATGAAGGCGTATCTNTTGCCCTTCCGGCCCATGGGAACCCATTTATTGATCTTGGAGNTCGGGCNACGGAGATTATTGAACATCATGAAGAGCGTCTTGAAACTATTCGAAAAACCGCTGCAAATCTTCCCGATGGGTCTGTGAACGAATTCATGAAGGTGCTATTNAGCGAAAGGGCATGGGGAGATATGGCTGAAAGCGAGACATACGCTCACCTCGAACATTTACGCGAGTTAGGAGAATTGCACAAAANTGAAATTGAAGGTATTTCTCGATATTCAATAGAGAAATCNCGCTGAAATAGCGCTACTAAATTTAATTCATTTGACAAAGAGATACTGGGCTGCTCNTCTTGACAGAACGAATTTTTTACTTTTAAGCCCTATTTCAGTTGATCTGGGGTGGAGGATTGAAAGCCTGTCAATATGATTGGTAGTCCGAGAGATAAGGAAAGAGACAGCATGGGGTTAATTAAACGCACTTCCAGAAGTATGGATGATGCTAACTCTGCGCGCCTTGTTTCATCCCTAGAAGCATCAATCAAATTTGGGCACTTCCCGTCTCGATACTTTCTTACTACCACTAATGGCTTTGGCCATACAGGTCATTTTTGGTCTACGACCTATAAGCCTTATACCGGTCGGCCGAAGGAGTANGTCTTCTAAATAAGTTGAAACATTTAGATTAAAGACTCGCAAGGCCGTCGGAAAAATCCGGCGGCTTTCTTCTTTTTACTTAATAAAACCAATGAAAGGAAATAACAATGACATTGATAAATTTTGAACACCCCCTCGAAGAATGGCAGGCATTAGCTAGCTGTGCAGGGATTCCTGGAAATATAAGGAATATGTTCTTCTCTGAAGAAATCCACGAGATTAGCCAAGCGAAATCACTCTGCGCAACATGTCCAGTGATATCCCCATGTTTAAAGGGTGCTGTTGAAAGAGAAGAACCGTGTGGAGTGTGGGGAGGTCAATTATTCATGAACGGAAAAATTCTAATGATTAAACGAAGACGAGGAAGACCCTCGAAAATCCCACGCCCAGAAGAGCAAATGCCACAAGTACCTATCCCTGAAGACCTACAAGATCTCCTTAAGATTGCGTAGAAATTCTGGGTGAACATTCCTATAAATTCATGGAGCAACGGGGAAAGCGAGCTCCAGCTGAACACATTCTCCCCGGGTACCTAAAAGGGTGCTCGGGGAGAATGGTTTACGAAGCTAATGTGGCCTGCAAGGTCCCTTCGCCGAGTTAGCTGTCTGGTGCGCTTATTTCTGCGGTAGGTTTCATGGAAGGTATGAGTATTGATTTTCCGATTGAACATCACGATTTAGAAACACCAAAGAAAAGACGCATTATCCCCATAGCTGTGGGACTTTTCATCTTTGTTCTTTTAGTTTTAGTTATTTCGCAATGGGCTGTGGATTCCTCAGGAGGAAGCACAAAAGTTTTTTCTCCATCCGTTGAACTTACAGACGACAGAGGCGTCGTATACGACATTCAACAGCTTCAGGGAACTCCTACTGTTGTGAATTTTTTTGCATCATGGTGTACTCCGTGCAGAAAAGAAATGAAAGAAATCGAAGAAATATCCGCAGTATGGGGAGAACGCGTAGTTTTTATTGGTATCAACAGTCAAGAAACAAATATAGACGAGGCAAAAAAACTCGTAGAAGAAACTGGAGTCACATACACGATTTTATATGGTGGTGATAGCAAACTTCTCGAAGAAGTAGGAGCCGTTGGTATGCCTTTCACACTCTTTGTTAATCCAGATGCTTCCATAGCTGGAAGATACCTTACAGCCCTAGATAGCGAAGACTTAGACCAATATCTTGAAAAGCACTTCGGCTAATGATTGATGTAGATTTAGCCTTCCCGCTCGCAGCGGGTCTAATAGCCGCCTTTAATCCTTGCGGGTTTGCTATGCTCCCAGCATACCTTGCATACTTTCTCGGCCATGAACTCAAAAATCCTCCAGACGGGTATCAGGGATTTTTAAATGGCGTAAAAGTTTCCTTAACACTCTCAGCGGGATTTGTATTTGTCTTTGCCTTAGTTGGAATACTCACAAACACCGTGATTTCTGAGAACTCTATTGAAGAAAGAGCAGGTTATATAACACTTCCAATCGGAATAATTCTTATTCTTTTAGGACTAGCAATGATCCGCGGTTACCAACCGAATATAAAAATGCCAGGGCTACAAATTAAAAATTTTAATAGACAACTGCCTTCTATATTTCTTTTCGGTGTCTCATATGCGATTGTCTCAATAGGCTGTTCAGCTCCAATCTTCTTTATTACTGTCGGAAGTTCATTTAGTCGAGATGGGGTTATAAACGGTGTAGCAGTGTTCATTACATACGCACTTGGAATGAGTATCGTCGTAGCATTTTTAACAATAAGTTTGGCATTAACGAGAACAATGATTGCGAAAAATATGAGGCGCGTCCTGCCATATTTAAGCCCTATTTCTGGGCTTCTCCTTACGGGGGCCGGATTCTTTCTTGCATCATATGGATGGTGGGAAATCCAAGTTTCTAAAGGTAATTATTCTTCTAATACCTTCGTAGATCTTTCACTCAGAGGTTCAGGAAGGCTAAGCAACTGGGTCAATGACGTTGGCGGTGGACGATTCGCCATGGCATGTCTCATGATTGTGGTCGGGATACTCGTATGGGCTACCGGAACCAAGAGAGAATCAAGAAGAGAAAGAACTATCCCATTCATCATGTTTCTTATTTTCCTACTGGTCGTTGAGATTGCTCTGTATGGCTTTAATCTTCTGATAGTTCCATTCATGAGAACAGTGATTGATTTCCCTGAGCGAATCTCAAATTGGTTTACAGATCCAATTCGTTGGGCTTCTTTGTGGGAATTGATTGCATTCACGCTAACCACGTCAATAGCCTGGCCATCAATAAAAAAGATATTTATCTTGATCAGCCCCAAAGCGGAGAGGGTTGAAGCAAATGAAAAGTAAATTTCTTGAATCATCAGAAGCTTTTGAAGAATTATCCATTCGCTCTCAAATCGGCGTTATGGCCTACCACGGAGGAACTCTTGAAAAGGCTACGGATGCTATTGCCAGAGAGACTGCTGAACAAACCGATGCTTCATATTATGGGTTAATACAAACCAATGATGACCCACTACACTTTCCGTCAACGAAATTAAATGAATACGCCAGCGAGAACCTTAATAAATTTTTCCAACATGTAAAACTGGTGATCACGATTCATGGATATGGAAGAGAGCACCTGTTTCACTCTGTACTACTTGGTGGAAGAAACAGAACCCTTGCTTCACACTTAGCATCATTTCTTAAAATAGCACTGCCAGATTATTCTTTTGTAAGTGACCTTGAAGAGATTCCTAAAGAGTTACGAGGCTTACACCCAAAAAACCCAGTCAATATTCCGCCATTAGCCGGCGTACAGGTCGAGTTACCTCCGACACTTCGATGGAACAGAGAGGAGTGGGGATGGTCCGACAACGGAGGAATCGGAAGAGCGAAACACGTTGACGATATCATCAGCGCCCTTGCCAAAGCAATTAAAGCCTTACCCCAAACATTTATCTAAAATAAATAAGCCCTCGTTGGAAGCAGACACCAAACTGTTTCCAGTCTTACACAAGGAGCTTTCAAAATCTTTGCGTACTGTAGTCTCTGCCCCCAACAAGGGCCTACAGCTATTAAAGACACGAATTCACAAAAATACCTAGTCATCAACCATGACTTAACAGAACCGTAACAAATAGGGTGAGACCTTGAATAAGGCCTCACCCTAGATGAGTTCATCTATACGATTAAAAAGATGGTTTAAATCAAACAATTCTCTGTCGAATGGATGCAGTTGCTGAATTTGGAACCATGAAAGATGATGACTCAGCATATAGAGCCAGGTATCTCTCATCTGATAAACAGGCAGCCTCCGCATCATAAACCGCTTGCAAAGAAGAATGGCCTATGACAAATGAGACCATGGACATATCACCCGTAATCCTTCGCAATAAACCAACTGGGGTTCCTATTATTTCTGAAGCTAGACCGCAAACCTGTGCACAGAATTCCATGGCAGCTGGTTGATTAGTTGAAATGGCCTGCAGGGTATTTATCACTCCATACGCATTTCTTTCGGTCGGAACAATAACCTCGCCGATTATATCCTCAGTGATATCAGCTAATTCAGCACCTTGCTTAATTTGTTCAGACATTTCAGCATCTGCCATGTAAGCTTCGCGAAATTCCTGATAATCGCCCATCGATTCAAATCTACCTACGAGGTGCATCGCATTCGGGTCTCCGCCCACTTCAATATTAATTGAGAAATCGACACCAAACTTGGTGTTCATATTCTCAACTATGCCTGCAGTGAATAAGAGAGCATCAGACAAATGGCCTGGTTTAGCTATTCCTGTTCTTGCTGTAATAATCATTTATTATTTCTCCTTTATATATCTTTTTGTTTAGATATTTTTTATTTAAATAAATCTGTAATAGTTAACTTCAAATTTCGGTTCAAAAAGTTCAACACCTTCATTGAACAAAGCAAGATAGCCTTCATCTACACTCCAATGTTCAACCATTGCACGTAGGTCATGAAGCGAATCTGCATATGATACGAAGATAAGTTCGTACTGATCACCAGTTACTGGAACAACAAGGCCTTGCTCTGTACCTGATAGTTCAGAAACATAATCCCCGACCCTCATTGCCCACTCCATTCCTGCATGCAGGTTTACGCTTTTTACACGGCCTCTGTGCATTTGGGCAAACGCTTTTCTTTCACCTGGTTGTCGGATTACCTGGCCTATTTGATCCTGAACTTCACCTATAAATGATGAGAACATATTAAAGGTTCCCGTCAATTCTTGATCGGACATATAGCTTTCAACAAAGGACTGATAGTCAGATAATGAAGACCAGAAACCTGTTATCCAAAGTTTGTTTGGATTTCCACCAAGTTCCGTTGAAGTGGCCATAGCCGAACCATATTTCTGGTTCATTACTTCAATCATCTGACTTCCGACCGCAATAGTCTCCTGAAGACGTCCGGGCAAGGGAACTATTTCTCTAGAAGTGACATACATAATATTCTCCTCCAGGTAATGTGAAAGCTTCCTCTAGATGAGAAAGCCCACAATGACCTCTAATAATTTGTTAGGTCACATTAACAAAAATAGTAAAGAAGCTAAAAATTATTAACAATTCTAAAATTAAAATGGAATGACTTTAGGGGGCAAGGCGTTGAATCAACCAGCCGTCACTCCCTCGGGTATACCTAAGACGGTCATGGAGACGGTCAGGTCTTCCTTGCCAAAATTCAACCATAGTTGGTCGGATTCGGTAACCACCCCAATGCTCTGGCCTAGGAATAGGACCATCGCCAAATCTCTCTGAAATTTCTTTGTAACGGCCTTCCAAGGTTTTTCTATCTTGGATTACCTGTCCTTGAGGTGAAGCCCAAGCGCCAATTTGATGACCTCTTGGACGTTGAGAAAAGTATTCATCAGATTCCTTCTCAGTAGCTACTTCAACTAGCCCATGGATTCTTACCTGACGGTGCAGCGGCAGCCAGCCGAATGTTAAAGAAACTTTGGGTGAAAGGGCAAAGGAAGTTGCTTTGTCACTTCGATAGTTTGTGAAAAAAACAAACCCATCTCCATCGACTTTGCGTACTAAAACAAATCTCGACGAGGGGTATTCTTCCTCATTCACACTAGCTATCACTGCTGCATCCGGTTCTGGGATCATTGCTTCTTTAGCCTGAACGTACCAAATTTTGAATTGCTCAATTGGGTCGTCTAGTGCATTCGCACTATCTATTCCTTCTTCTTCGTATTTTTTCCTCAGTTTAGATATGTCCATCCCCTTATTGTCTCATGGATATAGCTGTAGTGGCATTTCCAGCATGAACATAGTGAGCAACGCATTCTAAACTTTCACCGCTACCGTCATGAAGTGTGAATAGCAAGCAGATCTCAGCGATTTTCTTTGGTGGAGCTGTCGGAGCCTTTGCACGATGGGCGCTTCTAGAAGTCCTCCCAATAGTTACCCAATGGCCTTGGCATATTCTGATAATCAATATTTCTGGCTCGGCGGCTTTAGGCATAGTGGTGGGCCTCTTCACCAAAAATCGGAATGGCCTTGTTTTTTTAGCTGCTGGAGGCGGTTTCTGTGGGGCCTTTACAACCTTTTCTTCTTTTAGTGTTGAGATTGCATCGTCAATAAAAACAGAAGAGTATTTCGATGCTGTCAGTTTCCTTACTGCTTCAGTTATTGGAGGTTTAGCCGCGTACCAGATTGGAAAATTCGTAATCAGACAAACTAAGGCTCACCCATGAGTCCTTTAATTAATACAAGCTGGGGCATTAGCGCATTCTTGCAGAATAAAATTTCGATTGTTGTTGTATTTTTCATCCTTGCAGCAGGTGGTTCTCTATTAAGGTGGGTTTTTCAAAACTCTGGTAAGTGGAGTAAGCCAGCAGGGACCTTTGTCGCAAATATAATTGCTTCTTTCCTATTGGGAGTCCTCCTAGGTGGGTCTCCATCTGCTGAATCAGTGACGGTCATCGGAACTGGATTCCTCGGTTCATTCTCTACTTTCTCCACCGTGATGATGGAAGTAAGTGACGAGGTAGAAGGTAATAGAAAACTAATTGCCACCTTATATCTTTGCTTATCCATCATTGCTGGTGTTGCTGCTGCATTCCTTGGATTAGAGGTCGGAGCTTAATAATCCATTAACATTGAAAATATGGACAGTCCTATTTCGTTAGTTGTTTGGTCTGATTTTTTATGACCATGGTGCTACGTCGGGACAGTTCGTCTTGAGGATGTAGAGAAACACTTTGGTAACAAGGTGGAAATAACTTGGAAGAGCTTTCTGCTAAAACCTGAAATGAAAATACCTAGCCGTGAAAAGTTCGAACGCTATTCCAAAGGTTGGGAAACTATTGGAAGCCAAGAACCTCGGATAAATTTTCGCCCTTGGGAGGGATCTTCTAACCCCCCTAGCGGAAGCCTTCCTGCGCAGGTAGGTCATAAGCTGGTATCCGCTCTCTGGCCAGAACAAAAAATGCAGATGCACCAGAGACTACTTGAAGCCTATTTTTCTGAAAATAGAACAATCTCTGACTGGACAGTACTTGCTGAGTTGGTATCTGAAATAGGTGAGGACTCTTCTTATTTCCTCCGACATCTTGAAGAAAAGAAAGAGAAGCTAGCTGAACAAGTGATAGCCGAACATAACGAGGCAATAAATCAAGGGATCACTGCAGTGCCTACAACTCTAATCAACAAGGTTCTACCTGTTCCTGGAGCGCAAGAAAGTGAAACATACATTAACTGGATAGAGCGCATCATCGAACGTTCAGAGTCATCCTAAATCTGATTATGTGTATCTTCGTAATCACGAAGCTTTAAGCGGTCAATTTTGTCGGATGTGTTTCTGGGAAGTGCCTCTACGATACGTATTGCCTCGGGAAGTTTATATTGAGCTAACCGTTCCTGTGCATGCTCTCGAAGCTCTTTTACCGTTGGTGGGTTGTCGAGTTTTTTGGGAACAATAACAGCAACGCCTATTTCTCCCATGACTTCGTCCTTTCTTGGTATCACTGCAACTTCAGAAATACTTTGATGTGTCGAAAGAACCTTTTCTATCTCTAACGGGAAAATGTTGTAACCACCTCTGATAAACATCTCACTCGTTCTTCCTACTAAATGAAAGCACCCTCTAGAATCTTGAAACGCTAAATCGCCGGTTTTGAGCCAACCTTCAATAATTGTCTCCTTTGTTGAATGAGGGTCGTTCCAATAGCAACTCATTATGGCATCAGAGCGAAGCCATAGTTCACCAATTTCGCCAACGATGACTAACTCCCCTTCATCGTCTCTTATGCTTGCTTCCACTCCCGAGCGAGGGCGACCAACCGTATGCAACGCTTCTTGGTCATCTGCATCGAGTGATGTTCCTAAGCCCACACCTCCAGATTCTGTGGAACTGTAACGAATTGACCATGGCGCATCAAAGAAATCTCGACCTGCTTTCACTAATTCGGGTGGTGCTAGAGCTCCGCCACTAACAATCGCTTTTACGCAAGAGAAATCGAATCTATCTGCTCCTTCTACTTTTAACATAAGAGCAACTTGGGGAGCTATCGCACTTACTGCAGATATCCGGTGGTCATGTATCAGTCTTAAAATAGGTTCTGCTCTCCACTTTTCTATAAGGTGCGTGGTGCCGCCGCTTGCAAGCAACCACGGTAATTTTGTCATAACGCCGACGTGGGCGAATTCAGTGCTTGCGTATCTATGGCCAGAACCACCCCAGGCACCTCCTGTGTCGATAGTACTTATCGCTTGGAGTTGACGATTTGTAAATAGTGCTCCTTTGGGGGTTCCGGTGCTTCCAGATGTAAAGCAGATACAAACAGCTCTATCGTGGTCAGTAGGAAGATCATTAATTATTTGGTTCTGAATTCTGTTGTTTGGCATGAATTCGCCAGAAGCTCTAGAAATTTCAACCTGTTCGACTTCTACATTGTTCAGCTCTGAGCTATCTATATCGCTCGTGGTTAAAATCAGGTTAGGCCTGAGGACTTCAAGGACTTCTAATTGTTCGGATTCAGTAAACCTAGGGTTGATCCCTGCTGTGATGGCACCTAATTTTGCTGCGGCAAGATAACTAAGAATATATTCAATACAGCTAGGGAGGCATAAAGCGACTACTGATCCCTCGCCTAATCCCTTGGATCGCATCCATGCTGCTACTTCTTCAGAGAGCTGATCTAGTTCGCTGTATGTAATTCTGTTCCCGTCTTGGGAAATATATGCCGGTGTGTCACTAAATTTCGTCGCAGTTTGACGGACAATCTCAGGGAGCATAGTTAAAGTTTTGCATGTGTTTTCCTAGGTGTCACCCTTGTTCTAGTTTTTACGTTCCCTAGAAGATTAAATGCGTAGGTTAATTCCATATGTTGAGGTTTTTGTGCGGATAGTCTCAATGGAGTGATTGATTTACGAAAACTACGAGAAGATACGGATTATCGAAGCGGAATAATCAATAAAGGCGTTGATGAGAAAACGCTGGATAAGGCTTTAGATCTGGACACTACTTGTCGAGCCTTACAAGCCGAGGTAGAGCAGTTGCGCTCAGATCAGAATCGGGCTTCGAAGGATATAGGTAAGGCAACTCCCGAAGAACGTGAAGAGAAGATTAATAGCGCTGCGAAAATCAAAGCTGAACTTCAAAAGGTCGAAGCAAAATTTGGGGAAGCCTCTGATGACCTTAGAGAAATCGCAATAACGATACCTAATCCGGCTGATCTTCGATGCCCCACTGGCGGAGAGGATGACTACGAGGTTATTGAAGTCATTGGCGAAAAAAATAAGCCTCCACCTATGAACCATGCAGAATACGGAGAGCACATGGGATGGGTAGAAAAAGAGAAAGCAGCTGAAAATATGGGTAGTAGATTTGCCTACCTAACAGGTGAAGCTGTGCTTATTGAATTCGCTCTCGTTCAATACACTCTTTCGAAATTAATGGACCGTGGTTTTACCCCAGTTGTACCACCTGTACTTGTTCGGGAGCAGATGATGCTAGATGCTGGGTTTTTCCCAACTGATCGACATCAAGTTTATGAACTAGCCGAAGATGACCTCTACCTTACGGGCACAAGTGAGGTGGCCCTAGCAGGACTTCACCGCGGGGATCTGATAGATGCCAAAAATCTACCTATACGCTACGGGGGATTCTCTTCATGTTTTCGAAGGGAAGCGGGTACCTACGGAAAGGATACAAGTGGAATTTTTCGAGTTCATCAATTTGATAAAGTTGAAATGTTCTCTTTCTGCGACCCGCTTAATAGTTGGGAGGAACTGGAGAATCTTCGGAATTTAGAGCAAGAGATCCTTAACGAGCTTGAGTTGCCGTACAGAGTTATTTTGGTAGCTGCTGGGGATCTAGGTGCTCCTGCTGCTATGAAGTATGACTGTGAAGTATGGCTTCCTTCTGAGCAGAAGTACCGAGAGCTGACAAGTTGTTCAAACTATCTTGACTACAGCGCTCGAAGAATGATGACTCGTATTCGGGGTGAGGAGAGTAACCCACTTGTTCATACGTTAAATGGAACAGCTTGTGCAATAGGGCGGACGCTTGTTTTTCTTATGGAGCATTACCAACAGAATGATGGAAGCTTCAAAGTTCCAAGCGTTCTTCACCCATTCTGTGGGCTCGATGTAATCGCACCACCTGAATAGTTAAATATTATAAGACTTTAGTATTCTCAGCTTTGGTTTCGACTAGGACCATTTCTGGCTGGTTTCTCCTACTCCATTGAAAGAATCGTGCCGCTATCCATACCCAAAGGTATATGCTTCCTGCAAGTTTCATAACTAACCCTGCAAGTTGCTGATCGGTGGTTATATCAATTCCCCAGAGTCTTACTTGATGATCGTAAGCGTCATAGAGCGCTCCGCCAGCAAATGTTAAGAATCCTGCTGGGACTGTAGGTACAACTGACATAAGGAAAAGGTACACCATTTGAGTTGGAAGACTAATCCGATATTCCTTCATAGGATTGATAATTGGAAGCCACATCCAAAGGGAAGAAATAAAAACTGCTAGATGCAGAAAGTAGTGAAAAGCACCGCTCTCAATTGAGTAATTCACTGCAAATGGCAAGTGAGTCACAATCACAATTAAGTTGTAACAAACACCAGCTGCTATCGGATTTGAAATTCTCTTTGTAAACGTTCTATCTCCACTAAAAGTGCCAAATATTGCCTTTGTCAGCCATACAGGAAGAGCTGTAAGTAATAGAGGTGGGACTATAAGTGAGATAATCATGTGCTGGACCATATGTACTGAATAAAGATATTCTTCTGAGATGTCATGCATGGGCCAGTCTGAAGCAAACCAAAGCGCGAAGAGAGCCGCCCAGAATGCGTAGAAATTCTTACGGGTATAGATTTCTTCGTTTGGTGGAACGAAATTAGGTGCTATGACTTTTACGGCGTAACGTACTAAGAAAAGCACTCCAGCTATAAGAATCCACACCTCAGGGTGAAATTGGAATCTCCAAATTTGGGGATTAGCTGCAAATACCACTACTCCAGCCTGCCATGACTCAGACACAAAGTAACAATTTTTCGTTAACTATTTTCAGCCTATTTTCGGATCTTGGGATAGGTATTTTAGTGGTGACTTCCGGTCCCACCTTTGAATGAGTATCCCAGCCAAAATCCTGTTATAGCTGGTGGTACAAGGAGGAATAATACTTTAAGAATAGGGTTCCAATCAGGTAAAAACCCGAAGGCAAATGCCATGATAAAGTAAACAGGCCAGGCGATGCACAAGCCCAGTACCATCATTTTGGTGAAAATTGCGTTGTCATCACGCAGATGCATGAAGATTGCTGCGACAAGGAAGAACTTAATAACCATAAGAAATGACAAAGTAAATACAAGGAGCCACTCTGGGGCTTGGTGGACTGATTCAAAATAGGTGAAGACTTCTATTGCAGTAAAGACTGCGAGCACAATAGCGGTCTTGATGTACACCCAGTCTTCTTTAACCCAAGATACATTTTCTTCGGTGCTTTCGGTTAATGCGTCGGTTGTTGCCATCTGATTTCTCCTATTGTGGGAAAAGGTAGANAATTGTAAATATTACGATCCATACAACGTCCACGAAGTGCCAATAGAGGCCGATGATTTCAAGTTTTTCTTCATTAGCCGAAGTTAACTTTCCTCGCATCGANTGTATGTACATGGACATGAGCATNATAATTCCTACCGAAACGTGCACTCCGTGGAAACCGGTAAGAGTGAAGAANGCTGTACCGAACAAGTTGGTCGTATAACCAAGTCCCTCGCGGTAGAANACAGTGAATTCATAAACTTGACCACCGACGAAAATGGCTCCAAGAATAGCTGTTGAAAGTAGCCATATTCTAGAACGGCGGATGTCNTTTCGCCGAAGTGCCGTAATCGCTAGAACAACTGTTAGAGAGCTCATTAATAGAACAAATGAGCTTACAGAGGTGAANGGAATATCAAACATCTCTTCAGGGCCTAAGTCATCAGGGCCTATTCGGTCCTTGTAGAGCATGTAGGTAGAAATAAGNCCACCAAAAAGCAAGCAATCGGAACCTAGAAAGACCCACATTCCTAACTTGTCATTTGATACCCCAAGCGTAGATACATGATCCTCACTGTGATCATTAGATGTTTGGTCAGTTGCTGTTTCAGTCAACGGAAACCTCCTCAGAACTATTTTCATCTGTTTCTTCAGCTCGGGGTTCATCCGANTGTTCATGGTCATCGTCGCCATGNTGGCCGTCAGCATTNGGNTCATCGACNGGTTCAAAGACCCAGCCATATAGCCCGCCGAGCACAAATAGTCCTCCAACTACACANAGCCATAGGTTGTANATGAGNCCGTAACCGATAATAGGTAGGCCTAGAGCTGCGACGAGAGGCCAGTAGGATGGGGAGGGAAGGTGNACGTTGGTGTTNCTTCCNTCATGGGCAACTTCTTCAGCNGTCGCTCGTCTTACTACACGACCCGTTTCGTCCTTGCCCCACTTCCTATGCCAGAACTCGTCTTGACGTTCAACTTCGATTGTTTCATCAAAGTTATGCTCNGGCACNGGGGAGGCAGTCATCCACTCNAGGGATCNTGCGTCCCATGGGTCNGGGCCAGGTGCAGGNGTCTTCCCTGCTCGGTGAGCACGCCAGCTTATATANACATTCGCAATAAACATTGCGGTTGCAACTGCAATCAAGAAAGCACCGATTGTTGCTACGAGATTCCAGAGATCAAATCCCTGACCTTCNGAATAGGTTTGGATTCGGCGGCTCATCCCCTGCAAGCCCANAATATGCATAGGCCCGAATGTGAGGTTAAAGCCGATAACCATAACCCAAAAGCTCGATTTTCCTATCTTTTCCGATAGGAAATAGCCAAACATTTTCGGCCACCANAAATAAAANCCGCCNAAGAAACCAAGAATAATTCCACCNAAAATAACATAGTGNAAGTGGGCCACGATGTAATACGTATCAGTCTGTTGCGTATCTGCAGCAGCAAGAGAGTGAGTTACACCNGANAGGCCNCCAATCGTAAACATTGCTACCACTGATGTTGCATACAGCATTGGAGTAGTAAAACGTATTCGNCCTCCCCACATCGTTGCGAGCCAATTTAATATCTTTACTCCAGTCGGGACCGCAATNAACATNGTTGAAACNGAGAANGCTGCTACAGCCACAGGTCCGATTCCCGAAGCAAACATATGGTGAGCCCATACTCCCCAACCCATAAATCCAATGGCGATTCCTGAGAAGANCATAAACGGATATCCAAATATCGGTTTCCTNCTGAANGTTGGGATGATCTCTGAGATAACACCNAAGCTTGGAAGGATAAGAATATANACCTCAGGATGGCCGAAAATCCAAAACAAGTGCTGCCAAAGNAATGGNTCAGCGCCTTNTGCCACATTGAAGAAGTTCGCACCGAACAACCGGTCAAATGTNAGAAGAAATAAAGCCACAGAAATAACAGGCATAGCGAATAGAAGAAGCATCTGCACGATGAANAACATCCANGTAAGAACTGGCATCTTCATTAACGTCATCCCNGGCGAACGCATATTAAGCACAGTCACGACTAGGTTAATAGCNCCAACGAGNGAGGCTATNCCAGTGATTTGAAGTCCGATTGCGAAAAAATCTATTCCTTTACTTGGGGAAAAGAGCACTCCTGTATTTGGGGAGTAAGCGAACCATCCACCATCAGGAGCGTTCTCCCACCAGCCTCCAATAAACATAGATGTTAGAAGGAAAAGTCCTCCACCTAGAAAAACCCAGAAGCTAAAAGCATTAAGTCTTGGGAATGCAACATCTCGAGCTCCTATTTGGAGAGGAATAAGATAATTNGAAAACGCTGCACCTAGGGGAATCGCAGCCAGAAATATCATCACAACACCATGCATCGTGAATACCTGGTTGTATGTTTCCGCTGAAAGAATCGAATTGCCGGGCCGAGCAAGCTGCAGCCTCATGAAAAGAGCATAAATACCGCCAATGATGAAGAAAAGCAGACCAGCTGCGCCATACATAATGCCGATTTTCTTATGATCAACGGTAAACAGCCAGCTTCGCCATCCCCCACCGCCACCTGGCCGCGTGAAAGCTCCGAGGGGACGTTCAGTAATCTGATCTTCTCCTGATTCTAGTTCGAGTGGAGCTTGTTCTTGTTCAACAACTGCCATAAGAACTCCCTTTTTTCTTCCAAATGTTTTTCATAGTTAATCCAGTGAAATTAGATAGTCGACTAGTAAATCAATATCTGCCTCACTCAAATTCAAGTTAGGCATACCCCGAGCCTGCTCCGGCTGAGCGTTAGGCTTCTCTTTCGGAGAATTCCGCAACCACGCTTCAAGTGTTCCTCTGGCATAGTCACTTCCTGCAAGATCAAGGTAGTTTCCAGCATCAGCCATCTCTTGGGCGTCAGGGTACAGCTGGAAAAATGAACCCGCATAGCTACTTCTTGTAGCAAAGTGTGTCAGATTCGGAGCTGCTCCTGCTGTTAAGTTTGCAGATCCGGTATATTTCCCTTGCGAAAGCGTTCCATCGGAATGGTTTCTGTACTCTTCTATATTTCCGTACAAAGCCATGGTGTCTAATTGAACGCTTCCCGAGGTGTCTCTCGAAGTAACTCCGTTAATAATATGGCATCGGGCACAATTTAAAAGGAACACTTGTTCCCCTTCATAGTTTTCGTCACCTTCTTGAAGGGGTTCACGGGTTCTCATTTGATTATCAACCCATATCTGGAAATTTTCTTGAGAAAGAGATACAGCATACATACGCATGTATGCATGACTTAAACCGCAAAACTCCGTGCACTGACCTGCAAATCTACCAATCTCATTTGATTGAAGTACCCATGGAGATGTTCTTCCAGGAACAGAGTCTTTCTTACCATTCAGGCGTGGTATCCAGAAACTATGGAGCACGTCTCGGGATGTGGTGTGAATCCGAATATCTTGCCCGACAGGGACAACAATTTCATTAGCAGTAACGAAGTCTGGCTGCTCAGCACCATCAACGCCTTCAAGATAATACTGGTATTCCCACCACCACTGCTGTCCAACAACGAGCACTTCCATTTCAGGATATACAGCTTCGTCAGGGGCTGCGTCAACGTCATCAAGGCTAAGTAATGCCCCCACACTGAATATTGCTATTGCTGCCATAAGAATAGTCGGTCCAATCGTCCAGCCAATTTCAGCAGCGAAGTGACCGTGAACTTGCTCTGGGAATTCTTCATCTGGGTAACCACCGTCAAAAGACTCTTCGCCGTCTTTGGGTTCACGTACTTTGAATTTCCATCCGAGGTACAGAACGGCTCCCTGAATAAATACAAAAACAACACCAGCAATAACGAAGATTGGATTAATTAAGTTATTGATATCGTTCGATTTCCGCCCTGCAGGGTCAAGTGTGTCGAGTGGAGCATTACTTGCACAACCAGTAATAAACAAGGCAGCAACGACAGCAAGAAAGAGAATTGCCCAGCGGTGAGTTCGATTTTTTTCATACCCAGATTCAGAAGATTTCGTGTTTTTCGCTGATGACTTATTCGGGTCAACGCAAATGAGATTGTTTCTATTTTTTATCATTTGTTCTAACCTCCCCCGCCATGCTCATCGCCATGCTCATCGCCATGCTCATCGCCATGCTCATCGCCATGCTCATCGCCATGCTCACTGCCATGATGGTGAGCTATTTCTCGTTCGCCAACCGTAGCTGAGACTATACCGGTCGTAAGCAATGCAATTGCACCAAAAGCTAGGACACTCGCTACAAGATTTCGATTTACTTTTTCAGCTAAGGCAAAAGCTAAGGCACCGAGAAAAACAATTGCTGAAAGAATCACAGCCAACCAAATCGCCCATGACTTCGAGACAGTTAAGAAAATTCTAGAGAAACAAAGAACAGCAACAGCTATGCCTATAGTTCCTAAGACTGGAACCTCTATCGGTTTCATAATCTGATTTCTAAGCTCAGCATTTGCTACTGGATTACTTGTTGCCCTATCTGCCCATGCACTCATCATCAGCTCGAACGTTGTTGCAATAATTATTAAAAGACCAACAACGAAAATAGCTGTGTGAGTGACTAGTCCGATAATTAATGTTCCAAATCCAAATGCTCCGATTATTGGCCAGAAGTTATAGCTCACGGGACCTTGGGCAGGTGGGAGTTCGCCACCATTAAGTTCCGCAACTGCATCAGGGTCAGCATCACGAAAAGCTGTAAGCATAATACCCAACCAAGCTGAACAGATGAACAACATCACTAGAACGATGTAGCCAACGTGATCTCCAATGCCACCCTTCCATCCGAGGCTTACTGCACCGGTCCAGTTTTCAGCGTCAACGAAACCCAGATAGTCTGCTCCTCCGCCATCGCCACTCACCACGCCGTAAAAAAAGGCAGCAATAAGGCCGAAACCAGCAAATCCCATAAAGAGTCTAAATCCGGGAGAGAACATTAAAAATTACCTACAATCACGTGACACTCATTTCGCTATAAAGACGGCTATCCAGATAATGAAATAAATAAAAACTAAGGAATACCAATACAGAGATGCCGCGACGATGCCGTCTGTCTGGCGGCTACTATATTGGCCGGCAAGGGCTCGAAAACCCATAAGAGCAACGAAGATCATACCAATAACGAATGCAACCATGTAGCTTCCAACTATGGTGTAAATCAATGTGGCTGCAGTAGTGGGCCCCTCATCGGCAACTAAGTTCATTTGTGATAGCTGCCATCCGTGCTGAACCAAAACCATTGCTCCCATTACAAGGGTTGTACCTACTGCCAGAAGAGCATGCTGTCGGTCATCGCGTTTGATTGAGTAGACAGCCCATTGCATAACTGCAACTGATATCAGCAGCGTCCAGATAATCATTCCTGGGGGTGTGAGTTCAATGTGTGCTTTCTCAGGTATCCAAGACCCTCCGACAGAGCGAACTTGTGATCGTTCCCGCAAGTAAATCCCAAATAGTCCTCCGAAGTACATCAGAACAGCTGCTATACCAAAGCCGACCGCTACCAAAATATTTCTAGATCTTGCTGGCGGAGCGGCAGGAAGATTTGTCGTTGTCATGTTCATTGATCATCTCCTCCAGTTACCGCCGGAAATAAGAGAGGACGTTCATTGTCGACAACAGGAGCATCAGAAAAATTACCCGTTGGAGGAGGAGAGTCAGTAGACCATTCCAAAGTGTGGCCTCCCCAAGGATCATTTGCGTCTTCGTCATTCCCCTTTCTTAGGATCACAGAAATGGTCAAGTCAAGTACTACAAGCCCAATACCCCCTAAGAGAAGGACACTTCCTATTGCACCAACGATGTTAAAGAATTCAACCGCATCCGTATCCCACACACCGTCATAAGCCGAGGAATTAAATACTTCATCGCCCTCGTCAAGGATGCCGTTTATTATGTTGCTTCCACCAGAAAGCACAAGACCACCGAGCAGCGTTATCGCAGAAAGAGCTCCTACGTTACGGTTCAATTGGTACCCGAAGATCTTAGGTGACCAATAGTAAAGTCCAGCGACAACACCGATGACAGATGCAATAAGGACGTGCTCCATTACTGCAGTTGCCATAACAGTTCCATGCACATCCCGCAGCCAAGTGATCAGACCATCTAACCAACTGTCATTAATCTCTTGAATGGCACCTATCGCTGGTCCAGAAACATGGAATGCTGAAGCGGCTGCTGCAATAAGCAAGGCAAGCATCCCAACTATTGATAAAACCAGATGTGCAGAAAAAGAGAGATTACCTCTAATAGAGGTATCTGCTAATCCACCCATAAATACTAAAACAGGTACTAGAACAAGAATTCCCATGGTGACAAATACTGCTTGATTGGCTACGTCCGGATTGAAAAAAGGTTGGGCAAAGGCTCCAAATGACAGTGCTCCCATTGCTCCGATAGCAATCTGTTGAATTCTGTATTGCCGTTGGGTAACCCCAGAAGAGACGGGAATAATATCTCCGGCTATTCCGAGCACAGGTATGGCAAAGGCGAAGATCATGGGTTGTGACCATAACCAAGAAAGTTGGCCCCAAATATTCTCAACAGCGCCATATCTAAGTGCATCAGCTCCAAGAAAGTCAACCCAAGAAATAGCGAGATTCGATAACCAGATTGGTAAGGCCAAAGTCCAAATGCTGCCAGCGACAAGCATTGACCAACTAAATAATGGAAGTTCAAATAATGTCATTCCTTTAGGTCGTTGAGAAATGATTGTGGCTACGACGCAAACGGTTCCAACAAGTAGAGCAAGAACAACCATACCGATTGAAAGAATGGAGAGTTCCGTGGCTTCTGGATCCATTCCTTGTGCAAATTGTGACGTTGGGTTTGGTTCGCCTAAACCTCCATCAGCGAAGACAGTGACCACGTGAATGAGAATTCCAATAAGCCACGCCCAGAAAGCTAACGCAGCTGCGCGAGGGAATGAAAGGGATGGAGCACCAACCTGAAGAGGCACCAGGTAAGTTGCCAAACCTATAAGAAGTGGCAAGACGCAGAAAAAGAGTAGCGAAGTCCGAGATAGGCTCCATGTTTGGAAAAACTGATTTGAGGATCCAAAATCTAAAACACCAACAGATCCGATATTGGCACGCTCAAATCTCAGGAGAATGTTCAAAATAAGTGCCAGTATTCCACCGAATAAACCAAAGAATATATACAGGCGACCGATATTTTTATGGTCG
>PBMJ01000005.1 GCA_002722525.1 Acidimicrobiaceae bacterium | reverse complement strand
ACGAAATCATGGGGTATTTCGACGATGCAGCGATCTACCACAACATCCCTATGGAGGTTCAAGAAGGTAGAGAGAATATTCGGGGATTCATAGAAGGATTCCTTAGTATGGCGAGTTCGATTGAGTTCGAAATTCTTCACCAAGTAGCCGAAGGAGATGTAGTCATGAACGAGCGTGTAGATACGCTTGTTATGGGAGAGAACACCATCGCTCTACCCGTTATGGGAATCTTCGAGCTAGAGAATGGAAAAATAGTAAAGTGGCGTGACTATTTCGATATGGGGCAACTCACTGGCCAGCAGCAGAGCTAGCTCCTGACTATACGCCCAGGCCTTGACCCTGTATCTTCATCAAACTCTCGAGTAGATTCCCCATTGCACAAGGTATTTACGTAACCGGCCACGGGTTGCATCAAACGTGTTCCTCCCTTTGGAAGGTCGTTATGAGGCACTGGGGGGGAAACTTGAAGATTATCGAGGTCAATGACATTCACATCTGCTCGCTTACCCACTTCTATCGTTCCGCGATCATCGAATCCATACAGCTCAGCGTTAAACGCCGTCTGCTTCCTCACGATAAATTCAAGAGGTATCTTCTCCCCTTTTGCGCGATCCCTTGTCCAATAAGTTAGTTGAGTTGTTGGCATCGTACCATCACAAATCAATGTCACATGGGCACCAGCATCGCTCAAACCAGTCACCGTACTTGGATGAAGAAGCATCTCTTGTAAAACGTCCATTCTGGCAGGTAAATCAATAGCACTCAACGACGCGAATCGGCTTCCTCCATCTTCTAGAAGGAAATCATAAAGATAATCTATGGGTTCAACGTCACTGGCGCTTGCCCTAGCCCCTATACATTCACTGAGATCAGGCTCATAATTGACCGGGTCGTCTAAGGGGTACAGAGCTGGTGCAGCCATATTGAATAGTCCGTACACGTTTTCCATAGAGCCGGGTGCTTCAGGAGGAATGTCTTTTTCATTGAGAATAGCTTGACGGATCTCTGGCCTTGCCATGACCTTGACTTTTTCATCTAGCGGCAGATGGGCCACTTCACGTAGATACGTCGGTCTCCGCATAAAAGCGTGATATCCACTTAAGCCAGTTAGGAATCCTATAGGGCGCGAAGAAACTTGAGGGAATATATTCGCTCCTTGACTATTTGCATCTTCAGTTAAAGAGAGAATCTCTCGCCAAGTGTCTGGATCATAGTCTGGTGACTGAACCAGAGTAAATGTAACCGGCCTACCGCTGACCATCGAGACACGGACCATAAGGGCGTGCTCTTCTTGCTGCGTGTACTTCTCGCCGCCTAAGCTTTCCATCTTCCCAACAGTTCCTGCAGGAATCATTTGGAAGACACCTTTTGATGATGTTTTCATCGCTTGGGCTATAGCAAGCACTTCTTCTTCAGGGGCGAAAGTACCTGGAACAGGTTCACCCCATAATGACCGATGGCCGATTATTCTAGAAGTACTGAAACCGACTGCTCCTGCGTCGAGCGCTTCGGTGACAAGTTCAGCCATCAAATTTAGATCATCTTCCGTTGCGTCTTCATTTAACCGCCCTCGTTCCCCCATTGCATAATAACGGAGGGACCCGTGAGCGATTTGTGCTCCTACATCAAGAGAGAATTCTCGAGTTGATAAGTAATCAAGATACTCAGGGAATGTACTCCATTTACCCCATTCCATTCCTTCATGGAGAGCTGATCCTGGGATATCCTCCACTCCTTCCATCAGCTCAATGAGTTCTTTCTCTTGCCCTTCGCGTACGGGAGCAAAACCAACCCCACAATTTCCCATCACGATGGTAGTCACACCGTTATGAGAAGAAGGAGCCATTTCAGTGTCCCAACTGACTTGCCCATCGTAATGGGTATGTAGATCTATCCAACCTGGAGTAACAAGGGCCCCATCCGCATCTATGACTCTCTTACTGCTGCCGCTAATTCGTCCACCGACTTCAACTACTATCCCGTCTTGAATAGCTACATCACCGGTTTCGCCTTCTTTCCCTGTGCCATCAACAAGCGTTCCACCTGTTATTAAACAATCAAACATAGTTCCCCCTGATATAAGTTTACTTGAAACTCGTCAATGCGCATTATTCTTTCTGTGCCCGAGGTGGGACTCGAACCCACATGCCCCTGTTAGGAGCCGGGGGGTTTAAGCCCCCTGCGTCTGCCTATTCCGCCACTCGGGCTAACTTCAGACTACCTGACGAGATATTTCATCACCCCATCAGAAACTTATTTCATTTTATTCAAAAAATTTAGGAAGAAGATCAGCTCTGGTCTAATCTTCGTCTTATTGAGAGGAGCTAAAAATGGGAAAGCTTGATGGAAAAACGATAATCATTACCGGAGGTGCAAAGGGCCAAGGCGCTGCAGAGGTGAAATTAGCGACAGCCCTTGGTGCGCAAGTTGTCGTAACTGACATCCTCGAGGAAGAAGGCAAGAAAATTGCAGAAGAAACGGGAAATGTTTATCTGAATTTAGATGTAACATCACCGGAGCAATGGTCTGACGTGGCCGAATTCACGATTAGTGAATTTGGAAGGATAGATGGACTTATAAATAATGCCGGGATTGACCAGAAGGACCACGGAGGAGTAGTAGCAACTCCGGTGGATGTATTTAGAACCGTCATTGAAGTTAACCAGGTTGGAACTTTCTTGGGTATGAATGCTGTAGCTCCAGCAATGATCTCACAAGAAGCGGGAAGTATCGTCAATATTTCTTCTGTAGCAGGAATGCGAGGACTTAGAGCGGTTGCCTATGTAGCAAGTAAATGGGCCGTAAGAGGGATGACAAAAACTGCTGCAGCTGAGTTGGGNAGCTCAAACGTTCGAGTCAATTCAATTCACCCTGGNGCGATAGAAACTGACATGCTTTTCGACCTAGGAGAGGACTCTATAAATTGGCTNGTCTCCAANGTACCAATGCAACGATCTGGTACCCCAGATGAAGTAGGAGAAACAGCNATGTTCCTNCTCAGNGANGAAGCTAGCTATATATCCGGTGCGGAAATTGTGGTAGATGGAGCANTAATCACTAGATAGCGATCTAGTCATTTAGAGGAACGAAATGGGCATCTTAGATGGAAAAGTAGTTATTGTGACCGGCTCGGCCAGAGGAATGGGAGCAGCTGAAGCTCTGGATGCAGCAGAGAATGGTGCAGAGGTANTAGTCACNGACATACTGGACGAGCGAGGTAACGAAACCGCAGTTGANATAGGCGCCACTTACCGAAGTTTGGATGTGACATCAAAGGAAAACTGGAATGATGTTGTCTCTTCTGTTCTTNATGAGCATGGAAGGATCGACGGTCTCGTCAATAATGCTGGAATTTATACATCACAGGACATATTTTCTGGTTCTGCCGATACATTCCAAAAAATTATTGAAGTCAACCAGTTCGGCACTTACCTAGGAATGGCGGCGGTTACCCCAATAATGTCCCGTCAGGGAAGCGGAAGTATCGTCAATATTTCATCCGTTGCGGGGATGCGAGCTCAAGCAAATATTGCCTATATGGCAAGCAAGTGGGCTGTNCGAGGAATGACGAAGGGNGTNGCGAAGACCCTAGCNAGCTCNGGGGTTCGATGCAATAGNGTCCACCCTGGCGCAGTTGAAACAGANATATTNTTTNGCCTTGAGGAAGAGACTGTTACCGAACTGATCTCCACAATCCCTATGGGCCGCTCTGGTGAGCCCGCTGAAGTAGCAGAAGTAGTTACTTTTCTCTTGAGCGACGCTGCAAGCTATATAACCGGTGCTGAAATAGTGGTCGATGGAGGAATGATCATCTAACTTTTACGCAGCTGAAGGCATCGAAACTCCAGCAATTATTGATAAGTCCGATTCCTCGATAACGGACCAGAGGATGTCACGAAGTTCATGCGCTTTTTCAAGATGACTATTAGCTACAACAAACCCTTCGACAATATCTGAAAGAGTGGACAACCAAGCTCGACCGCGAAATACGACTGAGATAGTTACAGAGCCATCGCTGTTCCTCTTGAGGGTTCGCGAGTGCTCACCAAGATTGGGTGGTCCTTTGAACGATGGAACTTCATATCCTGCCCCCCTAGCAGCTGTACTAAGTACCCTGACTGCGTTTGCAAATAGAAAAGATTTTGATTCCGCCATAAATCTATTGTTACTCAAGGGTGTGACATTTCGCATCAAAGATGGACTGAAACAATCATGGAATAGAAATTCAAGCTAACGTAAAACTTTATGACTCAAAGTGACGTTTCGAGTTCCACACAGTTAAATCCTGCCCAGAAGGATGTCTTATCTCAGCTTGGTGCAAGGCCAAGCGAACGTCCTGATTTTAGCGATGGACTCAAGGCGAAATTGAAGTCGAAGCTAGAGGAGGTCGCCCAAAGTGTTGTTGCNGGCCTACCCGATACTGAATCTCTATTCGTTAATAAGCACCTTCTAACACAGTTNATGGGTTGTGAAGCAAAGTATGCAGCTGAAAGCCAAGAGAATTTTGAGTGGAGTATCCCCACGGCCAGAGGAACACTCTCACATAAAGCAATTGAATTGTCGATCTTCTGGCAAGGCTCTAAGGACTCTTTGACTCTCACTAACGAAGCCATTTCAAGAGCGGAACAAGGAAACGACTACATGGGGAATTGGATTCGGGAGCTAACTAAAGGAGACCGAGCTCAGCTATGTGGAGAAGTGAANTCTCGCGTCGGTTCTTTTCTTGAAACTTGGCCCCCTCTTGAAAAACGTTGGAAGCCAATGCTCGAAACCCCAATTCGAGTTGAACTAGCCAAAGGAAAAGTAGTTCTTTCCGGAAANGTAGANCTAACGCTTGGCTCAGCTGGAGGAAATACTGCTGGNAAGGTTATCGTCGATTTCAAAACAGGAAAATTTTCTCCTTCTCATCGTGATGACTTANGATTNTATGCNTTGCTCGACACGATTAGNATAGGNGTNCCNCCCCGACTTGTAGCCAGCTACTATCTAGANCANGGTGAATTCAGCCCAGAANAAATTAATCTAGACGTTCTNGAGTCAACNANTGCCCGAGTTTCTAATGGNATNACCCGACTAGCTGAACTNCATTTAAAGATACGACCNCCTTCTANGCAACCTGGTCCNCCATGTAGATGGTGCCTGTTATCGCAGGANTGTGAGGCCGGACANGAATANCTTGCTGATANCAGNGACTAAGGNAAACGAGAAAACCTACTGGGATTGAGCATCTCTAGTTCTNATAAGCCACAATAAGGTTATGGAATATATAAAGGTAGAANTTTCGGATGGAGTCGCTATTTTGACTTTGAACGATCCNTCTAAACGTAANGCTATCAATCTCTCAATGAACGATGAAATANGCCAAGTCTTAGANGANCTTGAGAACTCTNNGGAAGTNGGGGCATTNATTGTTACTGGAGAAGGNAAAGGTTTCTGCTCTGGCGCNGACCTCGATGACCTTCTTGCTGCTCGGGAAAGAGANAATATCCGTGATATTTATTTAGGCTTTCTTCGNATAGCTGATTCGACGCTTCCNACCGTTGCAGCNGTAAACGGTGCAGCCGTTGGTGCGGGAATGAATATGGCATTGGCGTGTGACGTTATNATCGCAGCAGAGTCTGCAAAATTTGATAGTCGTTTTCTGCAAATAGGGATTCACCCAGGTGGAGGTCATACTTGGCGGTTNCTTGCTCGTACTAATTTTCAAACTCTTAGAGCAATGGTCCTTTTTGGTGAAGTACTCCGAGGGCCTGACGCATTTAGAACTGGGCTTGCATGGAAGTGCGTTCCTGACGAAAAGCTTATGGAAGAATGTTTAACTATAGCGAAGCAAGCAGCTTCATATCCCAAAGATCTAACAGCTATGACAAAAATCGCCTTTCANCAGTTGCCCTCAATAGACTCTTCTGATGACGCCGTCCAGCACGAAGTAGTTCCTCAAGTTAANTCTATGGAATCAGAGGAGTTCTCGCTTTTGGTTCAAAGTCTTCAGAAAAAAATAACTTCTAAACCCTCTCCGCCAGAACACNAAGACTAACTAATCCAACGTTCTGTGATTTCTTCTTTACGGTGATGCCATTCCTCTGATGTAAACGCATACCGTATGTGGTCTTCCCATTTTCCGTTGATCTCAAGATATCGCTCAGCAATTCCTTCTTCTCTTAATGACAGCTTCTCAACGACTCTCCGGCTTGATGAGTTTCTAGGNATAATAGCTACCTGCACTCTATGCAGGTCTAAATCNTCAAATGCATACTTTAGAACCACTGCTAAAGCTTCAGGAGTGTAGCCATTACCAGCGTGCCCTTCGTCGATCCAATACCCCACGTAACAACTTTGAAACGGACCTCGCTGAATGGAAGACAAATTTATCTCTCCACAAAATTTTCCTTTAACAAAAATCCCAAAGCCATAACCTGACCCCAAATGCCTCTCTCGGTCTCGAGCATTACATCGCGCCCCAAAGGCGTTTCGATCGTTTATTACATCAGGCATTCCTGGAGGGCGGGTGGGTTCCCATTTGGTTAGCCAATTTATATTGTCTAGTCGAACTTTATTCCATTCAGAGAAATCAGATACTTGAAGGGAGCGAAGCATAACCCTTTTCCCATAAAGGCTTTCCTTAATATGGCGTGATTTGGTTACTCTCATTTTTATTCCTAGTGAAGTTAATCATGATCCCGTGAAGTGACACTAGTCTGGATACCCATTAGCCGGCATCTCAAANGGAAAAAGCATTCAGTTCATCTGACGCAGAANCAACCCATCGAGAATATCTGCTTCGGAGACAAGGCATTCCGTAAAGTGAAACTGTCGCATTATTTGTATAAGGATACATAGTCCGCCCACTATGACATCTACTCTGTCCTCTTCCATCCCAGGGTTTGTTAATCTTTGCTCNCTATTGTCGGTTACAAGTATCCGAAATACTTCTTCCATATCTGCGTGGCTCATTAAATAGTGGTGCACNAATTNATANGAGTACTTTTCCAGGCCCTGCTCAATCATTGCAATCGCTGAAACAGTCCCAGCCAATCCGATCAGCGTGGTNGCTTTATCGAGGCTTGAAATTGNTTTCTCTACATCTATTAGGTGCAGTTCCACTAATGAAAGAGCCGCAGATAGCTCTTCTGGAAGCGGAGGNTCNGAGTGTATAAATCTTTCTGCCATCCGGACACAGCCGGCATCTATTGACAAAAATTGCTCACACATTTTNNCCCCATAAGAGAACTCAGTCGATCCCCCTCCCAAATCGAAGACAAGATATGGGCCCTCAATTTCTACAGAATGCGTAGCACCTAAAAAAGAGAGTTCAGCTTCCTGCCGACCGGAGATGAGTTCAACCTCTTTTTGGAGAATTCCCTCAGCAGCGGAGAGAAAAATACTTCTATTTGTTGCATCGCGGACAGCTGACGTAGCAATTGAACGGAATTCACGAACTCCTTCTGAATCTAGTATCTCCCTAAATGACATAAGCGTTGCTAGTACGCGGTCGATTGCTTCGCCGTTGAGCTTACCGGCAGCATCTACCCCCTCCCCTAATCGAGTAACTTCCTGACGGCGGTCAAGTATCTCGTATTGGCCATTTTCCCCAATCTCCGCAATCAGCAACCTAGTGCTGTTTGTCCCACAATCTATCGCTGCGACTTTCCGGCGTTTCGAAACCACANCCATACCTTACTGAATATTCGCAGCGACCCACGCACCCACAGGATCATCTCCGCCAGCTAAATAAAACGCGTAGTGGGCATGGAGACACTTAATGCCTTTTCGCGTCCCGCCTACCCCACCGGACGGTTTAGGCCCCGAATGGTCATCACTTATATACCTATCTCTTTCATGAGAATACTGGGTATGGGTTTTGGNAATCCTTCCTAAACCGATCAGCGCCTCGACTTCTCTAATAGCCCCTCGTGACTCTAANCGGCTCACGAGTCGCCGTTCTTCAGGATCAACAAGCCAATATAGAGTCGGCATCGGCGTTCCATCGTCAAGAAAAGGATCATTACGTATAACCCGAGCTTCACCACTTGAATTTCTAACAACNACTTCATANCANCCTTGAGGCTTTCTACCAAGGAGGTTCTCGATCTCCTNATGGTCAATGGGATGCATGTGAAATCCTCATTNAGCTACNTTAAGTAACTGAAAACCANATTATGAGAAAGACAGCTACGCCAGCCACTATAACGGGGATCCCGAATCGCTTAAGCAGGGGAAGAGCTACTACCCCAAGTAAATTGAGAGCTTCTTCATCATTCNGGTCTGACTGATCTGGAAGCTCTTCGGCAGAGCCNGCAGATTCGCTCGACTCAAGAAGANTTTCCAAATTTTTTGCAAACTGAGTCATCAGTTTTGCGCTCACATCACTAATTGCGCCGCGGCCGAACTGAGCTACTTTCCCAGTAATAGTGAGCTCTGTTTTCACACTTACCTGTGTCGTAGCAGAGGAGATTTCGGAAAGTTGTGCTGTGATGACGGCGCTAGCGTTTCCTGCCCCGCGTACATCTCGTCCGTCTCCCTTGATAACAACTCTTTTCTCTTCAACATTACGTTCTAGGTATGTAGCTGTTCCCTTATATTGAGCCGTAATTGGACCAACTTTAATTTTAACGATGCCATGGAATTCATCCCCTTCGTTCTCTTGAAGCTCAGCTCCGGGCAAACAAGGAGCAATCTTCTCTGGAGTATTGAATGCGTCCCACACTTCATCTGTTGATGCATTGACTTCTATATCGTTATTTAGCTCCATCGTGCGAGATCTCCTCGTGTATCTATATCTACTGGATTACCATCACATGGTATCTCATGGATTAAGTCAGGTCTTAGGCGGAGCAAAGATCGCGCTCCTTCATCTCCTGAGATTGGAATAAGCGGCCAGAGCTCATGATGAATCTTCATTGGAGGCCTCCGATTTCCAGAAAATGTAGCTACACCCAGAATCGTTTCGGCCTGAGCTACGGCACTCCAAGCTGATGACGGGACCAGCGGCATATCTCCTAATCCAACCACAATGGCTTCATGTTTATGATGGTCAGCAACTGCAATGGCAGAACGCAGAGAAGTTGCCTGCCCATCCTCAAAGCTATGATTTTCAACAATAGTTACTCCATAATCAAATACGTTTAGGGATGTTTCTTTCTCAAAGTCAATTGCTCCAGAAACGAGATATATCTCATCGAATTCTGCATCGTTTGCGGCTTCTAAAACCCATTGGAGGACCGGTTTCCCCCTAAACCGGGAGAGCAATTTATGGGTATCGCCTTCGAAGCGCTCTCCTAGGCCCGCTGCAAGAATGACAGCCGCTATGGTGTTGTTTCGAAGTGATCGATTTTCCGAAGTATCATCCACATTCTCATTGTAGGGAGGGAAGAGAAATCCCAGTGGTTATGGTCGGGTTATATTCAATAATCACTTGGTTTGTGGATAGGCCCAGACCTCTGTTTAAGACTATTTGCGTCACGGCCTGTCCGTAAGGCAATAATTTCTGCGCAAATTGAAATAGCGGTTTCTTCTGGCGTTCTGGCTCCGATATCTGAACCAATCGGCGACATGATGCGGTTAAATTCTTCATCGCTTACGCCAGCTTCACGAAGTCGATTCGACCGGTTCTCATGTGTTTTTCTACTTCCCATGACTCCGATATAGCCAACATCAGTCGCTAAAGCTGCAGTGATTGCTGGAACATCAAATTTGTTGTCATGAGTTAGGACACAGACTGCATCACGAACTCCTAGCGAAGGTCCGACGGATTTGAGTAATTTATCTGGCCATTGTGCTTCGACAGCATCTGCTGATGGGAACCTTGTGGATGTAGCAAAAACTGGCCTTGCATCACAAACGATGACATGGTAGCCCAGCACTTTAGCAACTCTAACGAGAGCAGCTGTGAAATCGACTGCACCAAAAATCAGCATTTGAGGGGGAGGAGCGAACGATTCGATAAATATAGTTAACTCTTCCTCACGGGCTTCTCCATTTAGACCGTAGTGGCGTGTACCTGTTCGTCCTGCCTCTAGCTCTCCAGACATATCTCTAAGAACTACTCGGTCAAGAGACTCATTACCTAAGGTCCCATGAACTTCGCCGTTAGGACCCAGAACTATTTTTCTGCCGACCTCATTCCCCTCGATTACCGTCGCAAGAGCTATGGACTTTCCAGCTTCGATTGCTTCTTGAATAACGCTGAGAATTGACTCGCTCATAACTACCAATCTAAAGGTTCGATATACAGGTGGATAGTTCCCCCACAAGTTAACCCAACCGCATAAGCCTCGTCATCGCTGTAGCCAAATGTAACNACCTTTCTCTCTCCTGATGAAAGAATATCTAGCGCTTCCGTTACAACAGCACCTTCTACACNCCCTCCCGAGACNGATCCAGCTACTTCACCATCNTCATTGACAGCCATGGTTGCNCCAGGGTCTCTAGGACCAGAGCCTTCTACCTTGACCACNCGTGCTAGAGCAATTTTTTTCTCCGCTTTNTTCCACCTATCGATATCTTCAAGTATTTCTTTCACGTTAATCTCCTCTATTCAGAAAGGACGCAGGCTAGGTCCCCTAACGAGTTCAAACTATGCCCTTCGACAAATTGGTCAACATAAGGTAGCGCCGCAGCCATACCCTGCGCAAGGGGTTCATAACCCGGAGAAGCTTTTAGCGGATTAACCCAGATAATTTTATAGCTTACTTTTTTTAGGCGATGCATCTGCTCAGACATCATCGATGCATCCCCCCTATCCCAACCATCTGACAAGACAACTACAGTCGCCCCCCTTGCAACTCCCCTTTGACCCCATTCCATATTGAATGACCGAAGTGTTTCTCCCAACTGTGTTCCCCCAGACCAATCCTGAACAGCATTAGATGAAGCGGAAACTGCTTGATCAAGATTACGTGATGATAACTCCCTAGTGATCCGCGTCAATCTAGTCCCAAGCGTAAAAGCTTCGACTTGACGGCGTCCAACTACTGCCGCCTGAACAAACCGTAAGAGAGCTCTGGAATAAGCCTCCATCGACCCAGAAACATCAAGAAGGAATACGACTCTTCTTTGGCGTTCCCCTGGTTCGAAGAATCGCTGCCTAATTGGTTCTCCGTCAGTCCGTAATGCGCTTTTGATAGTTCGTCGAAGGTCAGGGTATTGGCTTTTCTTTTTGGAGGAAATTTTCCTTCTCGACTGCCGGATCCCTCCTAATAAGGTCATCTTCTTCATAAGTTCATACGCTTCATTTAGTTCTTCAGACGTGTACAGCCCAAAGTCTTTTTCCCAAAGAACTTCAGACGGTGAGTATTTTAAGTTGATGACATCTGTCCCCTCTTTGGATGCTTCGGACGGTTCTTCTTCAGCATCTAATCCGTCATCTGTTACGAGAGTTACTCTTTGATATGAGGGCATACGCTCTTCAAGAGGGTCAGTTGCCCCTTCCCAGAATATCTGAAATCCGTATTCATAAACTGGTAAATCCTCAGGGTCAGTAATGAGCGTGGTTCGTCCAGCCCAATAGACACTTTCTCGCTTTCCAATACCTACTTTTCCAAGTGCTTGTTGGAATACGATTGCGGACCCGATGGGGACTTTAAGGCCGAGAGATCGTAGGAGAGAAATAAATCCGACAGTAAGTCGTTCTGGGACCTCAGTTGCCTTTTCATTTACACTAACCGGCACGTGCCAGTGCCTTCTCTACTAAATCTGTAATGCCATGTTCTTGGAGGCGATTTTGGTCCTCTCGGTATTTGACTAGAGCTCCGAGAGTAGAGAGAACTGTCTCCTCATTTAAAGTCATGGACCCCAATCGGCCGAGAGCTACTGCCCAATCTATGCTCTCGGCAACCCCAGGAGGCTTATACAAATCTAGTGTTCTGACCTGTTCGACTGCTGCAGCGACCTGTTTTGCAAATGCTTCAGTAACTTCAGGAACTCTTGCGCGGATAATGGCCACCTCGCGATCAAACTCTGGATGCTCAACCCAGTGGTAAAGACAACGACGTTTCAGAGCATCATGCACGTCCCTTGTTCGGTTAGAAGTAATGATGACTGTTGGGGGAACCTCAGCTGTAAATGTTCCGATTTCTGGGATAGTTATTGAGAATTCTGAAAGGATCTCTAGAAGAAATGCTTCGAACTCATCGTCAGCTCTATCGATTTCGTCAATAAGAAGCACAGGGGGATTCTGGGAGAGCTGGGAAATCGCTTGCAAAAGAGGCCTTTTGACTAAGAAGCGTTCTTGGTATATTTCTTCTTCTAAGCCTTCTTCACCAATTTTTGAAGCTCTTCCAGTCGCTTCTGCAGCTCGGAGGTGGAGTAATTGCTTTGTATAGTCCCATTCGTACAGCGCTTGCGAAGCATCTAACCCTTCATAGCATTGCAGCCTAATTAAATCTGTCTGAGCCCATTTCGCAAGGGTTTTTGCCACCTCGGTCTTCCCAACACCCGGATCTCCTTCAAGGAAAAGTGGCCGTTGTAATGAAAGAGAAAGAAAAATTGATGAAGATAAGCCCTCTGATGCTAAGTAACCTAGCTCTGCTAGCTCTTGAGTGACATCGCTCGGATTGTTCGGTGCTATAAAACTCATACATCTAATGTACTACTCGAACGGCTTTCCACCTATCTCTGTTCTTCCTGATCTCTTTTGTATTATCAAGCAGCCCAGAATTCTATATGAGAGGCTGTAAAGGTGAAACGATTTCTTTTAACATTTATTTCTTTGGCTCTTTTTATTTCGTGTGGTGGAAGCGGTAGTGACCTGACTGATCTTCAAGGAGGAGGTACTAAGGTTGAGTCCCCAACAGCTAGTCCAAGTCCTCAACCAACGTTAGTTTCTCAACCTGAAGTAACTCCTGAAGTATCGGAGCCAAAAACTGAGACGGCTATAGATGCAGACTCTTCTAATATTCAGAACATGGTTGGATGCACTTCAAGTGGACATGGGGAGCCAAGAAGGGAGGAGATGCTGGAAAGTCATGAACTTTGGTTAGGTACGCTCATCGGCTCCTCTCTAGATGAAGGTTATAAATTATTAGCGGGGGGGTCCGTCCCGGATGGCCTTATTTTCAATGGCGACATTCACTTGTGGTGGGTATCTGCGTCCGATCACACAATCCACCATGGAATAGTAGATGATGAAGGTGAACTTGAAGATCTAGGACCAATTTCTATAGATGGTGAAATATTTTCAGGTATGGTTGATCCGGATGTTATTCAATTGGATGATGGCTCGTTAGGTTTAACTGTTCTCGATGGTTTTGACCGTTCTGGACCTCCAGGGCCAATATGCCACCTGAGATCGATTGATGGGCAGAATTTTATAACAGAAAATACGATGCTTGATAAAGAAGATAGGTTCGACCCATCTGTGGTTATTACAAATGGGCAATGGTGGCTAGCTGTGGGGATACCTTCCGAGGAAGACAGCCTTACTGAAATTTATAAGGGGGTTGATGGAAAGAATTTTGTCTATGTAGCAACGGTAGAAGGTGCTGTCCCCGATATTTCGTATTTTGATTCAGCATTCCGGCTTCTATCATGCAGTAAAAGCGGGATGCGAAGTTATTCATCTTCAAATGGAGAGGATTGGGGTCTGGATACAATTATCCCATTTCGGGGATGTGATCCTTCGAGAATAACTGGGTCGAATTTTTTCGCATACAAAGTAGAATCAGGGGGTGGTAATGAAATGCCCCCTCCGGTTCCTGTNCCTNATGAAAGCCCTATAACCGAATAGGAGNATTGCTTTCNGCTATCTTCCAGCTTCCTGAAGGCCTCTGCGCACTAGAACTCTTGCCAGNTGTTCGCGATAATCTTTTGATGCATTTAAGTCAGAAGGGGCCTCTGTGCCATCAGCTGCAAGATCTCCGGCTTCTTCAGCACTTGCTCCGCTGAGGAGTGCAGATTCCACTGCTTCTGATCTGAAGGGTACAGAATGCATATTTACTAGACCAACTCCGGCATGATCGTCATCACAGACAATNGAAGCTCCAACAATTGCCCAGTCTTGAGCACGGCGGTTGAATTTTTGGAAAGACCATTTTGCGTTCGGGAGTTTAGGAACTCTAACTTCAATTAGCATCTCATCGTCATTAAGATCAGTTTCGAGAAAACCAGTGAAGAAGTCCTCTATCTTTATTTCGCGTTCCCCTTCAGGGCCTCTTACAACAAGTGTTGCCTTGAGTGCAAGAAGAGCCGAAGGGATGTCAGATGCAGGNTCTCCATGGGCTACCGCTCCCCCGATCGTGCCTCGGTGTCTAACTTGCGGGTCACCGACGTTATGCGTTGCTTGTGCCAGAACTCCAGCATTTGAAATAACGAGTTCATTTTTTTCCACATCGCAATGGCGAGTAAGCGCTCCGACTGCAAGATAATCGCCCGTATCACGTACGTATTTTAGATCGTCAAGGCGGTTGATGTCTACAAGGTATGCTGGTGTTGCTAAACGAAACTTCATNAGTGGGATAAGNGAATGCCCTCCTGCTACGAGCTTGGCTTCATCTCCATGTTCTGCAATAGCTTGGATTGCTGCTTCAGCTGAATCCGCTTGAATGTAATCGAAATTAGCCGGAATCATAGTGCCACCTCAGTTGCCTGTAGAACCGCTTTTACTATGTTGTGGTATCCGGTGCATCTGCATAGGTTGCCTTCCAACCCTTCACGAACCTCATCTTCTGTCATTGATGGGTTCTCTTCAATCATTGAAACAGATGCCATCACCATACCTGGAGTACAGTATCCACATTGCAGAGCATGGCATTCATGAAATGCTTGTTGGACAGGATGTAGAGTGCCGTCATCGTCAGCAAGGCCTTCGATAGTATCGACTTCCATGCCGCTTACCTGTGCAGCTAAAACTGTGCAGGACTTTACTGATTCACCATTTAAATGGACGGTGCAGGCACCGCACGAGGAAGTGTCGCACCCAATGTTTGTTCCGGTTAGGCCAGCAGCCTCTCGAATATACTGGACGAGCANCATACGAGGCTCTACATCGTGGGANTGATCGACNCCATTAATCTTGATATTTACTTCCACACACTTCCCCTTCTCTCTGCGTGCAATTGACGTTAGTACATTCNTNGCTGTTCTGGCGAATAAACTATGCGTCGACTTTCTTATACCGGATCCTAGCCCAAATACCCGTTCCTACNATCATNCCTAATAGGGCTATTAGACCTGGTTGAGTTGTAGACCATGTGACTTCACCGAGAAACCCCTGACGGCACATGCGGATCACATTGGTAATTGGGTTGATAGCGGCTACATGATGTAGCCAGCCTTCAATGGCTTGTATGGGTGCTTGCCCAACAGATAGAAACATTGAACTGAACATGATTATCTGGGCTATCGCTAACGATTTTAGGGTTTTGAAAGTAAAAACAATNCCCAAAACGAGAAATGACATTACGACTGCCATTCCGACTCCGGAGAGATAGACCATGATTATTCCCATGAGCCCTCCAGGCATGTCAGCATTTAAAAATGCAAAGGCGACGATGAGAACTGCTGTTATGGGGATTATGGCTCGACAGAGGCAATAACCTACTAANCCCCCGATGAGTGCCATTGGTCGGGTAGGGGCTACTCGAAGGCGATCGAAAAACCCGTTCTCTAGATCTGTTCCAGCCAAGCCACCTGCCCCCATTCCCGAGAACGCGGCGCCTTGCATTACCGCCCAAGCGGTCATCCAGTTGACTGCCTTATCGGTTTCATAACCTTCAAGCTCAACTATTGAAGCAAACGAGCCACTAAATGCTACGACAAAGAAGATTGGCATCAGAACCGCAGGNAGTATCAAGGATGGTATCCGACGTAAACGAATTAATCCGCGTTGAATACCAGCCATGATGACTGCAAACGAGGATACGTGAGGCGNATTCAAGGAAGTCATTGNGCACGCGCCAAACGCTTNCGTAATTGTCGAATTGANATGNCAATTCCTATCGAAGCGATGNCAAGTATNATCCCTAAGGATTGCCCAAGGTCAGTCCATGAGAAACCGTGAATGACCATNCGCCGTGTAGGGTCAATAACCCAAGTTAAAGGATTTTTCCTAGCTATAGCCCCGTACCATCCGTCCATAAGTTGAACAGGNAAAAAGGCCGAACTTACAAAAACTGCAACAAAAATTAGAGGGAACGTTGATTGAACGACTTCTTGAGAGCCTGTCCGTAAAGCNANTGCTATTCCGAAACTCCCCATCGAAACTGAAAGTAACGCTGCTATAAAAACTAGGGAAATAATGCTTGACGAACCTCCTGCAATATTCGCCCCGAATAAGACAAGGATGGCTATAAGGACTNCTGCTTGGGNAACGCCATAAATNAATGCNCTAGCCAGCCGTGACAATAGTATCGACCCTCTTGAAANCGGTGAGGCAAGAAGCCTATCCATGAACGAATTTTCAATATCAGCAGCAAGATCGGATGCGCTATTNGTTGACCCGAATAANACGCCTTGGATCACGCAGGCGGGAAGAACAAAATCGAGAAAAGAAACATCCTGNAANGGGAAGCCTTCAATTGTCACCGCTTTACTGAATTGTGACGCATACACCGCAGCTAGAAGAAGAGGGAAAAAAAGACCTGGTGCCCAAGATTGGGGCTGTCGAATCATCCCGAGAATACTTCGGTGTGAGAGCTTTATGACTTGTGGGAAAATATTTTGATTCATAATGCNCNTATACNTGACCGCCCTCAAGCCTTCTTCCGGTCGCATCGGCGAAAACATCGTCAAGGCTAGGTTCGTCAAGTTCAACATGATGAATTTCAACACCAGCATCATCGAGGGCTTTCAGGACATCTGTGATTCCNGTTGTCCCACTAACGAGGCCAATAGCTATACGATTTCTTCGCGCTGGACGCTCTTGTCCAAATTGANTCATAACTTTTCGGGCTAATAGGACATCNGGCTCTGAAACATCAATTCTTAAAGTGGGAGCGCCGACTGCTGACTTAAGGGAAGCCGGAGATCCTTCACGAACTATTTTCCCATCATCAATAATAGCTATGCGCTCAGCTAGTTGATCTGCCTCTTCGAGGTATTGGGTAGTNAAAAATACTGTTGTTCCTAGGTCTTTATTGAGATTTCGAACTTCTTCCCATAGNGCCATGCGGCTAGTTGGGTCTAANCCAGTTGTTGGTTCATCCAGAAAAAGAACTTCAGGTTGATGAACGAGGGAAAGAGCTAAGTCTAGTCTTCTCCTCATCCCCCCAGAGTATGTCCCAACTCTTCGANCTCCGGCTGCGGTAAGACCCACACGTTCTAGTAGCTCTCCGCAACGTTTCAATCCAGANCGTTTCGGAAGNCCATGCAAAACACATTGCAAACGAAGTAGCTCGTTACCAGTCATCAAAGGATCAATGGCAGCATCCTGTAAGGCCACCCCAATTTTTCTTCGTACTGCTGAGGGCTGCTTGGCAATATCAAAACCTGCTACTCGCGCAGTCCCGCTGGATGGTTTCAAAAGTGTNGTGAGCATACGAACGGCCGTAGATTTTCCAGCACCGTTAGGCCCTAGAAACCCAAAGACCTCCCCACTTGCGACTGAGAGATTGATTGAATCTACAGCGACTAGAGAGCCAAATGAGCGCGATAATTCTTCTGCTTCAATAGGGGCGCTCAAATTAACCCCCTAAGGCGTCTGCGAGTTCGGTAAAAGGCCAAGAAGATGGGATACGAAGCGGATCCGGTGCGGCAGGCAATACCGCATAGGCTTCTTCACCTTCTCGAATCAGGCCAAAGTTTTGTCTGGCAATTAATTCAATCTGTTCCGGAGTTTGGAGCGCTTCAGCTCTCTGCTCTAATGCTGAATTAGATGACTCAATATTTGTAAGTTCCTGCTGCTTAGTTGACAATTCTTCCCTCTGGTCTAACCATAACCTTATTGGTTGTATAGCCCAGATGAGAATNACGACGACCACTGCNAGGATAAAGAGCCAAAAGAGGTATCTGCGAGTTTTTTCCGAAACAAGTACTCTCTGGAGAGGATGGTTAGTAGTTGAGGACATTTATTGTGTTCCGTAAAGCTCTTGGACGCCGCGATATGCTGCGGCATCACCTAATTCTTCTTCTATACGCAGTAGTCGATTATATTTTGCGACTCGATCACTTCGTGCCGGAGCACCAGTTTTTATTTGACCGCAATTCGTAGCAACAGCAAGATCNGCGATCGTTGTATCTTCTGTTTCTCCTGAACGGTGAGACATCACAGACGTATAGCCGTGTCGATTTGCAAGCTCAATTGTTTCAAGCGTTTCTGTTAAGGTACCGATTTGATTNACCTTGATCAAAATAGAGTTTGCTGTAGATTGCTGGATACCTTTCCCTAAGCGGTCTTTATTGGTGACGAAGAGATCATCTCCAACGAGTTGGACGTTTTCCCCGATTAAGTCTGTTAAGTTTTTCCAACCTTCCCAGTCTTCCTCTGCCATGCCGTCCTCTATCGAGAGGATGGGGAATTTATCTNTTAGTTGTTTGTAGTATTGGCACATTTCTTTAGGAGAGAACTCTCTGTTTTCTCCAGCGAGAATATACTTTCCTTCTTCAAAGAATTCGGTACTAGCGGGGTCAAGGGCTATGGCCATGTCATCACCCAGCGTGAATCCTGCTTTGNCTATTGCGTCCACAAGTAATTCGATCGCCGCTTCATTTGATTCGAGATCCGGAGCAAAACCGCCTTCATCTCCAACTGCTGTTGATAAGCCACNAGCTTTNAGAACTTCTTTTAAGGTGTGATAGCACTCAGCTCCCCACTGCAAAGCTTCCGAAAAAGANACAGCACCTACTGGCATTATCATGAATTCCTGNAGGTCAACGTTATTGTCAGCGTGTTCGCCACCATTGAGTACNTTCATCATTGGGACTGGGAGCACATGTGCTGTTGCACCTCCNAGGTATCGNTATAAGGGCTGTCCGAGATGATTTGCGCTNGCTTTTGCTGCAGCGAGGGAAACNCCGAGCATCGCATTTGCTCCTAAATTCGATTTATCGTTCGTTCCATCTAGGAGGATTAATTTTTGATCGACTNCTCTTTGGTCTAGAGAATCCATTCCTATGATTGCGCTAGCTATTTCGTTATTAACGTTTTCAACTGCCTGAAGGACACCTTTCCCTTTATATCTTTCGCCGCCGTCGCGTAACTCAACCGCTTCAAATTGGCCAGTTGAGGCTCCTGAGGGTACCGCTGCCCTTCCTTTGAACCCTCCTTGAAGAGCCACGTCAACCTCAACGGTAGGGTTTCCTCGAGAGTCGAGAACTTCTCGTCCGGTTACGCTTTTGATTTGGGAAGGGTTATTGGATTGCATGCTTTCTCAATTGTNATTTTTTGCAGGTTTACTAACTTTTAGTCCTCTCTACAAGTTAGCGCTTATGGAATGAAATGTTAATGATGTGGCTTATGAGGATTCTGTTATTACNGGCGTTTTAAAAGTGGTTTCCAAACTATGGGTTTCAATTGGACTAGCCATTGCGGGTTGTCCCCCCATCAGGAATTCAACTGCTGCAGGTAACCGACTAAGTCTTCAATCGGAGTTTCCGAGTGATTGAGAACAATTTGCAATTCTTCTAGTNCNTCCTTGAATACCGACCCCGGATAAAGCCTTTTGACTCTTACGATTTCTGATGGCCGAAGAGAAANGGGAGATACTNTTGCAAGCCACTGTGATTCGCCGGTGTTTGCGAGGGTACGCCCTGCTATTTCAACAATTCCAAGCTTCCTAGCTTCACATCGGAGCTTTGCCACAGAGAGAAGATTTTTTGCAGCAGGTGGAATTGCCCCAAACCTATCGATCCACTCACTTTGAATCTCGTTAACATCTTCCAAGCTTNTACAGATAGCAAGTCTTCGATAAGCCTCTAGCCGTAAATCCTCCTTTGAAATATAGCTGTGCGGTATTTGCGCGGCGACTGGAAGTTCGATAGAAATTTCTTGCAACGACTGTATCGGCTCACCTTTGAGCGCTGAAACTTCTTCATTTACTAGCTGGCAGTATAGGTCATACCCCACGGAGGCTACGTGGCCTGATTGGCCTGTCCCGAGGAGATTCCCAGAACCTCGTATTTCNAGATCTCTCATTGCAATTCGAAAGCCAGAGCCAAGCTCAGTAGCCTCTCCTACTGTCCGGAGTCTCTCGTATGCGGTATCGCTCAATAAAGTGCCCTTAGGTGTTAGAAGGTAGGCATAAGCCCTTGACCCTGATCTCCCGACACGTCCACGTAGCTGGTGTAACTGCCCTAGTCCTAGACGATCTGCGTTACTGACGATAAGAGTATTGACAGAAGGCATATCTATGCCAGATTCAATAATTGTAGTGCACACNAAAACATCAGAGGAACCTTCCCAGAAGTCGACTACAACTTTCTCAAGTNTGTTCTCGTCCATCTGCCCGTGTGCCACGGCGATTCTGGCTTCAGGCACAAGAGTCCGAAGCGTTTCAGCCATCTTCTCTATATCTGCAACCCTATTATGAACGAAAAAGACCTGCCCTTCTCGCAATAACTCCCTTCGGATAGCAGCAATAACTATGCTCTGTTCATACTCNCCAACAAATGTAAGTATCGGCTGCCTATCCAGCGGAGGGGTGTCCAAAGTAGTTAAATCCCTGATCCCAGTGAGGCTCATCTCAAGAGTTCTGGGTATAGGAGTTGCTGATAGCGTGAGGACGTCAATACTTGCCTTGAGTTCTTTTAGCATTTCTTTGTGCTTCACTCCAAAGCGCTGTTCTTCATCGACAACTAAGAGACCCAAGTCGCGAAACACAACATCATTGGAAAGTAGTCGGTGGGTACCGATAACGAGGTCAACTTCACCAGTAGATAGCTGGTTGACAACTCGGGTTTTTTCTTTTGTGGTGAGGAAACGACTTAGTACTTCTATTTGGATTGGGTAGGCGCTTAATCTTGTGGAGAAAGTCTGGAAGTGCTGTTGGGCAAGCAACGTTGTAGGAACTAATAAAGCGACCTGTTTATTATCCTGAATCGCTTTGAAGGCTGCTCGAAGTGCGATTTCAGTTTTTCCAAATCCGACATCTCCGCATATAAGCCGATCCATTGGCTGTCGTCTTTCCATGTCTTCTTTTACTTCTTGGATTGCAACAATCTGATCTGGCGTCTCCTCGAAAGGAAATGAATCTTCTACTTCTCGTTGCCAGAGAGTGTCTGCAGGGTATGCGTGACCCTCAGTTGTGAGCCGTTTCTGATATAGGGAAACAAGGTCTTGGACAATCTCTTGAATCTCTGACCTAACCCGTGTTTTCGTTTTTTGCCAGTCACTTCCTCCCATCCTGCTAAGCGGTGGATGGCTTCCTCCTGTGTATGGACGTATTAGGTTGATCTGTTCTGCAGGGACATACAACCGATCGCCTTTTCTGTATTCAAGTAGAAAGTAATCTCGCTCTATGATCCCTATTGATTGGGTAACGATGCCTTTATATAGCGCTACCCCATGATGGTCATGGACAACATAGGACCCAACTGCAAGGTCTTCATGAAATACTTTGTGGCCGCTGGTGTTCCGTCTTCCGGTCCTTTTTGATTGTTTTCTCCCAGTCAGGTCTTCTTCAGATATAACTGCGATTCTCATAGCGGGGAAGATAACTCCTTGGCTGATAGG
>PBMJ01000004.1 GCA_002722525.1 Acidimicrobiaceae bacterium | reverse complement strand
CTGACTTCAGTATCGTTTACGTAGCCTAGAAGGAAGCCAGTATGGATACTCTGTCCTGCAAGGTCCTCGTTAGGAGGAGTAAAGATGCCTGCACATGGACTTACTACTAATCGTTCAGTAGCGAAAAGGTGTTCCCCTTCAAGTGCTTCGGAAGCCGATCCTTGCTGTCCTGAAACATGTTCAAGGAGCTTATCTATATCGGTAGGTGAATTAATTGTCAGAACTGTGGCTTCCTTTACTGTTCGCTTTGCCATTCCTGTTAAAACAGCGCCAGGTCCAACTTCGACGAAAGTAGCAAAGCCAGATCCGTCAAGTTGATGGAGTATTTGTCGCCAGCGAACAGGGCTAGTGAGCTGAGAAGATAATAGCGCAGGCCAGTCATCACCGATTTCATGTCCTAAACCGTCAACATTGGCATAAACCGGATGATCTGGAGCTCTAAAATCTATTCGGTCAATAGCTTTTCTGAGCCTATCCCTAGCAGGTTCCATAAAAGGAGTATGAAAAGCCCCAGAGACCGGAAGTCTCATGGCGCGTTTAGCTCCAATGTCTTTCGCTACTTCTGAAGCTGCTTCGACGCCGGAAGGTGAGCCAGCTATAACTACTTGACCCGGAGCGTTGAAGTTAGCAACCCACACATCGTCATCGACACGATGACAGGCACTTTCCACAAGGTCATCATCCAAGCCGAGTATGGCAGCCATAGTTCCTTCTTGTGCTTCCGCACATATTTGCATGGCTTCTCCACGCTCGGAGACAAGTAAGACTGCATCTTCAAAATCGAGGCATCCAGATGCTGTCAGCGCTGAATATTCGCCAAGGCTGTGTCCTGCATGGGCAGCGGCATCGACGCCTATTCGTTGAAGGGCATCAAAAACAACCATCGAAACTAGAAAAGTCGAAAGTTGTGCATTTCGTGTCTGTGTTAACTCCTCGTCTTCTGCTTTGAGGAGAAGAGCGCTTAGATCTCTTCCAGTTAAATCCGCAGCTTCCGCCACTAATTCCCATGAGGGGTGATCAACCCATTCTTCTCCCATTCCTGTCTTTTGTGACCCTTGTCCTGGGTAGGTAAAAACGATCATAGTTGGCACTCTATCTTTGATATTTCGACAAGTGATTCCACAATAGTCAGGCCTTGCATGGGGTTATCAACTTTCAGAAATTGTTGTATGAGTTTTAATATCATCGTTTAAGCCTCGTTACCCTAAGAGTAGAACACTGGATGGACCAGAATAGCGATTGATAGGATTGCCTTTCGTATATGGATATTTAGCACTTAAATACGGTATCGAACAAATAATCTCCTTTGATAACCTGTTTTCCTAGGAGCGCGGTACGCTTCATCCACGCACTATTGTGTTAAAACCTGCCCGGGTGGCGGAATTGGCAGACGCGGGGGATTCAAAATCCCCTTCTCTTCGGGGAGTGCGGGTTCAAGTCCCGCCCCGGGCACACCTTCAAGGCCAAATTGGAGGTACTAAGTAACATCTCAATTAAGATAATAAATCGTGGGTAAGAAAATACTTCAAAGCCGTCTCGTCGATACAAGCCATCAGTTAAAACGTTTACAGGTGGACTATCAGGTAGCTGAAGAGCAACTGTCATTCCTAAATCATGAAGCAGAAGACGCCCGTATCCGTTCGTTAGTTTCTGAAACCCCTATTGCTGATAAAGAATACCGTGAAGCGCAAAAACATGCAGAGTCAATGCGTCGGCATCTTCGAGAACTAGAAATAGAAATATTAAAAATCGAAAACTTGCAAAATAAGCTATTGGATCAAATTTCTACGGATCGCTAAAGGTAAAGAATTCGTGCAGGCCACAATTCCCTAACTAATACCATCACCTGCCTTATCAAGTGGCTAAGTTCTAGGGATGGAAAAGGTTCTATTAATTGATGGGAACTCACTTGTGTATCGGGCCTACTTCGCTCTGCGCGAAGCAGATATGCGTAATTCAACTGGTCAGGCAACAGGAGCAGTGCATGGCTTTTCGACGATGCTCATCAATCTAATAAAGGATCAAGAACCACAAGGCGTCGCTGTTGCCTTTGATTTACCTACTCCTACATTTCGCCATGAAAGAGTCCCTACTTACAAGGCTGGTCGTGAAAAAGCCCCAGATGACTTATATCAGCAACTTGCGCTTGTTAAAGAGATTTTGCCTGCCCTAGGTATTCAAGTCGTAGAGAAAGAAGGTTATGAAGCGGATGACATACTGGCCACCTTGGCATCACAATCGCGCGATGATTCTACTCAAGTCGTTGTGGTGACAGGGGATAGAGACAGTTACCAGCTCGTTGAAGATCCATATATCCAAGTTCTATATAACAGGAGAGGAGTCTCAGATTATGTGCTTTATGACGAGAATGGGATTTGGGAACGGACAGGGGTATATCCGAAAGATTACGTCCTCTATGCGGCACTTCGAGGAGATAAGTCCGATAACTTGCCTGGCGTTCCGGGCGTCGGTGAAAAAACAGCTGCAAAGCTAGTTAATGCCCACGGAACAATTGATGGCATTTTCGAATCCCTCGAAGACCAAAAGCCAAAGCTACGTGAGAATCTCGAGCAGAATGAAAGCACTGTTCGTCTGAACGTAGAAGTTATGGAACTCATACGAGATGTGAAGCTTCCGGTAGCTATCAAAGATCTAACATTTGGCCCAATCAACCAGCCAGAGGTAACCCAGTTCTTTGAATCTTTAGAGTTACGAACAGTCTTCAGTCGACTGTCTGATGTGTTTGATATAGACCCAGTCGAAAATAGTTCTCTGAAACTATTGCCAAATCTAGATGTTGTCGTGGCTACTTCTGCCGAAGAAGTAGAGGTAGCTATTAAAGAAATCGATAGAGATCAGGTTCTCATTTCAGGTATTTGGGGCTCTAGCAAAGACTCACGAGCTTTGGATGGTATCTGTATAGTTAAGGATCTAGATGTAGGAAAAGTCCTTGCAATACCAAGAGAATTTTTTGCTAAACAAGAAGCTTGCACGGCCCTTCAAGATTTATTTGATAACGGTAAAGGAGTCATTGGGCATAATGTCAAAGGAATCATTCGTGAAATGCTGTCTGAGGGTATATATATCAGAAGTATTTCTCTTGACACCCAAATAGCTGCGTATCTAATTAATCCAGCTGAAGCTTCGTACTCTGTTAATGAATTAGCTTCTAGGTATGCGGATGTGGCTTTCAAAGATTCAGAAGAGGCTCCTGACGGGCAGTTAGACCTTGCAGGCTCTTTTTCACTCCCATCGCAGTCAGCTGCTGAAGAAGCAGTTCTTTGCGGCATGCTTTTCGACCCTTTAGAAGAGGCTCTAGAGAAACAAGGACTATCCGAGCTGAATATGAAAATAGAGCTACCTCTTGTTGGAGTTTTAGCAAAAATGGAACACCTTGGTATAGGCGTTGATGTCGAGAGGTTGACTGCTTTACGAAATGAATTAGTTGATCAGACTGAACGGCTTAAGAAAACTATTCATGATCAGGCAGGTGAAGAGTTTAATGTCAACTCAACTAAGCAGCTACAGGTTGTTTTATTTGAGAATCTCGGACTGACTCCGGTGAAGAAAACAAAGACCGGATATAGCACAAATGCACAGACTCTAGAAAAAATGAAGGGGGATCACCCGATAATCGAATCGCTAATGGAGTATAGAGAGGTCGAAAAACTGCGTTCAACATATGGGGAGGGATTACTGAATGAAGTAGGTGAGGGAGATCGAATTCGAGCAACGTTTAACCAGACAGTAGCGAGGACTGGGAGGCTGAGCTCAGATGCACCCAATTTACACAATGTTCCTGTTCGCACCGAACGCGGAAGAGTATTTCGCGAGGTCTTTGTCGCCGCAAAAGGTTGGGGTCTGGTCGTCGCAGATTATAACCAGATTGAGCTTAGGTGCATAGCGCATTTAGCGGAGGATCCCGGTCTCATAGGTGCCTTTACCGAAGGGCAGGATATCCATACAGCGACAGCCGCACAGATATTCGGAGTCCTTCAAGATGAAGTAACGGCCGAACAAAGATCAAAGTCTAAAATGGTTAGTTACGGGCTCGCCTACGGGATGGAAGCATATGGCTTAGCACAACGTTTAGGCATATCTAACAAAGAAGCATCAGTGATACTTGATGCTTACTTTGCGGCTTTCCCTTCGGTGAGAAGCTATATGGAAGAGACGATCCAAAAGGCCCGCGACAAGGGATATACAGAAACACTTTTCGGGAGGCGACGACGTATTCCAGAGTTAACTTCCGATAATTTCCGTATCCGACAGGCTGCTGAACGCCAGGCAATGAATGCAGGAATTCAAGGCTTAGCTGCAGATATCTTCAAAGTAGCGTTAGTAAACCTAGATATGAGATTGGCACAAGAGAAATTAGAAAGCAGAATAGTTCTTCAAGTGCATGATGAAGTTATTTTGGAGTGCCCATCAGAAGAAATATCTGAAGTTCAGTCCTTAACTATTGACACAATGGGAGAAGCTTTTGATCTGCTCGTGCCGCTTGAAGTCAATATTAGCTCGGGCCAAAGTTGGGCTGATGCGAAATGAGAAAGATCTCTAGACATTGATTGCCTTATATGTATGATCATTGGTTTGAGGGCCTCGCCGACCATATGGGGGAGGCCTACCTCAACTATTCGTTCACGAAAGGAACTGAGCAAGAAGTAGAGTATCTCATTTCTGAGCTGGAGCTTGAAACCGGAATGAGCCTTCTCGACGTCGGCTGTGGACCAGGACGCCATGCTTACTATTTCGCTCAGCGTGGAATCAAAGTTCATGGGATTGATATAAGCCAGACTTTCATAGAGATCGCGAATGAACGAGCTCCTACAGGAGCAACCTTCGAACGGATGGATGCTAGAGAAATGTTATTTGATAATCAGTATGATGCGGTTATTTCGCTATGCCAAGGTGCATTTGGTTTAGCAGGAGACCCAAATGCTTCTATTGCTTCACAAGATGAAGATGGGGTCATCCTAAGCCGAATGACTGATGCGCTTATCTCAGGAGGGAAAATAGCGCTAACAGCGTTCTCAGCATACTTCCAAGTTAGATACCTCGAAGATACAGATACTTTCTTTGTAGGGCAAGGGGTTAACAGTGAGATAACCCGCATACGGAATCAAGAAGGTGAGCAAATAGAGAAGCAACTGTTGACCAGTTGCTTTACACCACGTGAACTTCGTCTCCTTGCTGAAAGTGCAGGGCTAACTGTTATCTCAATGTCTTCCGTATCTCCTGGGAAGTACCGATCAGGTTCCCTAAAAATTGACGAACCGGAAATACTCCTAATTGCTGAAAGATAAATATTCTTTCTAGTTCCAACTTGGTTGCCACTTCGATACCTACTGGTAACCTGAATGAGCTANTGATTTTTCATTAGCTCAGTGCAGTTANCCTGCATAGTCGCTCAAGCGACACGTCCTATTGTCTAGAGAAAAAACCCAATGTCCGATACTAATACAGATACAGAAACGAACCTATTACCAGAAGANTACACCCCGAGAGAAATAGCGGTTAATGANNTAGGTAGTCAAACGCTAGATGATGCCTTTGANGCATCTATGGTCCAAGTCGAAGATGGCCAACTCGTTGCCGGAAGCGTAGTGAAAATCGATAGAGAAGAAGTTTTACTGGATATCGGATTTAAATCCGAAGGTGTTATTCCAAGAAAAGAATTATCAATCCGAAATGACGTACCACCGAGCGAACTAGTTTCACTAGGAGACCAGCTCGAAGCCCTAGTTATCCAGAAGGAAGACAAAGAAGGTCGTCTTATCCTTTCTAAAAAAAGGGCGCAGTATGAAAAAGCGTGGGGTGATGTTCAAAGAGTAAAAGAAGCCGACGGCATTGTTAAAGGGCTCGTAATCGAGGTCGTTAAGGGTGGGCTAATAGTCGATATTGGNTTACGAGGCTTCCTCCCTGCATCCCTAGTTGAGCTTCGTAGAGTTCGAGATCTTCAGCCATACATAGGAATGGAACTCGAAGCAAAAATAATCGAGTTAGATAAAAATCGTAANAANGTTGTTCTATCCCGACGAGCNTTCCTCGAAGAAACGCAAAAAGAACAGCGNGAAGAGTTTCTTGATCTCCTCAAACCAGGTGAGAGAAGAAAAGGTGTTATCTCTTCTGTCGTAAACTTTGGTGCTTTCGTTGATCTTGGTGGCATGGATGGGCTCATTCATGTTTCTGAACTCTCATGGCAGCACGTAGATCACCCATCGGCGGTTGTAACTATTGGAGACGAAGTTGATGTTGAAGTTCTCGAAGTAGACCTTGACCGAGAGCGAATCAGCTTGTCATTAAAAGCAACTCAAAAAGACCCATGGAAAGAATTTGCCGACAGCCACCGTGTGGGTGAACTTGTTTATGGTCGAGTTACGAAGCTGGTTCCTTTCGGAAGCTTTGTACAAGTTGGAGACAACATCGAAGGATTAGTGCACATTTCAGAAATGTCTGAACACCATGTTGAACTTCCGGAGCAAGTCGTGACTCCGGGTGAAGAACTATGGGTCAAAATCATCGAAATAGATCTTGAAAGAAGAAGGATAAGTCTTTCAGTTAAGCAAGCTGCCGAAGGAGGTGTCGTGGCTGAGGAATATCAAGAGCACTTTGGAGAGCAAAACTACGATACTGAAGGAAATTATATTGGTACAGCTATTGAACTAGACCCTGAAGCAGCAGCTGAACTTGATGAAGCGTGGTCTGCATATGAGCAAAGTGAACAAGCACGACTGATGGCACCTGAAGACGCTGAAGAGGNTTGATGACGCTNAAGAAGCTNAAGACNCTNAAGAGCTACCTGAGTAACTNCATATNCTGCAAATGGCTGAATTTGCGATAACTGGAGGCATCGGCTCAGGGAAGTCAACCGTATCTGCCGCCCTAGAGATTCGGGGGGCAAAATTGGTCGATGCTGATGAAGTGGTTCGAGAATTGCAGCGACCGAACGGCGAAGTATTTACCAATCTTGTTCAGGAATTTGGTGAAGTGATTATCAACGAAGATGGAGAGCTAAATAGGCAAAAGCTTGCTGACATAGCTTTCTCTGACCCTGTAAACCTCGAGAAGCTAAATAAGATTGTTCACCCAGCTGTCGGAAAAGAGATGGCAAAGAGGAGAAACGCTTTCATAAGCCAAGGTCATATAGTCTTAGTGGATATTCCGCTGCTGGTAACGCCTGAAGGTTCCCTCGCTCGAAAAGAATATAAGGATTTCACAGGAAAAATTGTTATTGATTGTGACGAAAAAATTGCTGTCTCACGGCTTGTTCAATTTCGAGGGTTTAGAGAAGATGATGCGTGGGCAAGAATCGATAAGCAAGCAAGTCGAGAGCAACGACTTGAATTCGCAGATTTTGTAATCGACAACAACGGGGACAGTGATTCATTGGAGCTTCAAATAGATTTATGCTGGGCTTGGATGACGTCGCTCGATTCCGAAGAGTGATTTGGTTATGATCCACTAATGGTAGAACGTTCATCTGGTGTCCCATTTAAAGTCGAGGCAGATTTTGAGCCCGCAGGAGATCAACCGCAGGCAATACAAAAGTTATCCGAAGGCATAATAGAAGGAAAACGATTCCAGACGCTTTTAGGGATTACCGGATCAGGAAAAAGCGCCACTATCGCTTGGACTATAGAGAAAACGCAGCGACCTACCTTGGTAATAGCTCCAAATAAGTCATTAGCTGCACAACTCGCAAACGAACTCAGAGAGTTTTTCCCAAAAAACCGTGTCGAATACTTTGTCAGTTACTACGACTATTACCAGCCTGAAGCCTACATGCCTGCGAGTGATACCTATATAGAGAAAGATTCATCCGTAAATGATGAAATAGACAGGCTCAGGCACGCATCAACGTCAGCGCTCTTAACGCGCCGAGACACGATTATCGTTGCATCAGTTTCGTGCATTTACGGACTGGGATCCCCACAGGAATACATGACACAGCTGCTTGTGGTCAGGTCTGGCGAGGAATATGAGCAAAGAGGTATCCTCCAGCAGCTGATTGGGATGCAATATGACCGCAATGACCTCAATCTTATTCGAGGTAATTTTCGAGTACGCGGGGATTCNATCGAGATNCATCCTGCATATGAAGAGAATGTAGTTAGGATAGAATTTTTCGGAGACACGGTAGATCGAATTAGATTTGTTGATCCCCTAACAGGTGAAAAAATTTCTGAAGTAGATGAAGTTATTGTCTTTCCAGCGACCCATTATGCCGCCAGTACCGAACGTTTAGATCGAGCTATTATAGGGATCGAAAAAGAACTACAGGTCCAACTACAAAATTTTACTGGAAACGAACAGCTACTCGAAGCTCAACGGCTTCGCATGCGAACAGAGCACGACCTTGAAATGATGGGAGAAGTTGGATTCTGTAGTGGAATCGAAAACTACTCCATGCATATCGATGGTCGTACATATGGTGACCCTCCTTACACTTTGCTTGACTATTTCCCTGATGATTTCCTGTGCGTGGTTGACGAATCTCATGTAGCCGTTCCCCAACTTCACGGACAATATGCTGGTGATCGTAGTCGGAAAGAAACTCTGATTGAACATGGGTTCCGCCTTCCATCGGCTGCAGATAACCGCCCTCTTCAATTCACCGAAATTATGGAGCGATTAAATCAGGTCGTATTTCTATCCGCTACACCTGGAAAGCATGAATTAGAAGTCTCCGAACAAATTGTAGAGCAGATAATAAGGCCAACAGGGCTTGTTGATCCTGAAGTGATCGTAAAGCCAACATCTGGCCAGATAGACGATCTCATCGGTTTAGTTAATGGCAGAATCTCAAGGGGCGAACGAGTATTAGTTACAACCTTGACAAAGAAAATGTCTGAAGACCTCTCGGACTATCTTCTCGAAATCGGAATTCGTGTCCGGTACCTCCATAGTGACATCGACACGCTTGAGCGCATTGAAATACTTCGCGACCTTCGATTAGGAGAGTTCGATGTGCTTATAGGGATCAACTTGCTTCGTGAGGGACTTGATCTTCCTGAAGTGTCCCTAGTTGCAATATTAGATGCGGATAAAGAGGGTTTTCTTAGAAGCGAAACTTCTTTGGTGCAAACGATAGGCAGAGCGGCACGAAACGTAGAAGGCCAGGTCGTAATGTATGCAGATCAAGTAACCGATTCGATGCAGAGAGCAATATCTGAAACTAACAGAAGAAGAAAAATCCAAATTGACCATAACGAAAAACATGGGATAGACCCGCAAACAATCCGAAAAGCCGTTACGGATATTCTTGCGATGATTCGCCCAGAAACCTCTGGAGCACCTGNCCCTGGNGCTAACAAACGTTCAAGAAGTATGGACAGTCAGCGAAGAATCATAGAAGATTCAANGGAAATGCCAGAAGCACAACTTCAACGTCTNATTTTAACCTTGGAAGATGAAATGAACACNGCTGCGGGCGAACTTAGATTTGAATACGCTGCCAGANTAAGAGACGAAATTCGAGAACTAAAACGTGATTTACGCGANATCACCTGATCTGTAAATCCTCTATGCCTAGTNCNAGCATGCGNCTATACAGTAGCGTNGAAGAGAAGCCGATAGGAGNCTTATGGGCNTAAAAACAAGAGTTACCGCTAAAGTCGTTGACCTCTTTTCGCATAGTGAAAANCCTCTGGAGNATACTAGTGCGCATAAAGGNGACCATGGGCTTTTTGGGCCGGGTTCGATTAGCTGGGAAGTTCTNGGNGANGTATCGAGTTTCGTCGGAGGAATNCGNGCTTTACTCGTCCAAGCCGCACACCCTGAAGTAGCCGCAGGTGTCGCAGAACATTCAGCGTATAGAGAAGATCCTTTGGGTCGTCTNAGTAGAACTGCCTTNTATGTTACCTCGATGACTTATGGAGCTATTCCTGAAACAGATCATGCGGTAGAAATGGTTCGNCGCGCNCATATGGGAGTTTCTGGAGTTTCAGAACGTGGTCGACCNTACAGCGCTAATAGTCCNGAGTATGGAGCCTGGGTNCANAACACACTAACTGATTCTTTCCTTCACNCATTTCANGTATTCAAACGGCCNATGACTGAGGAAGAANCAAATAGATTTGTTGCGGAACAGTCCNTCATCGGAGNAAAGATGGGGGCGTCTTCATTGCCTAAAACAGCNAAGGANCTGAAAGNATGGATTACGACGCACCCAGATATAGCTGAATCAGCAGCAATGCGNGAAGCTATAGATTTTTTAAAGGACCCTCCCTTAGGGCGAGCGGAACTTTTTGGCTATCGAATTCTTCAACGCGCTGCGGCAACGACGGTAGAACCGCAGCTCCGAACAACGCTAGGTTTAAAAGCTTCGAAATTTAATTTACAGGCTGGGAAAGNNCTAGTCCGTAGTCTCAGATGGGCCCTACGGTTTAGCCCTTCNTGGAAAGCAGCGCTGCTTAGAAGTGGCGCAGAATTCNACCCTAAGCTATTCCGCGACGACGTATAATCTNNAAAGCATCAANATCCANTCTNCTAANNAGCCAGNTCNNGTAGNAGNTCACATANAAGGTCGGGGTCACTAAAAAACGGAGAATGGCCACAGTCCCATTCCAAGACTCTGTCTGCAAGTTCGGACATTTCACGTTGAATANCTGGAGGTATTGCAGCATCNTCCTTGCACACGACGTACGTTGTTGGGTGATCACGCCACGCCTCCCCNATNCCAATATTTACGGAATGGATTGGGAATGGGCGAAGACGATCTAGCGAATCTTGAGCTAATTGAAGATCAACGTCACCATAAAATGCGGGTATCACAGNATCCCCTCTAACTGTTGAGGACAGGTTCTCATCCACCTCAATTTTTATTTTCGATTCCTGAGATGAGTCAGATGACCCGCCCATACTCGCGCCTTCTTCTAAAAGAATGGCGCATAAATAAACAAGATGTGAGATNTTCTCTCTTCCTTCNGCTGCTTTAGAGATAACCATTCCTCCGTAACTATGTCCGAGAAGAACTATCTCANCATCNGCTCTCTCCAAGATATTTGATAAGAAAGCTGCATCNTCGTCAAGCCCAGTAAANGGTAAATCGACGGTTGAAACNTTGTAGCCATCTTGAATCATNCGCGACTCTACAAATTNCCAGCACCAAGATCCATGCCAAGCCCCATGCACAAGAATTATTGATTTCATTCCTTGACAATACTCCAAAGAAACCATCGAGGAAATCCATCTNCAGTGCTGGCCTTTCCTTATGAGTTGGTTAGATTATTTATGTGGCACCAAAATTAATCATTCGTGGGGCAAGAGAGCACAACCTCTGCGGTGTTGATTTAGACCTGCCTCGTGACAAGCTAGTTGTTTTTACCGGAATATCGGGATCAGGGAAATCGTCACTTGCATTCGACACCATCTATGCCGAAGGACAGCGACGCTACGTCGAATCTTTGTCAGCGTACGCACGCCAATTTCTCGGGCAAATGGATAAACCAGACGTCGATTTTATTGAAGGCTTATCTCCCGCTATCTCCATTGATCAGAAAAGCGCAAGCCGTAATCCGCGGTCGACCGTTGGGACAATCACTGAGGTTTATGACTATCTTCGCCTTCTATACGCTCGGATAGGTATACCGCATGACCCAGAAACCGGTGAGCGCCTTGTTCGTCAAACCCCCCAGCAAATTGTTGATAGAATTCTCGCGCTTGACGCCGGGATTCGTTTCCGAGTCCTTGCCCCTGTCGTGCGAGGACGGAAAGGGGCATACGACTCGTTAGTCACGGATTTAGCGAAACAAGGATATACGCGGGTAATTATCGATGGGGAAACAGTTGAGTTAGAGGATGTCGCTGGAACAAACGAAGACGGTACACCGAAATTACAGCTCGAACGGTATGAAATGCACGACATTTCTGTAGTGGTAGATCGGCTAGTGTTACGAGATGGAATTGAACGAAGGTTGACCGATTCAATCGAAACGGCTTTAGGGCTTACAGAGGGTATAGCGCAAGTAGAGGTACTCAAAGAAGATGAACCTGCAGAGCTTCTTACGTTTTCGCAACATTTTAGCCGACCTAGTGACGGTAAATCATTTGAAGAATTAGCGCCTAGGAATTTTTCTTTTAACTCACCCTATGGAGCATGTGTTTCTTGTGATGGTTTAGGAACGACCTTCGAAGTTGACCCTCAGCTTGTGATCCCTGATCCCTCTTTGACGCTTCTAGAGGGAGCCGTCGCTCCATGGGCAAGAGGGCGAAGCAAATACTTTCAACTCTTATTGAAATCGGTTGCTGAGGACCACAATATTCCTATGGATAAGCCATGGGAGAAGCTTCCTGCTAAATCTAAGAAATTAGTCCTTCAGGGGGGGAGTAAAAAACGAACAAAGGTTACTTACACGAATCGGTACGGTCGAACCAGAACTTTTAATGCAAACTTTGAGGGAGTAGTCAGATGGTTAAAACGAAGGCATTCCGAAGCAGATAGTGAACGCCAGCGAGAATGGGTAGAAGGGTACATGCGCGAAGTTCCTTGCTTGGTATGTGAGGGGGCACGTCTAAAGCCTATGTCTTTAGCAGTAACAATTAACGATACAAATATTGCAACTATTTGCAGTATGAGCATTAAAGAATCAGCTTCTTATCTTTCAAAACTTCAGTTAGGCGATAGAGATCAAATCATCGCATCGCAAGTACTGAAGGAAATCAACGCACGCATGGGGTTTCTTCTTGATGTGGGGCTTGACTACCTGTCGCTGAATAGGGCAGCAAGTACATTATCCGGAGGAGAAGCGCAGCGTATCAGACTAGCTTCGCAAATCGGATCTGGGCTGGTCGGCGTTCTCTATGTCCTAGACGAACCATCGATTGGACTGCATCAACGTGACAACAAACGCTTAATCGAAACACTGCAACGACTCCGTGATCTAGGGAACACGGTAATTGTGGTTGAGCATGATGAAGATACTATTCGAGTAGCAGATCATGTCGTAGATATAGGGCCAGGCGCTGGCGAACATGGGGGACAAGTGGTCCACTCAGGGACAGTTTCTCAGCTTAAGAAAAATGCTTCCTCCCTGACTGGAAAATATCTAAGCGGAAAGATGGAAATCCCAGTTCCAGCTCTAAGAAGAAAAACAGGGGATGATTGGATCACGATCAGAGGCGCTCGGGAGCATAATTTAAAAGAAATTGATGTAGAAATCCCACTAGGTTGCTTTGTTGCTGTCACCGGTGTTTCCGGATCAGGAAAATCTACTTTGGTAAGTGACATATTGCATAAAGCTCTAATGCAGCATGTTTACAGCGCAAAAACTCCTCCAGGGCTCCACAAAAGAGTGGAAGGGCTTGACTCCCTTGACAAAATAATCAACATAGATCAACAACCTATCGGGCGTACACCTCGCTCTAATCCCGCAACATACACAGGGGTCTTTGATCACATCCGGAAACTTTTCGCTAAGACCCAAGAGGCGAAGGTTCGTGGGTATCTTCCGGGAAGGTTTTCGTTTAATGTTAAAGGTGGGAGATGCGAAGCTTGTTCAGGCGACGGGACGATAAAAATTGAAATGCACTTTCTTCCTGATGTTTACGTCCCCTGTGAAATTTGTAATGGGGCCCGCTATAACCGAGACACTCTGGAGATTGAATTCAAAGGGAAAAATATTGCGGAGGTTCTTGGTCTATCTTGCGAAGAAGCACTTGAGTTTTTTTCAAACCAGCCACCGATCGCACGACACATGCAGACTCTGGTAGACGTGGGGTTAGGTTACGTTCGTCTCGGGCAGCCTGCGCCGACTCTTTCCGGTGGAGAAGCGCAACGGGTTAAGCTTGCAACCGAATTAGCAAAACGCTCCACTGGGCACACAATGTATATTCTTGATGAGCCCACAACGGGGTTGCATTTCGAAGATGTTCGAAAATTAATGACTGTTCTTGGTCGACTCGTGGACCAAGGAAACACGGTGCTCATAATCGAACATAACTTGGATGTCATAAAAACTGCTGACTGGATAATTGACCTTGGCCCAGGAGGGGGAGATGAAGGAGGGGAGATAGTAGCAGAAGGGCCACCTGAACTTGTTGCCAAAACAGATGAGAGTTTCACAGGGCAATTCCTGAAGCCCATACTTGAGAACGCTGGTACTCTATAAAAGGTTTAACTTTCTTAAGTCCCAAACAAAGACTCAGCTGATGATACAAAGACCACCTTCCCAGAGCATCCCCGCCAAGCCAGGGTCGTATCTCTTTAAGGACGAAGAAGGAAGGGTTCTCTATGTAGGAAAGGCAAAGTCGCTCAGAAATCGTCTCAATAGTTACTTCCAGCAGACAGGTAATCTGCCAATTAGGACTCAACAGATGCTTGGAGAAGCACAAAGCTTGGATTGGATCCAAGTTACCAACGAGGCAGAAGCGCTTATACTTGAGCACAACCTTATCCAAGAGCATCAACCTCGATATAACGTCCGACTCCGCGATGATAAAAGCTACCCCTATTTGGCAGTAACAGTCGGAGACGAATGGCCAAGAGCAACTCTAATTCGAGGAAAATTGAAAAAAGCCAACAGGTACTTTGGACCCTATGTGGACGTTGGTGCGATCCGTGACACTCTAGACCTTCTTCAACGGACGTTTCCATTGCGGACGTGTTCCGATGCAAAATATAAAAGGCATGAACGCTTAGGTAAGCCGTGCTTAGATTTTCATATAAAAAAATGCTGTGGCCCATGCGTTGATGAAGTGACCAAGGAAGAATATCAAAAGCTGGTTTTAGAGCTCTTGCAATTCCTTGAGGGGAATACTGAAACTGTTTTGTCAGTTCTGAAGCAGGAAATGGAAAGTGCTTCTTTAGCTCAAGAATTCGAACGGGCAGCGCGCCTTCGTGACAACTTATTAAGCGTCCAAAAGGCTGCAGAAAGACAGCTGATGGTCGGGACAAGATCTGAAGACTTTGATGTGTTGGGGATGGAGCAAGATGAACTAGGCGCATCTGTTCATGCATTTTTGATTCGAAATGGAAAGGTAATGGGGCAGCGCTCTCTTGTAGTTGACAAAACAGAAACAATGTCTGACGAAGCGCTGGTCGCAAAGGTTTTAGAGAAAATCTATATTGAGAAGAGCCCAATGGGGTACCCCAAACGAATATTTGCTCCAGCGGTTCCTAAGAATATTGAATTTTTTGAAAACTGGCTCAGTGATCTACGGGGATCAAAAGTTAGAATTTCAGTGCCTCTTCGAGGCGATAAGCGTGCTCTTATGGAAACTGTAACCCTAAACGCCCGCGACTCATTCAAGCGCAATCGTATGAAACGAGCAACGGATCACAATACGAGATCTCGAGCTTTAAGTGAATTGCAGCAGTATTTGAAATTACCGAATGCTCCATTGAGAATTGAGTGTTTTGATATGAGCCACATTCAAGGAACAAATTATGTTGGGTCGATGGTAGTCATGGAGGATGGTTTACCGAAGAAAAAAGACTATAGAAGATTTAAGATCCGGCGTGTAAACAGTAATGATGATTACGCTGCTATGGAAGAAGTTATCTCTCGCCGCCTAGAAAATTATCTGCATGAGCGAGAAAAACCTGTCAACGAGAGGAATGCCTTTTCCTATGTACCTCAACTCATTCTTGTTGACGGCGGTAAAGGGCAACTTGGAGCTGCAACTAAAGCACTCCAGAAACTTGCAAAAGATATATCAATACCCGTTGCAGCGATAGCAAAAAAAAACGAGGAAGTCTTCATTCCAGGTCGGCAAACTCCCATTGAAATTCCTCGTGGCTCTGAGGCGCTATACCTACTCCAACGGGTTCGCGATGAAAGCCATAGATTCGCTATTTCCTATCACCGTCAATTGAGAACCAAAGCTATGACAGGATCAGCCCTCGATGGGATTCCTGGGGTAGGGAAGGTTCGCGCAGCGCGACTGGTTAAAGAATTCGGTAGCGTGCAAAAAGTACAGCAAGCCGCTCTTGAAGATCTAGAGGGTTTGTCATGGCTTCCAACTCGAACAGCAAAAGCGATATATGAGCAGTTCTCATCCCCAGTAAATGCCAATGGTGGCAGACATGGGCGGTAATGATCGAAAAAGTCTGTGGGACGAAAATAGCAGTTGGTGGTCAGAGCAATACACCACTCGATATGACGCGGACTATGAAGATGTGATTTTGCCTTTCGTCTGCGATGCTTTAAGCGGGTTTAGGAAAATAATTGATGTTGGTGGAGGTGAAGGACGACTGTCCAGATACCTTATCGAACAGAATGGATCTGAAGTAGTCTCCACGGATTTTAGCCTCTTTCAGCTAAGAGCGAGCGAAGCGCAAGATCCGAGCCCTAATCATGTGCAAGCTGAGTTAGCGAGATTGCCCTTTGGTGGCGGGGTATTTGATGCTGCAGTTACATGTCTCGTCTTAGAACATGTATTGGAATTTTTAGAAGCTGTAGAAGAAATAAGCCGAGTGATACGTTCGGGCGGGAGATTTGTGCTCGTCTTAAATCACCCTGCGATGCAGACGCCTGAAAGCGGACTGATCTTCGACCATGTAGCAGAACCTCCAACTAAATATTGGCGGATTTCTAATTATCTCCTTGAGTCAAGCCATTTTGAAGAAGTGGACAAGGAAGTTTTTCTTCCATTCGAACACCGACCTATCAGTAAATACATCAATACACTTATCGAGTCAGGATTTACGATTGACAGACTCTATGAGCCAGCTCTCTCTGAAAGGCATATTGAAGGCAGTCCGGAACTTACAAGTATCCGTTTCATCCCCAGGCTATTGATAGTTGTGTGTTCTAAATAAACGCTCACAAATTAGGTGGCCACTCTTTTAAGGTCCACACATAACGCGTACGATACAGGTATGGCAGAGTTTTTGATTATCGCTGGACGTTCAGGTGCAGGTCGCTCCGAAGTTGCGAAGTCACTCGATGATCTTGGCTGGTTCGTCATCGACAATCTTCCAACTCCGCTTATTTCGAAGGTCGCTGAGCTCGCTCTTTCTCCTGGATCCTTACGAACCCATGTTGCTCTAGTCGTTGGAAGTGAAGGCCCTGCGGGCACAATGGCAGAGATAACGGAGTTACAGAAGGACCCAAGTATAAGTACTTCAGTCCTATATCTAACTGCAGATGAGGAGACCTTGATAAGACGCTATGAAGAAAGCAGAAGAAGGCACCCCTATGGAAGTGTAGGGAGTCTTCGAGAATCAATACTCGCAGAGTCCGAAGCAATAGATATCTTGCGCGGAGCTGCTGATGTTGAAATAGATACGAGCGATCTTAACGTTCATCAGCTGGGACAGCGCATAGAAGATCTATTCGCTGTTAACCCAGAGGGAAATCAAATGCAAATAAGACTCGTTTCGTTTGGATTCAAACATGGCCTCCCCACAGATGTAGATCTCGTCATGGACTGCAGATTCCTTCCGAATCCGTATTGGGTTAAAGAATTGAAAGAGCTAACTGGAATGGACAATGAAGTCAGAGAGTTTATTTTAAGTGACCCGATAGCTCAAAAGTTTCTGGTTAAGTTGACGGAGCTATTGGACTTACTTTTACCTGCCTATCAAGAAGAGGGAAAAAGCTATTTGAGTCTTGCTATTGGTTGTACTGGTGGACAGCATAGGTCAGTGACAATTGTCAATGAGTTAGAAACAGTTCTAGCGAAATTAAATTACCCAGCTAAAGCTAGTCATAGGGATCTAAGTGGGTAAAAGACTTCAGATATCACTGTGTTGAGCTTGCAGAATCGCTAGCATCGCAGATGCAAGCAACTTGACCCTCAGGAGGAATCATCATGACTATTCGAGTTGGCATAAACGGATTTGGAAGAATTGGACGAAATTTTTTCCGAGCCGCAAAAATTTCTGGTGCTGATATTGAATTCATTGCGGTAAATGACCTTGGTTCGCTGGAGACGTTAGCGCATCTTTTGAAAAATGATTCAGTCCACGGAAAATTTGGGGGAAAGGTCAAGGCTGTTCGGGGAGGAATAAATGTTGATGGCTCCAAACTTACGGTTCTTTCTGAAAGAAGCCCAGCTGATCTGCCCTGGGAAGAACTAGGCGTGGATGTTGTTATCGAGTCGACAGGTATTTTCGCAGACAAAGAAAAAGCTAAACCTCATCTTGAAGCTGGAGCCCGTAAGGTAATCATTTCAGCGCCTGCGACATGTGACGCTACCTTTGTTGTTGGTGTCAACGACGATGATTATGACCCGATAAAGCACCATGTGGTATCTAACGCATCATGCACGACAAATTGTTTCGTTCCGATGATCAAGGTTCTAGATGATGCTTTTGGAGTCCAAGAGGGCCTTATGACTACCACTCACGCCTATACCGGAGATCAGGCTATAGTCGACGGTCCGCATAAAGATCTAAGGCGGGCGAGGGCAGCTGCAGTTAACATTATTCCAACAAGTACGGGCGCAGCCCGCGCTACTGGCTTGGTGTTGAAGAAAATGCAGGGAAAGCTTGACGGTATTGCAATGCGAGTCCCCATACCCGATGGATCTGTAACTGACTTCACCGGGCTACTTAAAAAAACCCCTTCGGTAGAAGCGGTAAACGCCGCATTCAAAGAAGCAGCGAGTAAAGGACCAATGAGGAAAGTTTTGGACTACAGCGAAGATCCTCTCGTCAGCGCTGATATTGTCGGTTCTCCGGCTAGCTGCACGTTCGACGCAGGACTGACTATGACTCAAGGAAAACTCGTGAAAATATGCGGATGGTACGACAATGAATGGGGATACTCGAATCGGTTGGTTGACCTAACCAAAATAGTTGGAACACGCCGTTCGAAGAAGTCGAAGAAACGTTGACTTTCATGAAAGTTGCATAAGTGGATCTCCCGTCTCTAGAGGACTTAGGTAGTTTAAACGGGAAAAATGTGCTCGTTCGTGCTGACTTCAATGTTCCAATCGATTCTGGGGAGATCGTCGATGACTTTCGGATCAAGGCCGCTATTCCTACTTTGAGGTACCTACTCGAAGGAGGAGCAAATGTCACAGCTTGCAGCCATTTAGGGCGGCCCAATGGGGCGCCAGATGAGAAATACACGATGACCCCTGTTAGAGAACGCCTTCAAGAGCTAGCGCCTTCTGTGACGCTTCTTGAAAACCTGCGTTTTAATGAGGGGGAGACGGCAAATGATCAAGACTTTGTTAACGAGCTGGTTTCTGGCCAAGATGCGTATGTTAATGACGCATTCGGAGCTTCCCATCGATCGCATGCATCGATTGTTGGACCCCCGAAGGTATTGCCCTCTGCTGCAGGGCGACTGCTATTCAAAGAAGTTGAAGTTTTGAGCACTCTTCGAAATTCGCCACGCCGGCCATTTGTGGCTATTCTCGGCGGTTCAAAAGTTAGCGACAAGATAGGAGTGATTGATGCTCTCCTTGAAGTTGTTGACGAACTGATTATAGGTGGAGGAATGTGCTTCACCTTCCTTAAAGCAAAAGGCCACGAAGTTGGGTCATCGCTATTGGAGCCAGACTACGTCGAATATTGCGGTGGGCTACTAGAGAGTGGAGCCCCAATTCGTCTTCCTCATGACATCACAGCAATGGATAGCGAAGGAAAAATCGGAGATCCAACTTCTGGAGGGGTTGTCAGGCAAGTAGGAGTAGAAATCCAAAATGGTTGGATGGGGTTAGACATAGGTCCAGGAACCGCAGCTGAGTTTGGTGATCGCATTGCTGAAGCTAGGACAATTTTATGGAACGGGCCTATGGGCGTGTTCGAGGATGAACGATTTGCCGCTGGGACAAAGCACGTTGCCATATGCATGGCAGAAAACAACGCCGCTTTTACCGTTGTCGGTGGTGGTGACAGTGCCGCAGCAGCGAAACAATTTAATCTTGAAAATCAAATGGATCATGTCTCAACAGGAGGCGGAGCGAGTCTCGAATTGATTGAAAAAGGAGATCTTCCGGGCCTCAATGCCTTAAGGGAATCTCTATAAGATATGTTAGGAAATACCTTTACTTAAATAGGGAGTAATGAACTTGACTCGGAAACCACTGATTAGCGGCAACTGGAAAATGCATCTAAATCATTTTGAAGCTATCCAGATTGTTCAAACCCTTTCTTACCAGCTGGATGACAATGACTATCAAACTTGCGATGTTTCGGTCCATCCTCCCTTTACAGATCTTCGCTCCGTTCAAACTGTTTTGGAATCGGATAGGATCCCTGTCTCGCTAGGAGCTCAACACTGCCACTTCGAAGAAAAAGGCGCATTTACTGGGGAAGTTTCAGTAGGTATGCTCGAAAAACTTAACGTTAAATTTGTTATCGTTGGCCACTCAGAAAGGCGGGAAGTCTTCGGCGAAGACAATGAAATGGTGAACATGAAAGTTAAGTCGGTGTTTAAGCACTCTATGACTCCAATTCTGTGCGTGGGAGAAACTATCGAAGAGCGCGAAGAAGGACAAGCCCAATCAAAGGTTCAAAACCAGATACAAGCTGGCCTAATAGGAATTGGTAAAGAAAGAATTTCTTCTATGGTCATAGCATATGAACCTATCTGGGCCATCGGGACAGGAATGACGGCAACACCTTCTGATGCTCAAGAAATGTGCGCATTTGTTCGAAGCTGCGTCCACGAAATCGCCGGTAACGCAGCGGCAAACGCTATCCGTATCCAGTACGGAGGGTCGGTAAAGCCGGTCAATGCCGCGGAACTCTTAACCCAGCCAGACATTGATGGGGCTCTAGTCGGGGGTGCTTCCCTTGATGCGGAGAGCTTTGCGCGCATCGTTAAATACCGATTGCACTAGATGTAAAGTCCTTGGTTTAAGCATTTTCGGAGCTAGGTAAGTGCCTAACTAGCCGATATACAGGGTAACATTCAGTTTCATGACTATATTTCTTGTGATCCTTGATGTCAGCACNGCTNTAGCNTTAGTTGCTCTTGTGCTNTTGCATAGTGGGCGAGGAGGAGGCTTATCTGACATGTTCGGTGGAGGTCTTGGTTCACAAGCTGCTGGATCAACTGTTATCGAGCGTAATCTTGACAGGATCACTATCATTCTTGCTCTTGTCTTTTCCTTTACCACTTTGGCACTTGCGCTGATGTTAGACGAGTAAAGAGACTATCCCTATACGTCTAATTCGGCTTTGCGCTGCCACTATTTTTCTTGTGCAGATACACTGACAAAGCGTTACTTGTCGGAGTGGCGGAATTGGCAGACGCGCTAGCTTGAGGGGCTAGTGCCCGTTACGGGCGTGGGGGTTCAAGTCCCCCCTCCGACACAGATGCCTACGCCTCAAATGAAATGTTTCTGGAGTATTAAAAAATCATCAATTCCTTGTTGCGAATAGAAAGCTCACCTAGTCTCTGCAAAGACTAAATGTCGATGAGCAAGGAGTGAGTATTATGCAGAATAAAATCAGGATGCACGATGGCATTTGTGGAGTCGCTTACATGGTAAGTGTCATTCTCGCCGCGTCTGTATCAATCCAGTGGTTATGGATTGCTGGGGTTGTAGCTGGACTGCAAATAGTTAGCCCCTTTACACGTTTCTGCCCTGTTTATTTTACTCTCAATAAACTCATGCCAGATACAGAACCTATTCAAGACGGCAGTCGGTAGCAATTAAGTAAAGATAAAATTAGAAAGAGGTCCCATGACTTACATGAGTGGATTAATAGTTCGTGCAGCCGATACAGGACGGCTGCTAGCAGATATGGATGCCTTCGGACGTGCTGCGTTTGAAGAGGCTGGAGCCCAGAATTTGTGGATTACCCAAAACGTGATGGCAGGTGAAGGCGTAGGAGAGATCGGCATCGCAGCTGATTGGGATAGTGTTGACACCGCTGTAACTGCCCCCGATGACCTAAGGGCTATGCCAGAATTTGTCGAATCTATGCAAGCCGCAGGAATTCAAACTCTTCGGAGGAGTCTTATGGATGTCCGAATGGAGCGGGGCACCTTGGATGGGAAGTTCGGAAGTTTAATTGTAAGCGCTGGCAACCTTGCTGAAGATGAAGAAGCAACAGCTGACGCTATCTGGGCACATATGGAGAAGGGCGCTAACGGAATCCGCTGGACGCAAGCAATCGCGGCAGGGCCATTAACGGGGATGTACGTTACTATCTCTACATCTGACTCCTTGGATACCTTAATGGCAGCAAGCAACCAGATGTTCGCTGATCCAGCAATCCTCGGAATGATGGCCGAGCAAAATTTCCAGCTTATTCAACGGTCTCTGTTTAGAAGACTCGCATAATCATCACCCCGTTTCCGGGGGCGTCATTACAGTCGCAAAGAATATTGTCCAGTAAGTTTTCATTTTCTGTTCAATTCTGAGTAATTGCAACCCACATGAGCGAACAGGCTAAAGTGTGGTGATGGTAGATTTCAGGATCGAAAAAGACACCTTGGGGGAGATAAAAGTCCCCAAAGAAAAATACTGGGGTGCTCAGACTCAACGAAGTATCCACAACTTTAAAATCGGTAATCACCGTATGCCGATAGAAATCATCTACGCTTTCGCTTACCTAAAGAAGGCTGCAGCGCTAGTTAACGCTGAGCTAACTGACTTCTCTCCGGAAACTGCGCAGGCGATATCTGATGTTTGTGATGAGATCCTCACGGGACAACATGATGAAGAATTTCCACTTGTTGTTTGGCAAACCGGGTCAGGGACCCAAAGCAATATGAATGTTAATGAGGTTATAGCGAATCGCGCAACAGAACTCTTAGGCGGGGACTTCACGAAAGAAAAAATAGTTAGCGCTAACGATGATGTAAATAAGAGCCAAAGCTCGAACGATACCTTCCCTACAGCGATGCATCTAGCTACCTATAGCAAAATTACTAACGAAACGATTCCCAGTATTGAGCTTCTCCATGAAACATTGGCAAGTAAGGCAGCCGAGTTCATGGCCATCATAAAAACGGGGCGAACACATCTCATGGATGCAACACCGCTAACACTAGGTCAAGAGTTCAGTGGGTATGCAATGCAGCTACAGAGAGGGATGGAGGCACTACAGGATTCGCTCCAGAGGGTGCGTGAGATAGCGCTCGGGGGAACTGCGGTAGGAACTGGGCTTAATACCCCGAAAGGGTTTGATGAGAAAGTTGCCCAGAAAATCTCTGAATTGACCGGCCTTCCTTTTGTAACTTCTGAGAACAAGTTTGAAGCTTTAAGTGCTCATGATGCAATGGTGGAGATAAGCGGGAGTTTGAAAAGAGTAGCGGTAAGTCTGATGCATATCGGAAATAACATCCGTATGCTCGCAAGTGGGCCACGGTGCAGCATAGGAGAAATTTCTCTTCCTGCCAACGAACCTGGCAGCTCAATTATGCCTGGGAAAGTGAACCCCACCCAATGTGAAGCGCTGACAATGGTAAGCGCCCAAGTGATCGGAAACGATACCGCTGTTGCTGTCTCCGGAAGCCACGGCCACTTTCAGCTGAATGTTTTCAAACCAGTAATGGCTTACAACGTTCTTGAGAGTGCCCAACTTCTTGCCGATGCATGCAGAAGCTTTAATGACCACTGTGCAGTCGGTATTGAACCTAATATGGGCCGGATAGAAGGACTGCTCAGTCAGAGTCTGATGCTCGTCACTGCCCTGAATAACCACATTGGCTATTACAAGGCAGCGGAAATAGCTCAAGCAGCTCATCAAAATGGAACGACACTACGCGAAGAAGCAATAGGACTTGGTTACCTAAGTTCAGAAGAGTTTGACGAAATTGTCGACCCAGAAAAAATGGTTGGCGAGATAGAAAGTAAGGAGTAAGAGAATATGGCGACGAAATCAATAATTACAGGATTGGTGCTGATTGTGTTGGGAGTGGTTGTAACCGCCGCCTCTGATTCAAATAGTGCTACATCATTAATTCCTGCTTTTGTAGGGGCGGTTTTTGTAATATTGGGTGTAGCCGGAAGGAAAAAGCCAGACCTCAACCATCACTTTATGCATGGGGCTGCGATGCTGTCTTTGCTGGCAATTCTTGGTAGCTTAGGATCCTTGATAGGGCGATCTGGCTCAGCGTGGGCAGTGTTCTCCCAAATAGCGACCTCAGTAATAAGCGCTTTCTTTCTTATTCTAGCAATTCAATCGTTTAAGGAAGCACGAGCAGCCCGTCAGCTCGAAGGCGCATAAAAGGTTCCTGATGTCCGAAGAAATTCTCTGGCCTCCACAACAAAAGAATCAAAGACCTGAAGAAGAGAGACCGGTGAAAGAGCCTGAAGCGAATAAGGAGCCGAAAATTGAAACCACGCCGGTGGATCCGGCTTTCGCTAAGGCACCAATGGTAAGTCTTGCAGAGGCTGCTAGGCAGGCAAACAAGTCGCGAGGAACCATCCGTAATTGGCTTGTGAAGGGGAAAGTGCCTGGAGCCAGAAGAACAGAGGCCGGTTGGCAAATTCCAGTTCCATCCCTGGTTGCGACAGGGCTATGGGACCGAACATCACCACCCGACGAAGTTAAAGAACCTCCTGAGCATGACAGGCTTTCGGAACTTGAATCTGAGCTGGCTAGAGCACGCATGGAGCTCAATTCAGAGAAAAAACTTCGCGAGGCTGCCGAGAGGAATGCTGAAGATCTCCGAGTTGCTATGAGGATGCTAAACGCCGGGCCTCAACGCCCTATAGACAAACAAAATATCAATCAGCAGGTGAGGCCTACTCAAGATAGGTGGGAATTAACGCCAGCTACAGTCGTCAACGCAGTGCAAAAATTTCGAAGGAAACTTTTAGGCTAAGGTTAGTCTTTAGGGTCAAGATGGACGAAAGCTGGAGCTCCAGCCATAAAAGGCCCGATTAGGTCTAGCATTCCGGTCTCGACACGCCACTGAAGGTAAGCTTCTTGGGCGCTACGATCGCGCCACTTCTCCCATAAAATAACAGTATCGGTTGCTTCCATATTCACGAAAGTTTCCACACTTTCACAACCTTCGAATGCTCTTGTATCTGACAGAGCGGGTAACAGGACATCGAGAAACTCTGATCCCTTGCCTTCAAGGCATTTAAATTCTACATAGACGGTATGACTCATTTGGATCTCCTTTTTTGAAAAATCGTAGGAGGAATAAACAGCTTCGACAAATCAAAACTTTCTAAAGAAAAAGCAAAGCAGAAAATTACAGCGGAAAGAATGCTTGCATTGCGTTAAGATAAAGATGTAGCTCGATTAGGGATTCAAAATAATGGAAAATGGAATGAGTCAAGAAGAACTCGCTGATATTAAAGAGCTTGTTTGTGATGAAGTCGACGCCCGAGCATCAATGCTTCTAGAAGCATCCCATGCAATACACGAGAATCCTGAACTGAACTTTGAGGAGCATTTTGCTCATGAACTCTTGACAGGGATTCTAGAAGATGAAGGTCTCTCACCTGTTCGAAAAGCCTATGATCTCGATACGGCATTTGAAGCGAATATTGAGGGTGCTGGGCCGACTGTAGCTGTGCTTTGTGAGTATGACGCTTTACCAGATATCGGCCATGCTTGCGGCCATAATATCATCGCGACCGCTGGCCTTGGAGCTGGCCTAGCTGCCGCAACTGTGGCTAGAAAAATGGGAGGAAGTTTACGTATCCTCGGGACACCTGCAGAAGAAGGAGGGGGAGGAAAAGTTTTCATGGGCGATAGGGGAGCGTTCGAGAGCGTTGATGCCGCACTAATGGTTCATCCTGCTTCTGGTGACCTTGTAAGAATGAATACTATAGCTATCCACCGGCTCCAAGTTGAGTACGAGGGCCAAGCAGCACATGCCGCTGCCTCCCCACATAGAGGCAAAAACGCCCTAGATGCGGCAGTCCTCGGATATCAAAATGTTGCTGCCCTTCGACAGCACATCAGACCAGATGAACGAATACACGGTATTTTTACTGACGGCGGCAGGAAGCCAAACATTGTTCCCGAATATTCTTCGATGGAATGGTACGTCCGCTCAAAAAACATGAGAACTTTGGAACCTTTAAAGAAACGGGTTCTTAGCTGTTTAGAAGCTGGGGCTATGGCATCTTCCTGCACGATGTCGCACTCTTGGGTTGATCCCTATTATGCGGACATGGTCGACAATGAAACTATTTGTACGTTATATGCTGCAAATGCCCAGAGGGTAGGAAGAGATCCCATCGAACCCGACAGCGAGAACAAAGTTGTAGGTAGCACCGATATGGGGAACGTTAGTTATCTAGTTCCTTCTATACATCCCATGATTGGAGTAGCGCCCTATGGAGTACCGATACACACTCCAGATTTTGCGTATCACGCTCGAAGTGAATCAGGAGATAGCGGTGTGATTGATGGAGCGAAGATTCTTGCAATGACTATTGTTGATTTATGGGCAAATAACGGAAGTATGGAAACTGCCCAGCAGGAGTTCACTTCTTCTATTTCTCAATAATCTTAGCTGAGGAGATGGCTCTTCCAGGGCGAACATTGTTTACTTATAGTTCGATAAAGGTGGAAAATGTAAATGCAATTGGTGTACCGGGCGCTTTGGCAAGAATCAAGGCCAGACCCAGAAGCTTCAATTAGAAAAACTCTTTCCAACTGGAGCTCCCCACACACAATAGAGGTGTTGAATGCAAACGGGGATAGTGGTCTCGTAGTAACAGAGATGCGATCAAGCTTCGAAAGGGATAAACGGGTCACGATACGAGTTACCCGTCGTGATGAGAAACAGTACGTCTGGGTTGATGTCGAAAATTTCTCTGCATCCCCTGAATTGGAATCGATGGATAAAATCCAGAGCCTCGTTCAAGACCTCATTGATGAATCTGAAAAAAACCATGGAAATCCAAAACGTGGGGAAATACGCTTCCAGAGTCGAGTGCAAATTGCCGGCTCAGTCGCTGTGAAACTGATACCTCAATCCAACCGCAAAGCAGCAATTATTTGCATCGCCCATGATCCGCTTCGCGAAGAAGACCAGAAGAAGCTCGCAAAGCTACTTGCGCGACAGTTCGCTGGCTCAGCGCTAGTTGTGTACCTTCCTCCGGGTGATCTCGGGAGGTTCCAAAACGAAGTAGGGGGCGACTTGTCTCTGTACCCAGGTGAAATTCGGATATATCCACCTGCTAAGAAAGAATCACGCAACGTAATTTCTATCCCCCCAATAAGTGCCCTAAATATTCAAAAAACAAAACACGAAAAAATCTCAGCAAGAGTACTTCAAGCGCTTCAATCAAGCCTTGTCGCTACCCCAGTGCCTCAGGTCTGCGAGGAAGGAGCGCGTCTCCTCCGAGGTTTCCAAAATCCTGATAATGCGAAGATGCAAGAAAGACAGAATATTGATTTTGAAAATTTACTTAAAGAAAATGAACGACTCCGAGAAACTGTAGCTTCCTTGCATTCAGATAGGGATCATGACCTTGAAGCAATTGATCACCTTGAAGACCAATTGCGAAATACAAAGAGGATGATGCAAGAATCGGAAGACTGGTGGAGGGGGCTTCTTGATGAAGAAAATGCAAAACGAGTAGCTGCCGAAGAGGAACGCACTGATGTGGAACTACGTTTTATTGATTTTGCTATGTCTGAGAATCTCAAGCGTATGCGTAAAGAGTCTGTTTATTCAATTTCGTCAATTACGGAAGCTCTCGAAAGGGGAAGAACTGTTCTGAGAAAAGTTCAAATCCCACATAATGTTTCGAGCATGCTCGAAGATCTCGAGGGGAATCAACGCTCACGGACTTGGGGGCGATCAATTTGGGATGCGCTATTGGCCTTCAACGTATTTGCAGAATCTCAATTCAACGGCAATTTCTTAAAGTGGTGTGAGACGAGTGGTGATGCCTTTGTTTGGCATGCGCAAAATATCTCAATGCGCGAATCAGAAACTGTTCATAGTAACGAACGACTACGGAGCCAACGGATTCTTCCAGTAACGACTGACCTTGACCCAAGTGGAAAGGTATTCATGGAAGCCCATCTTAAATTTGGGGGTAGCTCGGCCCCCCGCTTGTACTTCTATGATGATTCTAAGGGGGCGACAGGAAAAATTCATATCGGTGGATTAGACCCACATAGTAGGTGGGAGAATACAACAACTTAAATCGCGAAGTTACAAAATGTCTTCCTCCACGTCACGATCTCGGAGGGTTTGAACGACTTTTAGGCTTATTGGGAGAAGGATTATGGGAACAATTCCTATGACAATCCATAAGAGTCTTAAACCTCCGCTGCCAGAACTTTCCAAGGTCTTGGAAATATCTGCTTTTGCAAAAGGTATGGCGGCAGTGCCTTCCAGTGTTTCGAAGAGGTCTATCTCCCAAGTTAAGAGCGACCCATTCTGCTCATCGGCGTTATGTTCCATTATTTCGCCCGGAAGCTTCAATGCGATTACATACTCCGGCTCAGGAATACCCAATAACGTCAGAAATAAACGAGGGTCCATATCGTCATCGCCCAACGCGGAATCGCCACCAAGTCCATCGCCATCATCTACCATTTCTTCCCATTTAAAAGTGAGAATATCTCCGTCAATGCTCAGCGGGAAACTATCATCGCCTGCATCAATTAAACTTTGACCAAATCCAGTAAAATCTGCGCTAAATCTAAACCCACACCACTCATCATCTTCGAATTCTTCAGCAGTTGCATTTCCAGGGATATCTTCGAATAAATTGATCCCAGTCCCTTCCCCTTTAAAGGCAGTTTCACAATCAAACGCTTCGGTGTCTCCTGATTCCTCACCAAATACTTCTCCCAGTTTCTTGCTAATCGCCATACTTCCTTCGATTGAACCACTCCCGTCACTATTGACGACCATAGAGAAATCAGCTTTAAAGCAGCTAGTGCACAAAGCAGCAATTATTGCGAGTGCGAAAAAAGGTTTAAGAGATCGAAAGAAAAACATGCCCAATGATAGTTGAAGTGATCTTTACAGGCGCTCAAAAGTAATATTTGTATAGTCTCCTGTTTCGATAGTGATAGTAAGGGGATCGACTATTAGTTCTGAAGTCCCATCCTTCTCGATATAGGCGAGCACCGCTGCCGATGGAAGAGAAGATACTACTGCAAGTAGAGGACGGTTATCAGTAGCTCCGGATTTAGCGTACCTTTCAGCGAACTCACGCTCAAGTGTCCATGACCATCCAGATATATTTGCCTGTTGGCCTCCTCTAAATAAAGTTACATGATCCGGAAGAGATAGGAGTTTTGCGTTCTCTTCGGGTGTCATAAAGTTAGAGCGAAGGTGCGCATATTGAGAGAAAAGCGCTCCGAGGGCATTGTCACGCTTAGAAATATCGCCTTCAAAGTAGGAAGTGAAATAATCGCAGCTATCCCAAACCCTTCGCCATAAAGGCCAGTAATCCTCTGCAATTATTGTCCCGTTTTTGAATTCTTTATAGAAGTCTCTAAATTCTTCCACCTGATCATCTTAGGAAGTAATTTGGTAACACTGCTAGATGCGGAAAAGCGACAGTACTGTCTAGAGCGGCTACTCTCAGAATACTGCGCTTAGATAAGGGGGATTTATGAAAGTTATGCTTACTGGCGGGACAGGTTTTATTGGTGGACATCTGCTCAAAGCACTTACGTCCGAAGGCCATGATGTACGTCTACTTGTCCGCGATGCGGAGAAGTTAGAAAGGATGATAGAACTTCAAAGCATCGAAGCGGAAGTTGATTACGTCATTGGTGATATGGCAGATCCAGCAACAGTCCAAGCTTCTCTTGAAGGGTGTAACGCTTGTATTCACGCAGCTGCTTTCACGAGCCTGGATCCCTCCCAGATGGATCAGGCGCTTGCTGTAAATGGACCAGCAGCTCAACTTATTCTCGATACCGCCCACCAGCAGGGTTGTGATCCGATAATTCATGTTTCAACAATGTCAGTAATCTTTCCACCAAGCGGAGATCTATTATCAGGCGAAGATCCGGTACATGGAGGTGGAAATCCATATAACGCTTCAAAAGCGATAGCTGAAGAGCATGCTAGATCGATGCAAGCTGCTGGAGCTCCGATCAAAATTGTATACCCAACTGGAGTCACTGGACCTCTCGATCTTGGCTTAAACGTATTGGCTGCTAATCTTACCCCTACTTTAAAAAGCGAAATCATGATGAGCCTGTCAAGCGGAGGGTGGTGTCTCGTCGACGTCAGAGATCTATCACAGGCAATAGTGGGAATACTTACACCTGGAATCGGACCAAAGCGTTATGTTGCAGGTGGGACTTTCATGGATTGGGATGAATTTCATGCCGTGATCTCTGAAGTTACCGGCCGTGATCGTGCTCTTCTTCCAACCCCACGCGAAGCTCTTGAACAGATGGTGGATGTGGAAGCAGTGGAGATAATGCTAGGAATAGTCCCAGGCGACGATAAGCACATACTAGAAGACAGCGGACTGGAATCATGGAGGCCCATTGAAGAAACGCTCACTGATACTATTTCTTGGTTGGTGGAAAAGAGTTACCTTGAACCTGAATGGGCCCCTAACTGTTCATAGGTTTCTTCAAGACAGAATCGTTACCGTACCTGTATCGCCATTTACCCTAATTTCAGCCCCATCAGGAATCCGGCTAGTAGCTCCGGTTGCTGATACAACGCATGGTATGCCTAATTCTCGGCTCACAATCACAGCGTGGCTCATGGTTGCGCCAACATCAACGACAACTCCACCCGCAGGCACAAATAACGGAGTCCAGGCTGGGTCCGTGATCGGAGCCACAAGGATATCACCTGGTTCTAGGCCCTTAGGGTCAGAAGGGTCAGTGATAACACGAGCTTTACCAATTGCAACCCCAGCGCTTCCTCCCATGCCCTGAACAATTTTCCGGTCAGGGTAGTTGGTGTCCACCGACTGCCACTTTTCTACCGAGGGTAAATCCCCGTCAAACCAGAATGGAGGAGTCAGATTAAAAAGTTGCAAATATTGCTTCTCTCGATCAGATGCCTCCTTTGCCATATTCCCTGCAATAGCTTCCTCAAGCTCCCTATCCTGAATCATGAAAATATGCTTTTGATGCTCAAGGCGACCATCCTCAGCAAGGCGTCGACCAAGCTCAAGAGCAGCCAAACGGACTTCATGAACTACTTTTACAATCGCTGTTTTTGCATTTTCTCTTGCTGGAATAAATACTGAACTCGATATAGCCGCAATCTCAAGTGTTCCAGCTGAGGTTTCATCGACAGAAACCATAGTGCGGAGCTCAGAAAGAGCGATGGAAGATCTTTCTTTCGCTTCTTGATGGCGAATTTGGGGATCTTGGTCATCTTCAGCTAATCGCATCCGATCAATTAAAGTAAGGGCAAGCTCAGGATGGGTTTCCCATGTTTGAGAACGCAATTCCCATTCATTGGGGCCCCTCGACCCATAAAGTTCCAAAAGTCTACTGAAAGCAGTATCGAATTCGGTATCTTTGACCGCCAGTAGCCGAGCTTCAAGTCCAATCAGGCCAGCGTTAAATTCTTGAGTAAGGACAGGGGAGTTCCGAACTATTCGGCTAATCTGCCACATGGCAAAGCTTGGCGCTGTAGAGGCAACGCCTCCAAGTCCTCCTGCAATTCGCAAATCTAAACCTGGTTTTCCTAACCCTAAGGCAAGACCTGTAATTGCCCCCATAGTTACTGACGCAGCAGCGCTGGCTTCACTATGAGCCGAGAATATCTCTGCGAAAAGTGGCATCATGTCTCGCGTTCTTTGCACAAGCGTCATATCATCAACCGATGATAAGTCTGGACGGTCTTTCACCACTGATTCAACGGTTTCAGTTAACGTTGCTACTTTAGGAAACTCTGTGGAGGTCATCCATGCAAACATCAAAGCGTCAACGCGGGCCGTTATCTGCTCATCTTCATCTTTTGGGCGAGGCTGATAAGGAGGCAATGCTGATGAGCTTCCGAAAAACCCCATATCAACCATCTCTGGTGTCATCCCAGAGGACCGAGACCCCATAAGCCTGGCCACACTCAAATTCAGATACATGTACCCACCGAAGATCTCAAACATTAACTTGTTATCTGGGTCGACCTCATCTGGATCAATGGTGAAGCGGTACATGAAATCTCTTATTCCGGTATCTCCAGCACCGTGCCATGTGTGATCGGCCGTTAATGGTGAAACAGGGTCAGGGAAAACTTCACCTACATTTCCTCTTGTGTAGATAGGAAAGGATTTAGACGGTGAATCGTCGATAAACCACCCAATCTCCATATAACCCCCTTATTCCCACAAATGTAGGGCACCAACTAGATTATGTCAGATACAGAAAGACAAAAATTCACAATTGGCTCTTCTCTGATCTACTTGATTGCAATTATCTCGCCATGAGGTACAAGAAAGAAACCATCTGACTGCTCCGCCCATCTTCTAAAAGCTTCAGATAGGCCGTCAAGAAGATCCTGAGTGCCGAGTTCATGTTCTAAAACCTGCTCAGAAAAAGTTGATTTCTGTATTCGTTCCGCCCACAATCCACCCCACCATTGTCTGGTATCCGTGGTGGAAAACGTCCAGGTCGAACTAGTTACTTCGACAGAAGAAAAAGAAGCTTGAGTAACCCAGGAGAAAAGGTGGCGCCCAGCATTTGCAGTCACTTTATTCTTCTTGGTCACTTGTTGATATAGGTCCATCCATTCGTCGAGTTTGGGATCTGTCGGAGCCCAAATCATCCCCCCATAATCTGCGTCACGGAGAGCTACGACCCCTCCGGAACGAACCACTCTTCTCATCTCTTTAATAGCGGCAACAGGGTCAGTCAGATGCTGAAGAAGTTGATGGGCATGGACAATATCAAAAGTGTTATCTTCAAAGTCCAAATGGTACGTATCTCCTGTATCAAATGAACAGTTGTCAAAACCGAATCCGTGAGAAGCGATTCGAGCTTTTTTGATGATTTCATCAGAGATATCAATACCTAGAACAGTCCCTTTCTTAAGTCTTTTGGCGAAATCAATAGTTATTGTTCCTGGCCCACACCCCACATCTAGAAGGTTGGACCGATCTTCAAGGTATTGCTCCAGATACTTTGCGGAATTTTCAATAGTCCGCCATGCATGTGATCTAAGGACTGACTCATGGTGGCCATGAACGTAGACATCATCGCTCATGAAAATGCTCTAACCCAGTAGTTCTTTAGAGGTTGAGTTCATCGATGTGCCCATGCCACGCAAGCTGCCCACCATCAATGGGAATGTAGGTTCCGTTGATGAAGCCAGCTTCTGGACTTGCTAAGAAACAGACAAGTTCAGCTACCTCTTCTGGATATCCAAGGCGGGGGATTAACCCCTTGCCAGTCATACTCTTCTCAAACGCAACAGGATCTTCAGCTTGTTTTACAAATTCTGTAACCATGGAAGTAGCAATAGCAGTAGGGCCATAACAGTTCACCCGAATACCGTATTTCGCTAGATCGACAGCAAGATTTTGAGTCTGAAGCCTAATACCGCCTTTCGATGTGCCATAGGCGATACACAATGGATATGCGGAAACTGAACCAACTGATCCAGCATTAATGATCGATGGTAACTCGCTCTCCTTTAAGTACGGCAATGCATACTTTGAGCAAAGCCACGGCCCTGTAGCGTTTACTTCGAGGACTTTTCTAAACGTATCAACAGACATATTTTCAAGGTCACAGTTTGCGGGGTCGGCGATTCCTGTTTCATGGATTCCGGCATTGTTGTGCATGACATCTATGCCCCCGAATTGATTGGCTGCTTGCTCCATGAGATTTTGGACATCTTCCGGTGAGGTCACATCACAATGGACGTAGTGCGCTTTCCCTCCGTTATCGCGGATCCCAGCCGCTACGGCCTCTCCAGCTTCGTCTGTAATATCAGCTAATACAACGCTGGCTCCTTTGCTAGCTGCTACTTGTGCTGTTGCTTCACCAATGCCGGCTGCGCCACCAGTAATAACGAAACGTAAACCTTCAACTCCCATAAAACCACCTACCTGATAGAAACGATGACCAGCATATATAGAAGCTAAATTCCAGTCAATTTTGGCTACCACAGCTGCCTTTTGTAAATGAAAGGAAGAAAGAAGCTACCTGCGCGGACTTCTGATTTGAAATGCTCTAAAGTATTTCTGTGCCAGTTCCTCGAAAAAAAGCTTTAGTAGGCCTGTTGGCGCTAGTTGTTTTGGCTGCCTATGCCTGTGGTGGTGACTCATGTGATGATGAGGTTCTCACTGATACAGAGCTAGGAGCAGATGATGTTGTCCTAATCGAAGATGAGCCCACAGAAACGCCAACAGCTACCGAAGAACCTAAAGAAACACCTACCCCAGTTGAATCAGAGCCAACTCCAGAGCCAACTCCAGAGCCAACAGCTACGTCAACACCTGAACCCACGCCAGATGATGAACCTCCCCCAACGTCAGAAGAAGAAGGGGAGATCATAAACGTTTTGATTGACACATACACATGGGGTCAAAGTCAGAAAACGATAGCCTTGCAGGAAGTCTTGGGGATAACAGCTGACGGATTTTACGGGTCAGGAACACGTGACGCTCACCTTGCAGAACTAGAAAATAGAGGTCTAAGTACGGCGGGCGTTCCTGATGACCCTTCGTCGTCCACCCCTTCTCCCAACCCAGGTTCTAATCCAACGCCAACACCATCCACCCCTTCCCCTACACCAACACCAGGATCAAGCTATACCCCAGTGACGATCACCCAAACCACGAAGTCATGCTCAGATGTTGAATTCGACTGGAGCAACCCTGACAGTGCCCCTAACTCATGGCAAGTAAAGCTTGATGTCCGAGCTAACGTCGGTTCCGGTAATCCTCCATCTTCTTTGTGGGTGACAAAGACGCATACAGTTTCTGCAAGCAGTAGTAGCGATACGTTTACTTCTCAAGAATTCCATGGTCAAAACGTTTGGGTTACCCTCTGGGGGAATGGGGCTCCCTATACGTTGACGATCTCTAGAGTAGATAATGGAGTTGTTAGTACCCCAAGAACCTCTTCAGGTTTGATGTGGGATGACTGCTAAGCACTAGTAATTGCTTTCTGAAGATGACCTGTAATCATTTGGTTATCTTGCATCGAAAACGTTTTCATTTCTTTTGACTTCCTGTAAGCGTTGACTTCTTATGGGTTAGCTGTGAAGAAATCTTCAAGCAAAGGAACGTAATGTTCTAAGGGATTTGACTTATAGGAAGGATCAAAGGCCGGAGCATCGTAGAGAGCGCAAAATTCTTCACAGTGGTCATAGTGTTCATGCCCATGAAATTCATCTCTGGCATTACGGTCTCCTCCTAAATAATGCCAGAAGTAGTAGCCTTGAAAAATCCCATGATGCTGAACCATCCAATGGTTAGCTTCTGAAACAAAAGGCTTTAGGATCGCTGCAGCAAGATCAGGGTGATTATGAGGCGTGAGAATATCTCCAACGTCATGGATAAGTGAACAAACAATATATTCATCGTCTTTGCCGTCACGTTCAGCCCGAGTTGCTGTTTGAACACTATGCTCGAGCCTGTCGACAGGGAAACCTCCGTAATCGTTTCGAAGCAATTCTAATTGTTGGAGTACTCGAGTGGGTAACGAATCAGCCAGGGTTCCACGTTGGGACATGATGAGATCCCAGTCTTCTTTAGTTGACTCCTGAAATGAGGTAAATGTCGCTTTTGGTTGGGTAATCGAATCCGTCATAATTTACTCCTAGTAGGCATTCCCTTATTAGATGCCAGAGTCCTGTTTAGGGTCGGGTACCCCTGGTCGTGTTCCCTCGTGATGTTCGACGAACTCAATAAGGTATCCGTCAAAATCCTTTACGAAAGCTATGGTTACAGGCCATCGTTCTAATTTTGTTGGTTCTGTTACGGATTCGCATCCAGCGGCAATTGCCCGATCATATAGCCGTTGACAGTCTGATGTATTGACATAAATTTTCCACATCGCTGTGCCCATGTCTATGGGTCCTTCATTGTCAAGGTGCTGGGCGAGCTGTATTCGAGATCCGCCCTGTTCAGCCTGTAATACTGCCTCTAGCACTCCTGGAATTTCAGTACGGTGCTGCAAACGGAGCTCGCACACCCCTTCCCAAAATTGAAGTGCTTTATCGATGTCTTGAACGTTGATGCAATATTGGCCAAGTATTTGCGTCATAACTACCCCTAGTCCAACTGTACATTGTAGGCAGTGCCTCCGGCAATACTAGTCAGCGGACTTTCTAATAGGTGGATAAAGTGCTTGTAAAGTAGTATCAGGTAGTTTGAAGCCAGCAGGATGCTAATTGATTTTCTTACTAATATGGCCGGTCGCCAGAGATTGTGACTCGTTCCATTCTTCGAAATAAGGGGAGAAAATCATCTGTTGCTACATGGTGTACGCACCTATTGTCCCACATGACAAAAGTTTCAGGTTCCCACTGGACCCTAAATTGGATACTCATGTCACGAATCGCCTCAGCTAATTTACTCAGTAAGTAGTCGCTTTCTTCTCCGTCTACACCTTCTATGTGTGATGTGAAAAAGTTGTTGGTAAAGATTGATCGCTTTTTTGTCTCTGGGTGGGTTCGAATGACAGGATGAAGAACGGGAGGGAATTCTTTAATTTTGTCTTCGTGGCTTTCTTCGCTGTTAAATCGCGTTGTGGGGCCAAACATTTTCGTGTAATCGTTCACGGCAAATAGGTCATCGACGCGGGCTTTTATCTCGGGTTGAAGCTTCTCGTAGGCTGCTGCAGCATTTGAGAAATGAGTATCTCCACCCTTTGCGGGGATGACCTTTCCTCTAAGGATTGACCCCATGGGTGGCTTCTCGCGAAATGAGACGTCTATGTGGAAATCCTGTGCAGCATTATAACTTTGTCTTGGTGAATCACCTCCGGCCTCTAATACGATAATTTCAGGGTGGTCTTCCAGATTATCTGCGAAAGGGTGGATTTCTAGCTCGCCGAAATTTTTCCCGAACGCTATGTGGGCTTCAGTGGAAATCTCCTGATCCCTGAAGACAAGTACTTTATGTTCAAGCCATGCCTGCTTAATTTCAGCTACTGCATCTTGATTTAGATTGTCTAGATGGATGCCAGAAATTTCAGCGCCTATGTGTTCACTAAGTGGCTGTATCTTCATGTAGGTCTCCAACTGATAATAGATAATGATAATAAGTGGATCTCTTTTTCACAAGAAGTCATGGAATAGATCCTTTGAGGTAACAATCATGGATTGATTGAATCTTGGGCTTACACTTAAACTTAGACCCCTTAGATAAAGGCCGTAGTCTTTGATCTTGTTAACCTTCGTCGGCTTGGGCGTAGGGGCTCTCAAGGACGCTCTCATGGCCGTCCGTAATTGGCTGATCGACGCGCTGGCCTCTTTCGCCATCCGGACCGAACGAGTTCACGACCTCGCGCAGGTGAGTCCGGTCGGGGATCTGCGGTAGTTGTTGCGGCTGGCCTGGCATCCTGGTGATGTGTAGCGTCTGTGTGGGGAAAGCGAAGTCGACCTGTAGTGATTCGGCGAGCCGCATAATATCGAGATTGAGGACGTGCCGGGTACGCAGCTCTTCGTTCCAATCTTCAGCATCAATAAAGCAATAGATCAACACATCGAGGCTGGTGGCTCCAAAACCATGGAACTCGACGATGTAATAGTCCTGACGCATGCCGGGGTTGGACTGGATGATGGCCCGAATCCCCTCAACGAATGCTTGCATCTGATCTGTAGTGGTGTGGTACCCGACTCCAAGCGTGGTCTTATACCGCCGCCAACGACGCTGACCCATATTGTCGATCCCACTATCCATCAGATTGCCGTTCGGCACGCTCACCAAAGAGTTGTAGAAGGTACGCACACGAGTCGATCGAAAGCCCACAGCCTCGACAGTACCTTCGACGCCATCGACGACGACCCAGTCGCCGACCTCGAACGGCTTGTCAGCGAAGATCGTTACTCCGCCCAACAGGTTACGAACCGTATCTTGTGCTGCCAGCGCGATCGCAAGACCACCAAGACCTAGGCCAGCGATCAGCGACGAGACATTGATATCTAGGTTCTGTAGAACGAACAACATCCCAACGAATGTCACGAACAGTCGCAGCGACGTCCGCAATAGCGGCACCAGACTATCATCGAGCTTCGTTTCGGTTTCACTAGCGCGCCTTGCAAGTACATCCATGAAGATGTCTATGGCGCGATAGGCTATCAGAAGCACCCCAAGGGCGGAGATCAGGCTGGTTATCTGATTTACGACGTTCTCGACCTCCGGATCAAAATCGAGCATCGGGAATCCAACGAGCAATGTGATCCCTATGGTTAGCAGCAGGATTCCGCGATTTAGTCGCCGTCGCTCCACTTCCCAAAACGCCAGATCTTCTCCGCTGTATCGACGACGGACCAATATGGCGATCACTCGCAACAATGCGAAGTGCACAAGCGTTGCGATGACTGCGAGCAATCCAAAGCCGATGTACTGTTCAACTTCGATCCCGAGATATTCGTCAGTGAACCAGGTCGGCGCGGCTACGATCATCTCACTAACTTAGCGAGTCGAGGCGGCCAGAGTGTCGATATCAGTGCTATTCCGGTCGGCTGTTTCCATTTACTCTTCTTTTTTCACTTGGAAGAGGCATTATCGTCCTAATTTCGGAAGTGGGTATGCTCCTACTGGGGTTTGAATTCTAGCTTTCGGCTGTATATGTACGCCCCCCGACGCTTGAACTCAGATATAGACCCTTTAGATTCTCCTAGGTTCTATCTCTGGGTGTGCGCCCCCTAGGACCTACCACGAATATAAAACCTGCTGACGCACAACCAATAATCGCTTTTATTGGGTCCTTTAACAGTGAGGGTTAAATATTTTTATTTCCCCAAGAAGATATTTGGGTTATGTTCAGAGAATGGACGTGTTTAAAATTTTAGATATTTTTCGTGATAGCGGTCTTTCTAAAGATGAACTAATGAAGGAATGTAAAAATTTAGAAATTACAGTATCCGAAGAAAACTCCGAAATTCATGAGGAGGATTTTTATATCCTCGAAAAGCAATTAAAGAAGAGGTTTAGTAATTCTGACCTGCGGGTCGAAACTGATGACGAAACTGATGACATGTCAGAGTTAATGCGAAATGAAACTGCAGAGAGTTCTAATTCGATAGGGGACCGTGCAATAGAAATTGCTAGACAGGAGAGGATAGAGCCTTTCCCATAACATTTTGCTGAATTAAGCGCGTTGGCCGAATGCCGAGGTTTTATATTCGTGGTGCGCCCCCTAGGACTGGCGACG
>PBMJ01000003.1 GCA_002722525.1 Acidimicrobiaceae bacterium | reverse complement strand
AAGAACTCCGGGTCAGCCATCGCGACATCATTCGTTCCCAGTGCGATTACCACTACCCCATCAACGACCATGGAGTCTTCAAGTTTACTAACCCCTTCTGACGTAGTTCTTCCATTTTCTGCTGAAACGATAACATCCAATACCCCAGCATTGAGAAGGCTTCGAGTTAACGAAACACCATATATCTCCGATCCAACTGTCAGAGAGTCACCAATAACGACAACGGAAAGCAAGGGGGGTTTCGAGGCTTTCGATATCACTATGGACTGTTTAATGATTGGGCTACTCTCTGGGGTTCTGCTTTCCCCATAAACCTCAACAGCGCTTTCTGAGCCCCCACAGGACAGGAAAACTGCACCTAGGGCTAAGCAAAGGACAAAGCAGATCTTAGAAGTGGGTTTTCGTTGCATAGGCATATTTTGAGTTGGGAAGTCTGTGTAAAGGTGAGCAAGCAGTTGCGTTGTTTGGGCTACGCGCTATTGTAATTGCGTGCCTGTCGAGAATTTACTTATGAAGCTAAGCAACAGTTTACACCGCGGGGTCATTAAATTGTCGGCAGGTCGAAAAGGTTGGGATGCTTTTGGCATGCCCGTAATAAAGCTCACAACGACCGGGCGCAAAACAGGTCTCCCCCGTTCCGTTATGCTTACATCCCCGCACCAAATTGGGGAATCTTTGGTATTGGTAGCTTCGAAAGGCGGCTCCGATACTCATCCTGAATGGTATTTAAATCTGGTTGCAAACTCTAATGTCCTCGTAGAGACCCAGGCATGGAGTAAAGAAATGGTAGCCCAAATAGTTGCCGGCGACGCTCGTGAACAACTATGGGATGAAATTACGAAAAAATTTAGGAATTATGGTCAATACCAAAGTAAAACTGATCGCCTTATTCCGTTAATCATCCTTTCTTAGGGACTCTCGGCAAACTAGGGTTTCGAAAGAATTAGACATAGTCTTGTAGCATTCTTTGATTAGGGGAGACGAATGAACGTAAATGATCGAAATGTCGTAGTAACCGGATCTTCGCGGGGTATAGGCGCTGAAATTGCAAGACAATTTGCCGCTGCTGGCAGTCGGGTAGTTGTATCAGCAAGATCTCAGGATGCTATAAAGACCCTTGCTCGGGAGATTGAAGGAGTGGCTATCCCATTTGATGCTAACGACCCCGACGACGTCCGTACGTATATTGAACGAGTTGAAAGCGAAATCGGGGCAATCGATATTTTTATCAATAATGCAGGCATAGAAAAGAGCACATTAGTTGAGGATCTAACTGAAGAAGAGATCGAAGACACTATTCGCATCAATTTAGTAACGCCGCAAGTTCTTACTGCTTCTCTTCTCCCCCGCATGCTTGATCGCGGACGCGGACATCTCGTCTATACGTCATCTATCGCTGCAACCACAGGGAATCCGGCCATGTCAGTCTACTCCTCATCCAAAGGAGGACTGACAAGGTTCGCTGAGTCACTTCGGATGGAACTCCGCTATACCCTATTGAATGTGACTATTCTTCATCTCGGCCCAGTCGATACGAAGATGTGGGACGATATTGAAGAGAATCCACTTATGAAGCCAGGCGTTGATCGATTTACAAAACTTGGGCTTTTAACAGTTGCTGACTCAACAAAGGTTGCCAAAAGTACTCTGCGAGCAGTTCAGAGAAATAAGAGAGAAGTTCGCTTACCTAGACGTATGGCGGTCAATGCCGCGCTGAATGGACTCTCAACAAAATTATTTGAAGCTTTCCAAGTCGGAATTGACGTTCGTAAAGAAGGTGGGAAAACACCGTTTCAGTAGAAACTTTGTCAATGTGGGCCTGGTGGGGATCGAACCCACGACCAAGGGATTATGAGTCCCCTGCTCTAACCACTGAGCTACAGGCCCGACTGGATACTACCCACCAAATAGGCATTTTGGGAACATGCAGGCCGAAAGCCTCCTATTTTTTTAGGAGGCTTTCTTGCTCCGGGGGTGGGGCTCGAACCCACGACCTGCGGATTAACAGTCCGACGCTCTGCCAACTGAGCTACCCCGGAAGGGATGTCCGTGAGGATACCAGCTTTAAACACTAGCTCCTTTTACTATTCGAGAAACAACCCTAGAGGCATCTCTCTATCCACATCTTACTGGTCTTCAAGGTAAACACGTAGGCTATCCCGCTGGCCAGATCGCTTAAGCTTAACCGTTGCCTTCGATTCGATTTGGCGGACACGTTCACGGGTAAGTCCAATCCTTTGGCCGACTTCTTCAAGCGTCAACGGCCGTTCACCATTTAGACCGAACCGCATTTGGAGAATCTTTTTTTCTCGCTCATCAAGTTCGTTTAGGAGTGTATCCATGTCTCCAGCAAGCATCGCCGCAGTAGTTTCGTGCTCTGGTGTTTTTCCGTCCTTATCTTTAATGAAGTCACCGAAACTAGCTTCCTCGTTCCCAATGGGCATATCTAATGAAACAGTTTTTATATCTAGTCGAAGAATTTCTTCTACCTTGCCGACGTCAATGTGGCAATATGCCGAGATCTCTTCCGGAAGGGGTTCGCGGCCTAATTTTTGGAAAAGTTCGAATCGTGTGACTCTGACTTTATTCATTGTTTCTCGCATGTGAACAGGGATACGAATGTTTTGGGACTGATCTGCTATACACCTTGAAACGGACTGACGTATCCACCAAGTTGCGTATGTAGAAAATTTGAATCCTTTGGTGTGGTCGAATTTCTCAACTGCTCTCATCAACCCGAAACTTCCCTCTTGAATAAGGTCGCTTATATCCATACCGAAACCTGACTTTCTTTTCGCTATGGAAACCACTAGACGTAAGTTCGCTTCAGTGAGATGCTTTTTCGCTTTTTCTCCCTGCCGTACTTTTCTCATTAATTCATGAATTTGTTTCTCATCTACTTCGAAGCCGTTTGTGTTACTTGCGTGCCGTAATCGTGCAAGTTCCTTAGATGCGATTAAGCCATCTTGGATTTTTTTTGCTAGTCGAACTTCTTCTTCTGCTGTAAGCAAGTCAACTTGGCCTATCTCTTGAAGGTAGAGAGTCGTTGAATCAGTCATCGATGTTGACGGTTTTGGGGAAAACTTTTGTTTTTTTAAGAGGGTTTTTCTCTCCCTACTGGAGGGCAACTCATCTTCATGATCGAGCGGCTCTCCTCCATCAAGGTAGATTCCGCGTTCAGCCAAACCATCACTAATCGCCTGAATCAAGTCCTCACTTAATTCAACATTTTGAAGGCGTCGGACAACATCGTCGACGGTTAAGGACCCCTGTGCTGTTCCTCGTTTGATTAGAGCTTCCCACTCAGGGTCTAGAACGGAGGGGAATGGAGATGGGGTAATGTTTTCTGTTGACATCAGCTCTCTCCTTTCTCTTTCGATTGAAGCCACTCTAGAAGATGGTTGGCGGCTTTGGAAAAAGGATCAAGAGAATCGATTAAGTCGGTGAGGAGTTGATGGATCTCAGCAAGTTCTTGCGCTGCTTTTAGGTCGCTGCTCTTTGTGGCTTTAGTATAGATTCCGTCGTGCCGATATTTCGCTGTCCAGTAGAGAACCTCCGCAAACGTTGCTGATACTTTGAGATCATCAAGATTATGCAATGGTCCCTTTTGATGAAGTTTCGCCAAAAGAGTCCCAGCCCGCAGGGCCCCTTTATGCCTTGCATCTATTAGCTCTACAGCTTCATTGAAATCAACGCTCTCTACCAGTTCGATGAATTTGAAAACGTCTCCGCCTTCACCACACCCAAAGCATTTAAACCCTTCTCTTTGTATATGGCATGACGGTGTTTCCTCTGAATGATTTGGCAGCGGACAGCACATTTTGACTTTACCTGGGCCGGCATTTTTTATTTCCCCGTACTCGCTCGCTATCTCAATAAGATCTAGGTTTACGCCTAAATACGATTTCGCTTCATCATATGTAGTGCTCGCATTCAATGCATTGAATACTTGACGGTGAATACCCTCACAGAAGAATTGCTCTGTGACTCGCTCGGGACATAACTTGAGATCCTCTAGTTTTTGGCGATTATGGAGCATTAACGACAACGCTCTACACTCCGCGCTATCTAAACTCTCGTTGCTCTGCCTTATCTTTGGTTCTTTGCCCACCGGTCGAGAGCCTCTATCTAAATCTGGTGGGGGTTCATCAAAGACCCTCGGGTAGTCGTCTTCTGGCGGTTCTTGCGTTGGTGGTTGTGGGGCTTTACGTTTTGGAGTCTGCTGCATCCCACTAAATTTCTCTATGAGGTGGTTGTAGGTGAGCCCAGTGATTTCTGCAATTTGCCGGACGTAATCATCATGGATCATTTCGTTGTGGTGATCTTTTACAATTTGCAGCATGGTTTCTGCAGTCATACTTCGACCTTCAATATCGTTAGGGTCAGCTAACGCCCACGTTCGATCAACCCGCCATCTAAGGAAACGGGTGGTATCTTCTGTGAGATTTACCAGAGCATCACACTTCCCATTGGAGTGGAAATCTCCTGGGTCTTGCCCGACGGGAAGCTCAACGACAGTTAAATTCAAATCATCTTCTTCTTCCCATTGGGCGAATCGTTCAGTCGCTTTTTTGCCGGCCGGGTCAGAGTCGAAACATAAGCTAAAGTTCTTCGTATATTTGGCAAGTTTTTTGACTTGTTTTTCAGTCATAGATGTTCCACATGGTGCGACAGCTGTGGGAAGCCCGCATTCGTGAAGAGCGATGACGTCCAAACAGCCTTCACTGACAACAGCAGAATTCTCGTTTGCGAGATTTTTTCTCGCCCAGTTTAAGCCGTAAAGAGTTTCATCTTTTGCGTATATTTTTGAATTAGGTGAATTTCTGTATTTTGGGTCACGCCCGCCTGGAAGTTGACGACCACTGAATGCGATGGGCCGGTCAGAGGCATCAAAGATAGTGAACATAATCCGTTCATCAAAAAAGAAGTCAGTTAGTTGCCCTTCATATTCTTTGGCTAGACCAGCTTCTACTAGTGTCTTCTCAAACCAGATATCGAATTCGCTGTCGGCTTTGTCTAGTTCTTTTTGAAAGTATGACCTCATTCGCGGTTTCAAGTCACGGATCAGACCGTCAGCATGTCCTTTACTTCTCGGATACGAGTATCCGATCATGTACTTCTTTGCCTGTTCAGATCCTATCCTTCGGGTTTTAAGGAATTTTCGTGCCTGTTGGGCTGCCTTATTTTCCATGTCTAATAGGCGTAGATGCAAGATTTCTGCCGCTTGGGAAAGTGCGTAGAAAAGATCTTTCCTTCCGTCGTCGCCACCTCCACTTCGCCCAGTCCAGTCGGGTGGATTGGGGTATGATGATCCGATTCCTGCTCTTCGAGCTAGGTGGTCAACAGTTTCATTGAAATCATGGTTCTCTACCTTTTCTATGAATTTGAAAGCGTCTCCGCCTTCACCACAACCAAAGCATTTAAACCATTCTCTTTGTATATGACATGATGGTGTCTTCTCTGAGTGGCTTGGCAACGGGCAGTTCATTTTGACTTTACCTGGGCCGGCATTTTTTGTTTCGCCATAGTCGCGCGCGACATCGGTTAGGTCAGTTGCTTCTCTGACTCGTTCGATGAATTCTCTACTCCATCCCATTTGGTAGAACTTACACGAACTTCTAGATTTCCTTCTATTAAAAAGCGAACAGATTCGTTCTTTTACGAATCGAGAAGTATTTGACTGCTGATAAGTCGCGCTATAGGTATTCTCGGCGGCGAGCAGCTGACATAATCGACGCCAGCATCTACTAAAAATCGTATTGACGCTGGGTCTCCTCCGTGTTCGCCGCAGATGCCGATTTTGATGTCTGGGTTTACTTTCCTGCTTTGGCTTATTGCTGTTGTGACCAGTTGACCGACACCCCCAATATCGAGCGTCTCAAAAGGACTTTTCTCAAGAAGTTCTTTTTCGATGTACTCGTTAATGACACTAACTTCGACGTCATCTCGACTGAAGCCGAACGTCATCTGAGTAAGGTCATTGGTACCGAAACTGATGAAGTCGATGTGTTTCGCCAGGTCTCCGGCGATTAACGCCGCTCTGGGGGTTTCGACCATTGTCCCGACTGGTATGGGTATCGGTGAATTTTTAAGTTCTTCTCTTATCCATCTCAGCACGAGGGTAAGTTCTCCTTCAAGAGATACGAGGGGAACCATGATCTCTACCTTTGGATTACCGCCTTGTGATATGCGTTCTTGAACTGCTGCGATGAGCGCCCGTGTTTGTGTCCGGTAGAGGTCTTCTGTCGCAATTGCGAGTCGTATTCCGCGAAGGCCGAGCATTGGGTTTTGTTCTTCGGTTTCTTCGAGGAATTCATGTAGTGGAGCATCGAGTAGCCTGACGGTGACTGGGAGGCCGTCCATTGGGGTAAGTACACGTTCGAAATCTGCTTGTTGTGCTTTCTGGAGTTCTTCTAACGCAGTTTTTCTTTCATCTGGATCCGTTGCTTTGAGTAGCTGACGTATGACCGGTAGACGGTCCCCAAGGAACATGTGCTCTGTGCGACAAAGACCAATTCCGGTAGCCCCTGCTGATCGGGCTTCAGTGGCTTCTTCTTCGGTGTCAGCGTTTGCCCATACTTGTACTTTGCTTGATCTAAGTTCGTCAGCCCATTCGAGGAGGGTTGACAGTTCATCGGGAGCAGCGGCGTCTGAGATTTCTATTTCTCCTGCAAATACTTCCCCGGACGCACCATCGATAGAAATGACGTCGCCCTCTGAGATAACCGTTTCTCCGACTTTAATTTGCCCTTCCTCCACTTTGAGGATTTCAACACCACATACTGCTGGGAGGCCTAAGCCTCTAGAATAGATTGCTGCATGGCTGGCTAGTCCGCCGTATGCGGTGACTATGCCGGCAGCCCATCGCATTCCTGGTTCATCGGCTGGTCCTGTTTCCATGGCAACCATGATTGCTTGCTCTCCGGCATCGACAACTTCAAGCACAGCATCGACGCTTAGGCAGAGTTTCCCCGATGCTGCTCCCGGTGAAGCTGCTATGCCTTTGCATAACGGTTCGATGGAATCGCCAGTTGCGCTATCAAAGAGAACGTCAGCCAAATCATCTTCAGTGATAAGTTCTACCGCTTCTTTGCGCGAGTGGTTGCCATCTACGGCTCGGTTCACTGCGTCAATGATTTTCTCGGAGGCGTTCACTTCTATCCTTGATTTTTATGGAAGGCGTTCGCTTAGATATTCAACGAGCCTGTCGATACTGATTCGGTCTTGTTCCATGGTGTCGCGATCTCGAACCGTCACTGCTTCATCTTCGAGACTATCAAAATCAACAGTTACGCAGTATGGGGTTCCTAGTTCATCTTGGCGCCTGTAGCGTTTTCCGATGTTCTGGGTTTCATCATAATCAGCCATCCAGCGGTCTTTGACAAGATCAAATACTTGGTTCGCTAATGGTGTGATGGTTTCTTTTTTTGATAGCGGCAGAACGGCGATTTTATATGGAGCGATTCGAGGGTCGAAACGAAGAACCGTCCGCAGATCATCATTAACTGGTTCCTCGTCATATGCAGCTATCAGGAATGCCATCATCGACCGAGTGGCTCCCGCTGCTGGTTCAATTACATGTGGAATATAGTGCTCACCTAATTCTGGGTCGAAGTAGGTAAGTTTTTCACCAGAGTGTTCGCTGTGTTGACGAAGGTCGTAGTCGCCTCGATTCGCGACCCCTTCGAGTTCGCCCCAGCCCCATGGGAAGAGGAATTCCACATCGCTAGTTCCTGAACTGTAGTGACTTAGTTCATCTTGGTCGTGGGGCCTCAAACGTAGTTGGTCTTTAGGGATCCCCAAATCGATATACCAGTTCATGCGTTCTTCACACCAATACTCGTACCAGATATTTGCTTGGTCTGGCGGTACGAAATATTCCATTTCCATCTGTTCGAATTCTCGTGTCCGGAAAACGAAATTACCAGGAGTGATTTCATTTCGGAAACTTTTCCCTACTTGAGCGATACCGAATGGCGGTTTTTTTCGCGACGTTTCTAGAACGAGCTTGAAGTTTGTGAACATTCCTTGCGCTGTTTCTGGGCGTAGATAAACTGCGTGGCCTGCTCCTTCGACTGGGCCTGCATGGGTTTTGAACATGAGGTTAAATGCTCGCGCCTCTGTGAAACTATTTTGTGCCCCGCATGCTGGACAAGTTGAAGGATCTTCTAGTTGGTCTTCGCGGAATCGCCCATTGCATTCTTTGCAATCAACGAGCGGGTCTGTGAAATTCTCAAGGTGGCCTGATGCTTCCCAGACCGCTGGCGGTGACAGTATCGAGGCGTCTAAGCCCACAATGTCGTGGCGGAGCTGGACCATGGTTTTCCACCATGCATCTTTGACATTTCGGAGCATTAGAGATCCTATGGGCCCATAGTCGTATGTGGATCGAAAACCTCCGTATATATCTGCTGATTGGAAAATAATGCCGCGTCGTTTACATAAGTTGACGACTTTATCCATTATTTCGCTGTCTGATTTTGCTGCACCCATGACCTTTAAGGCTAACGCCCTTTAATGCACCTTGGGTGTCTATCCTGATCAATCTCTAATGATGGGTTGAATAGGGCTCGGCCAAAGAATCTCTGAGTATATTGTTTTATTGGATTTTGCGTATTACGTATCTAGAAGTGTTGTAGTTCGCATTCTTCGCTCAAGAAAGTATTCAAGCGCTTCTCTGGCTATTTTCTCTATTTCCTTTGTCGCGTGAGATTCTTTTTGATTGAGTGCCTTTCCTAGCTGGCCTCCCAATATAAGGCGCAGCAGATCGATTGCCGGGGCACTTATTGGTATTCCAGTTCGGTGGGTTGCACACATAACTCCGCCTTCTTCATTGGAGAATGCGACGATGTCTGTAGCTCCACAAACCACACACTGGTCAACGATAGGACCGGAGCCTTCAAGAACAAGAAGTTTGAGGTAGAAGCTTGGGGTGACAAGCACAGAATCGTTTTCTTCGAGTGTTTTTAAGGCCCTAAGGAGCATTCTGTGTAGCTCTATGGCGGGCTCACTAGGTAAGACAACTTGATCGACTGCTTCTAGCATCGCTATAGCTTTCGTGAGCCTGTTGAGGTCTTCGCGTATGGTGCGGAAATGATCTAAGGTTTCAACTTGCGTAATTAGGTCTAGGTCGCCTTTACCTTTGTGGACCTGCATTGACACATGTGTGGTGGGTTCAAGTCGTGAGCCGAATTTGCTCTTTGTTTTTCTTATCCCTTTTGCTACTGCCCGTATCATGCCCCGATCTGGGCTTATCAGAACGATGATTCTGTCTGCCTCGCGCAATTTATATGTTCGAAGAACAATCCCTTTCGTTGTGTAGTATTTACTCACAGGGCTCCGAACCGTCTAGAACGAACCTGATATTCCGCTATTGCTTGATATAGGGCCTCTCTTGTAAAGTCAGGCCAGAAAGTATCCAGGAACAGAAATTCGCTATAAGCGGACTGCCACAGGAGGAAGTTTGATATTCTTTGCTCTCCGGATGTCCTGATGATCAGGTCAGGTTCGGGCATATCTCTTCTGTAGAGGTATTGCGTGATTTTCTTTTCTGTTATTTGCTTTGAAGATATACCGTCTTTTTCCATAGCTCTGAATGCATCTACAAGTTCTGCTCGGCCACCATAGTTAAATGCAACTGTGAATGTCATTGCATTATTTTTCTTTGTTAGGCCTCTTGCCTCATTCATGTCGCGAAGAAGTCCTTTAGGCATCCTCCAATCTTCTCGGCCGATAAATTCAATTTTTACGTTACGCTCATGTAGTTGATCTCTGCGTTTGCGTATCGTTTCCCTATTGAAGTTGATGAGAAATTGCACCTCGTTTTTTGGTCGATTCCAATTCTCTGTAGAAAAGCCAAAAACGGTTAGCCATGATACGCCTAACTCTAAAGCTCCTTCGACACATTCGAATAATGCCTCTTCCCCCTTGAGATGACCTTCGGTCCTCGGTAGATTTCTTTGCTCTGCCCATCGTCCATTACCATCCATGATGACAGCAACATGTTGTGGAATTGCTTTAGGGTCAATGCCTAATTTTTTCAGGATTGAAGGGCGAAAGGGTTCTATAGTCACACTTTGACGGTACCGCATCTGTGCTTGATGAGGGAGTAAGGCGCTGANTTTCTGGTGAAATGGTCCACCATTGCTGTCGTTGTTAGTTCTATGTTTGGGTTATGGGANCTGGAGAAGAAGACTGGGCTTCCGCTGTCAGCTATTTCCATGGGAAAGGGACTGCGCCGAGGAGGCCGATACGTATAGGTTCATTGGGGTTTTTAATTTCTGGACTTGTCGTAGTAACTGTTGTCGCCTTAATCATGGAATTTCTCTAAAGCCTCTACTAGTACCCGAGACGTTCGATTCGGTCCGGACGGTGCTGCCAGTTTTTGTCGACTTTTACCTGTAACTCGATATATATCCCTTCATGAAGCTGTTCGCGCACTGCGGTTCCTACTTTTTTTAGGACCTCTCCTTTATGTCCGATGACGATGCCCTTTTGGCTTTCGCGTTCAACGAGAATCTCTATGCGGACTCGTGGCCACTCCCATTCAGTTACTCGTGTCGCTATTGAATGCGGAACTTCTTCTCGGGTTAAGCGAAGTAGCTGCTCTCGAACAAGTTCAGCGACGAAATCCTTATCGGTCATGTCGGTGATTTGGTCGTCGGGGTAATACCTTGGTCCTTCTGGAGCCTTCTCTAGTAAGTATTCCAAGAGAACATCTGTNCCTTCGCCCGTTTTAGCCGACACTGGGAAATACTCAGCGAATGAGAGCGATGATGTCTCTGCCAGCTGCTGGAGTATTTGATTTTTCTTCGCTTTATCGCATTTATTGACTATGACGATTGAACTCGAAGGCAATTTTGAAGCAATGAACTTATCTCCTTTCCCAAATGGGCTGGTGGCATCAACGACCATGCAGACGATATCAACACCGGGAATGCCATCGACTGCACGCTGGTTGAGGCGTTCCCCAAGAGGGGTTTTGGGCTTGTGAATACCAGGGGTGTCTACAAAGATAAGTTGTGCATTTGGCATAGTTAGCACTCCCCTGATTTGGTGACGTGTGGTTTGAGGCTTGTTCGAGGTGATTGCAATCTTTTCTCCGCAGAGGGTATTGATGAGTGATGATTTCCCCACGTTGGGTCTTCCGACCACCGTGACAAATCCAGACCGGTGAACTTCCGGTTGGGTTATCCGTTCGGACGCTAAGTCTTCTTCAGTTNCTTCTTNTTCATTTTGATGNTNATCCATTAGGGCAGCCGACTGATCTCTGGGTCTNGGGAAATTANAACACGCGCGATTCTTCTTCCTTGAACTCTCTCAACATAGAACTTGTGCTGACTTATTTCGATTGTCTCCCCGACAGCAGGAACATGGCCAAGTGAATTAAAGATAAGACCGCCAACGGTATTCCAATCGCCNGCTGGTAGATCGATCATGAGCATTGCTTCTAAGTCATCTAAGTCAGCGCGGCCATTTACTCTGAAGCTACCATTTGTGAGACGCTCGATCATGGGGGGTTCGACGTCAAACTCATCAACGATTTCACCAACGACTTCTTCTATTAAGTCCTCGAGAGTTACTAGTCCGGCTGTCCCCCCGTACTCATCGATGACGATCGCCATGTGGAATGTTTCTGACTGCATTTCTCTTAATAACTGAGATATTTTTTTTGCTTCTGGGACGTAGAACGGCTCACGCATGATCTCTGATACTTTTTNATGATCTGAACCATCTCTNAGGGACTTCATAATGTCTTTCGAATAGATAATGCCTCGAATGTCGTCGATNTTTTTCCCGTAAACGGGAACTCTGGTGAATCCATGTTCGATGACTACGCCNGCGGCTTTATCAATGGTGTCACGATCNCATACGGCTGTTATATCTGGCCGNGGNACCATGACCTCNTGGGCTACGGTATCTCCGAATTCTATGACGTGCTCGATGAGGACACGCTCTTCTTCGTCTATGGCTGCACTTGCTGCCGCCTCTTCAGCTAGTGCCAATAGCTCTTCTTCTGAGACTTCACCCTCTGATACTCCATTTGGAAGGTTGCCTCCCAATCGGGTGACGATTCCATTAGCTACCCACCGCAGTGGGGCAATAGATGAGAGCAACTTTACAAGTGGAGCGGCCATAGTAGCGCTACGATCTGGGTGAGCCAGTGCCCAGCTCTTGGGTAGTGCCTCTCCTACTGCATACAGAAGTAAGAGTTCTGCGATAAATGCACAGGCTAGCTGCCATGTACCCCAATGTTCTAGGACGATTATTGTCATAACGGTTGCAGCACCTATTTGGCATGCAAGAACCATAAAGAGGATTGGTGGGAGAACATGCTCTCGTCGGTCGATCAAGTCTCGGAGAGTTCTAGCACCTCGCCGCCCTTCCTCAACGAGCGCTTCGGCACGTGCAGTGCTGACGCGAGTGATCGCTGTTTCAGCAGCGGCTAGAAAAGCGGCTGCTGAGATGGCGACAACAAATGCTATGATTCCGGCGACTTCTGATTCATTCATGGCTGGTAGTGGTGGGCTAGCAGTACTTTTTCACGTTCTTGCATAATTCGTTTTTCTTCATCTTCAGCATGATCATGGCCAAGGATATGTAGGACTCCATGAATAACGAGAAGAGCAATTTCGTCTTCAAATGGTTTCTTGTAAATGTCAGCGTTCTTTCGCGCAATAGAGGGGCAGATAAAGATGTCACCAAGGATCTTTGGAGGCCCCTGAGGGTCTATTGTTGTTTTGGCTGTTCCCTGTGTAGGGCCATCTATAGGGAAAGCTAGAACATCTGTAGGGCCGGTTTCTCCCATATGTTCAGCATTAAGGTCGGTCATTATTTGCTCATCAATAAAGAATAGGGTTAGCTCTCCTTCGGAAATATTTTCAGCTGTGAGAGCCAGCTCGGCTAGTCGGCGCCAGCGCTCAGTCTCTATCCCTGCTTCGGCATCATGACGCGGCAAGTCTGATTGGGCGATAACTTTCAACTGGACTCTTCTTTTGGTGATTTATTGTTGTACGCATCGACTATGTCCTGAACAATTCGATGCCGTACAACATCCTTACTTGTTAGGTGAACGAAGGATATTCCTTCAATTTCTCCAAGCAGGGATTCGAGTTTATGTAATGATTGCCGNCCATTTTGAACATCTACCTGAGTTGAGTCACCTGTGACTACGACTCGGGAACCGAATCCTATTCGGGTCAGGAACATTTTCATTTGCTCTGGTGTTGTGTTCTGCGCTTCGTCAAGAATAACGAAGGCATTATTAAGTGTTCTACCTCGCATGAAGGCGAGTGGCGCAACTTCAACTGGTCCATCTTCAACGAGTTGCTCGACACTATCCATATCCATTAAGTCATGCAAAGCGTCATATAGAGGCCGCAAATATGGATCGACTTTTGCCATCAAATCTCCGGGAAGGAATCCCAACCTCTCGCCAGCCTCGACGGCGGGACGTGTGAGAATTATACGGTTAACTTCTTTTGCGCGGAGGGCTTTGACAGCCATGGCTACAGCTAGCCAGCTCTTTCCCGTCCCGGCTGGTCCAATTCCAAAAGTGATAATGTTCTTTGCTATGGCTTCTACATAACGCTTTTGTCCAAGCGATTTCGGGCGAATCGTTTTTCCTTTGGCGCGAAGGATNTCCNCTCCGAGAACNTCTGATGGACGTTCGTCGGCCAGAACTAGATCTATGGATTTCCCCAAACTAGACGAATCTATGACATGGCCGTCTTTGAGTAGCGTTACCATCTCTTCGAATAACGAACCGACTCTGGCGGCGTCGGTTCCACTAATTGAGATCTGATTGCCACGGGCGTGGATATCAACCTCTGGGAAGGCGGCTTCAATAGACTTGAGGTGTAAATCCCGTTCCCCGAATAGNCCTGTCATTAGCTGGTTATCGGGAATACTAATTTTGACTACAGGTTTATTCATNGCTGTATTAAGGGTAGATCACAGATGCTCAGAAACCAAAAGAAAAAGGTAGGGGGCTCCTAGGCAATGGCTTATTTTTTGCCCTCAGGTTACTTTATGGAAGCTCAATGATAATTTTTCCGATATTTTTGTTGCTTTCCATGTAGGTGTGCGCTTCGGCTATGCGCTGAAAAGGATATTTAGTGTCAATAACTGGTTTGTAGGAACCATCTTCGAACTTGGGGGTAATACGTGATATGAAAATTTCAGCTAATGCAATCTTTTCTTCTATTGACCTGCTTCTGAGAACTGTTCCGATTAAAGTCAAACGTTTTTGTAATAGTGCTCCCAGATTGATGTTGGCTTTTCCGCCCCCCATTGCTCCAACCTGGACAATTGTGCCTTGGGAAGCTATGCAATGAAAGTTTCTTTCTAAGTAGTCGCCGCCTACCACATCAAGGATCACATCGACTCCGANATTCCCAGTTGATTCCAGCCATTTTTTTACTTCGTCGACAAAGTCTTGTGCGTGGTAGTCGACGGCTAGNTCAGCGCCNAGTTGTTTNCATGNCTCTAATTTTGGAGCCGAAGCTGTTACTGCGACTTGTGCCCCTAATTCTTTTGCTATTTGAATTCCAGCTGTTCCAACTCCCGAGCCGCCAGCNTGAATTAAGCATTTATGTCCTGTCTTTAAGTTTCCCTTATCCATCAACGCATCGAAGGCGGTAATCCATACTTCTGGAATTGACGCTGCTTCGATAACTGCGATTCCTTCTGGAATTGGGATAATTTGTCTTTCATCGGCGACAAGGTATTCTGCATAACCTCCACCACCGACAATGCCCATGACTTTGGTTCCGATAGGGTACTTGTTTGCATCTTCGCCCGAAGATTCAATAGTTCCGGAAAATTCAATGCCGGGTATTTCATATTCTGCCTCTGGCCCTGGGTATAGGCCTCTTCTTTGTAGAAGGTCTGCGCGATTAAGTGCGGTGGCGGCGACTTTTACTCGGACTTCGGTTGGCCCTGGTTCTGGAATGGGGATTTCTTGGATCGTGAGAACATCAACTTCTCCGTATCCTTCGAGAACTACGGCCTGCATTACTTTGACTCCGTCAGTTGTTTCGCTTTTTCACGCAGTTCGTACTTTAGTACTTTCCCAGATGCGTTTAATGGCAGCGTTTCAATGAATTGAATGTGCCTCGGGCATTTATAGTTTGCCATTTCGTTTCGGCACCATCCAATGATTTCTTNGGGGTCAGGTTGCCTTCCTGTTGCTGGGACGACAAAGGCGCAGCCTACTTCGCCCATTCGCTGGTCCGAGACACCAACTACAGAGACCTGTCCGATATCTGGATGGGCAAGCATGAGGGATTCGACTTCTGCNGGGTAAACGTTAAAACCTCCGTTGATNTACATATCTTTTTTTCTNTCNGTTATTGAAATGTTGCCTTCNTGGTCCATGANTCCTATNTCACCAGTGTGTAGCCACCCNTNATNATTGATNGCCTGAGCCGTTTGCTCGGGGTCATCGAGATATCCTCTCATGATGTTGTACCCGCGCACGATAATTTCTCCTGGGTTCCCTCTTGAAACTTCCTCATTCTGTTCATTAACGATTTTGACTTCCATCCCTGGCATTGCCCGGCCGGAGGTTTTTGCTATTGTCGCTGGGTCGTCATCGTGGCGGCACATGGTTGCCAGCCCGGATCCTTCAGTCAACCCATAGCCTGTCACAACTTTTTCGAAGCCTAGTTTCTCTCGCATCTGAACAATCATTTCTACTGGAATGACAGCTGCTCCCGTAACTGCAAGACGTAAGGTTGACATGTCGAAATTTTCTAAATCAGGGTGATTAAGTATTGTCTGGTAGATTGCTGGCGGCCCTGGAAGCATTGAAATTCGATCGATAGGGACTCGGTCCATTACTTCGGCTACATCGAAAACAGGATGAGGGAGCATACAAGCGCCCTTCATTAGGCACGCGAGAATTCCTGCGTTTAGCCCGAAAGAATGGAAAAAGGGATTTACTATCAGGTATCTATCTCCAGCTCGGAGCCCAACTATGTCAGCCCAGTCGTTATACCCTCGGGTCACCGCTGAATGTGTCAGCATTGCTCCTTTCGGGAGCCCTGTCGTCCCCGAAGTAAACATGATATGGCAAAGGCCATTCCCGGAAACGCGGTTTCTTCGTTCTTGATAAGTAGTTTCATCGGTCGAATCTGAACTATTGAGAAACTCGGCCATGGTAGTCGTGCCTTTTTGAGGTTGACCTCGCATGACGATGATTTGGTTTAAAGCCCCGAGGTCTTGAGCATCGTGCAGAAGGTTGACGTAGTTTGTATCAAGAAAGTCGGTGACGGTGAAAAGGCGTTTTACGTTGGCGCGCTTGAGAACGTAGCTTGCTTCCTTACCTTTAAATCGTGTGTTGATGGGGACTAGTACGCCTCCAATCTGATGGACCCCAAGAGCTGCTACGACCCACTCCCATGTATTCGGGGCCCAAATTCCGACTCTTTCTCCATGTTCTACACCGTGAGAAATAAGCGCTTGAGCCATTTCTCGAACATGGAAGTGAAGTTCATTGAAGCTCCAATCTATATCTCCATCTACGAGTGCTTGCGCAGATCCGAAGAGATTCGCAGCCTGTTCGACTATGTCGGGGATTGTTCGCTCATCTGGTTCTACCATGAGCTTTAGCTTAGATCTGCTTCCTACAAGAAGCTAAGGGAGGGAATTGTTTTGCAGTTACTGCAGCCCTCTGTAGGTCCCTCCTGCGACAGGCAAAGCAGCTCCGGTGATATATCCTGCCTGCTCTGAGCAGAGGAAAGCAGCTACTTGCCCAAAGTCCTCAGCCTTTCCTATTTTTCCTGCAGGGACCGTCTTTGCGAGTTCGTTAAGGTCCGCATCGCCGTAAATGCTTGTTACGCGATCAGTTGCGTGAAAACCTGGCTGAATGGAGTTTACGGTAACGCCATCTTTAGCAACTTCTAGAGCTAGCGTCTTTAAAAACCCAGTTGCTCCTGCCCGTGCAGTATTGGACAGCATGATGTTGGGAATTGGCTGACGAACAGAAATGGAAGTAATTGCTAACACCCGTCCCCATTTTCGCTCCTGCATGCCCGGTACAGAAGCTTTACACATTGCAATTACCGACATCAGGTTCAGATCAAGCGCCGAGTTGTAGGCGTCGACTTCAGTGCTAGCAAAATCGCCAGGAGG
>PBMJ01000002.1 GCA_002722525.1 Acidimicrobiaceae bacterium | reverse complement strand
CGAAGTCTTTAGCCGTTGAATACGCGAAAAAGGGTTTACAGGTTAATTGTGTGAATCCAGGAGGGATAAAGACGGCAATGACGAGGATGCCTCCTATTGAAGACATCGATATGGACTTGCTTCTTAGACAGAATCCACTTACGCCATTTGTTGAACCAGAAGCTGTCGCAGGTCTTATCGCATATCTCGCTTCAGATGAAGGCCGCCACATTAATGGAGAGCATGTGAGGATCGATGGAGCTGCACTTGCGTAATATTAGATTTATTAAAGTCTTTGATTGAGTTTCTATGGTCGATCTGTTGCGAATTTCCGAGCTAGCTAATTATTTAGAGCTAGATGCGCCACAAGCCCAAAATCATATATCAATTGTTGGAGGGGGAGGAAAGACCACTATCCTTCATGCGCTTGGTAAGCAGCTTCAAGGTAAGACGATCTTAACTTCCACAACGAAGATGGGATTTGATCAAAACCGATCTCTGCCTGTCTTTTTTGAGCCAGAGGATGAAATCATTCAGAACATTTCAAACGGAAATCCAATTATGATTTGGAAGGAAGTTCAAGGTGAAAGGGCTATAGGAGTTGATCCTTCATTATGTGATCATTGGTTTCGAAGTGTAGACAATGTAGTAGTTGAAGCCGATGGGTCTCGAAGACTTCCATTTAAGGCCCCTGAGGAATTTGAACCTGTTGTTCCATCTTCCAGCAATCTGATGATTTCCACTATTGGGGCAGAAGCACTTGATCAAGTAATTAGTAGCTGCTGTCACTGGCCCGAACGTGTAGCGGAACTGGCAGAATGTTTGCCGCATGAGCGTCTGACACCTGAAAGGGCAGCGAAAGTAATTCTGCACTCTGATGGGCAGAAGAAAGCTAAGCCCATGAAGTCCAAGTTTTGTGTTGCAGTTACAAAAGTGAACGATGGGAATCAACGAAAGGTAATGGCTCTTAGTGAGATAATTCACTCGCTAGATAAAGATACTGGGGTCGTAGCTATCGCCTTTGAGGTTGTTCAATAAATCGCTTGAGGTTGCGAAGCTGCCTTTTGTAATTTATCGAAGGAAATCTGGAATATTTCGTTTAAGGAATTTTCCATGCCCTTGTTCTCCAACAAATTGCCGATTTTGGACTACAAAGTTACCACGGCTCAGCACGCTGATAGCTTGGCCTGTAACAGAGACACCTTCCCATGCAGAGTGATCAATCGCCATATGATGCGTTTCTGCCCCAAGGACGTGTTCTTTTTTGGGATCGTAAATCACTATATCTGCATCGGCCCCAGGTGCAATGACACCTTTTTTCCCTTGTAAGCCAAAGAGGCGAGCTGGGGTAGTGGAACATATCTCGACCCATCGCTGAAGACTTATTTCTCCTTGCAGAACTCCTTGGAATAGTAAGTCCATTCTATGCTCGATCACTCCAAGCCCATTAGGGGCCTGTCGGAAATCGTCGATCCCAAGTCTCTTCTCCGCATCACAAAATGGACAATGGTCTGTTGCAACAACGGATAAGTCATCGGTCCGAAGTCCTTTCCATAAGCTATCTTGATGCCCGTCTGCTAATTTACGAAGTGGGGGTGAACATATATGGCGAACGCCGTCTATTCCTGGTTGATCGAGATGTTCTTCTAAGCTTAGATATAGGTATTGGGGGCAAGTTTCAGCAAAAACGTTTTTCCCGTCGTTACGAGCTCGGGCAACCTCATTAAGGGCATTAGAAGAAGAAAGATGGACGATATAGAGCGGGGAACCTGCAACAACAGCAAGCTGTATTGCTCTGTGAGCGGCTTCTCCTTCCAGCTCAGGAGGCCTTGTGCGGCCATGCCAGATAGATCCAGTTGCGCCACGTTCGAAAGCCTGATCTCGGAGCACATCGATTGCGATACCGTTCTCGGCATGCATCATGATCATTGCACCAGTATCGGCTGCTAATTGCATTACTTGAAGTATTTGACCGTCGTCTGAATACCACGAGTCAGGGTAAGCCATAAATAACTTGTAACTGCTAATTCCTTCTTCAAGCATATTTGATAGGTCTATGAGCGATTGGTTGTTTACATCTCCTACCGAAAGATGGAACGCATAATCTATGGCGCACTGGCCAGACGCTTCCTCGAGGCGGGTTTCAATCGCGTGGGGTATAGCTGTTCCTTTTATTTGTCCAGCGAAGTCGATTACGGTAGTGGTTCCTCCCCAAGCGGCCGCAGCTGTCCCCGAAGCAAAGGTGTCGCTTGACGTCGCCTCAGGGCTCATAGGAAGCTGTAAATGGACGTGTGCATCGACCCCTCCAGGTATCACATACATTCCAGATGCATCGATAATGTCGGTATCACCATGAAGAGCCGATATCGCTATTTCACTTTGCGGAGAAATGACTCCTACGATCTTTTCTTCTTCAATTAGTACATCAGCTTCTCCGATGTGGTTTGCATTGACAACTGTTCCACCTTTTATTAACTTCACACCCATTGTCTACCCCCTAGTCCCATAAAAGCTGCGCTCGTTCTGCAAGCTCTCGGTGTGCAGCATGAATATCAACCCCGAGGAGCTCTCCATCTTGAACCCGTTGCTCACCAGCCACAAAAATATGTTTTGCACGCCTATCAGGTCCTAAAATAAGAGCAGTTATAGGATCGGAAATTCCTGCCAAGTCATTTCCCGGCCATACTACGAGATCTGCTGGGTTTCCAATATCGATCGTTCCAAGATTGTCTCTTCCTAAACATTTAGCTCCTCCCACAGTACCCATATCGAGAACATCTTCAGGCATTAATGCATCAGCTTGTTCTTCGCGTATTCGAGCGGTGTACAGTGCCTGACGCATTTCACCAAATAAACCTCCTACCTCGTTACTTGCAGCTCCGTCTACTCCTAACCCAACAGGTACATTGTTTTTGCGAAAATCTACAACAGGGCACAACCCGGCAGCAATGCGAGCATTAGATGAAGGGCAGTGAGCGATTCCTGTTCCAGCATCCCCAAGAAGGGAAATTTCATCACTAGTCAAATGAATCCCATGAGCTAGCCACACGTCATCACCAGCCCATCCCCAGTCAACTAACTGCATGACAGGTCTCTTCCCGAAGCGATCCAAGCAATGCTCTTGTTCATCAATTGTTTCACACAAATGCGTATGCATCTGAAGTCCGTACTTTCGGGCGAGTTCAGCAGATTCCACCATTAGCCCTGTCGATACAGAAAAGGGGCTACATGGAGCAACTACAACATGGACCATATCGCCATCATGGTGTTCCTCAATTACTCTTTGGGTAGAGGCAAGAATAGCATCACGGTCTTCAACTAGGTTATCCGGCGGTAGTCCACCGGATGATTCGCCGAGGTCCATTGAACCTCGACTGAGAAAGAGGCGGATACCAACTGCTTTTGCCGCTTCTACAATCGCATCAAAAACGGAGTCATCATTGTTCGGGACGATGTAATGGTGGTCCGATGCAGTTGTGCACCCAGTCATAGCAAGTTCACTTAGTCCCACTAAAGCTGCAGCATAGACGTCCTCTACGTTCATCCGACCCCAGATAGGATATAGGGTTGTCAACCATTGGAATAGGTCACAGCCAGTCGCCTGGCCACGGGTCATCCATTGGTAAAGGTGATGATGGGTGTTAATCAGACCAGGAGTCACAATATCACCGTCAATGCGTACTTTAATATCCCCTGATTTTGGGGTTACCGCCCCTATTTGAGTGATAACACCATCCTCGAAAGCTATATCGCCCGGATAACGAGCTCCTTGGAGAACTATTCGTGCCATATACTAACGGTACCGCAAAGCAGCTGACTTCTTAGGTAATCTCCTAACAGCATCAGAAAATACCTTTCTGAATAGCTAATTTCTAGCTGGTAGATTAGCTGCTGGAGGAGTGAGACTTTAAATCTTCAAATCTGGCCCATTCTAAGGTTGCGATGTGGGTCGATTCCAGCTTTACCTGAGGAGCTTTGCCAGCTAAAAAAGCTTCCTGCCAGCGAGGCGCACAAAGGCACCATTGGTCACCGGGTTTTAGCCCTTCGAATCCGTATTCTGGCATTGGCGTGGAAAGATCATTCCCTACTTCCTTAGAATAGATAAGAAATTCTTCAGTCATGATGGCGCAAACAGTATGAACTCCCATGTCGCCGCTACCTGTATCGCAGCAACCATTTCGATAGTAACCAGTTAGGGGGTCGAGGCTGCAGTCGACAAGATCTGTCCCTAATACATTTTTCGCCATATCTTTATGGTATATCTTGTTTGATCAAGAAAGAAAAATCTTTAAGCTAGGGCACCAGTATTTGAAATTAACTCATCGTTTTGAATTTCGCACCAGTCGAGAAATTCCTTTCGAAAATTGCAGGTCCGGTAGTTTGAACGCATAAGAGTTTCGTTTTGGCTACCTCGATATAGTGCCCAAAGCGCTGCCTTGCCTGACATTGTGCTTGATCCGGTATGTGTATTCATTTTGTCTCCATTCTTGAACTTTGTTGTTCAAAGGGGAGACGATTTCAGAAGCAATTTCTTACACCCACAAAGGTACTATTTTTGCAATAGCTCCTCAGCTGAGTGCTTTCCGGCAATAAATCCAAACACCATACATGGCCCAAGCGTTCCTCCAGCCCCGCCATAAGCCATTCCCATGGCTGATGCCATCACATTTCCCGCTGCATATAACCCTTTGATAACTTCGCCATCGACATCAAGAATCTGCGCGTTTGCATTAGTTTGTGGCCCGCCTTTGGTTCCTAATGCACCGGGGCGGACTTCTACGGCATAATACGGAGGTTTGTCAATGGGCCCGAGTGTGGCTGCTATTGTTTTTGTTCCGTCGCCCCAATGTATGTCATTCACGCTTTTCCCTCGATGAAAGTCACTATCATCTAGATCGGCTACTTGCGCATTCCAGCACTCTACTGTTTCTTCAAGCCCCAAACCGTCACAACCTATGAGATTTGCAAGCTCGGCTAGGGTGTCTGCAGATGTTAACCATTCAGGTATCTTGCCTTCACCTCTGTACCTGCATAACCCATAGCGCACGAGGTATTCTTGGTCAAAGATCATCCATGCTGGAATATTTTGATATTCAAATGTTCCGGGATCCAGCTGGTGGAATGCGGCACCAAATGCGTTGTAGTTGGAAGCTTCGTTTGCGAATCTCTTACCATATTTGTTTACCATTATGCAGCGCGGATTTACCCGCTCGCGATTCACCATCCACGGGATGGTTGCACCTTCGTCATTAGTGATGTCTATAACTGGTACCCACCATGCTTCCTGCATGTTACCAAGCGCCGCTCCTGCTCGCATGGCCATTTTTAGTCCGTCGCCTGTATTTGTTTCGATAGAGACAGGTCTTTGAAGCGGTCCTCGCACAAAATTATTAACAAGACTTTTATCCCATTCAAATCCACCAGTAGCGATGATTACTGATTGGGTCTCCACTTCTCTGATGCCTGTGGGGGTGTTGAAACGAACTCCGCTTATATTGTTCCGCTCGATGGTCAATTCGTCGGCTTGATGTTCGGTTTCGATTACTATCTGTCTATCCAAGCATGACTTCACGAGGCGTCCTATCAGCGCTTGTCCGCATCCTCGAAGGTTCTTCTCTGATCGGAGTTTGAGAACTTCCTTTGTTGCTGCACTCAATGGGCCTCTGCCAAGGGTTGTTTCGTTCATTAGGAGAAAAGGAGACATCTGACGACTCTGACTTATTCGACCAGCCCATTCTCCTAACTCATCGAATGGGAATAAGGGGCACTCTAGAGATCGACCGCCAGTTTTATTTCCACCTGGATTTTCAGGATGGTAATCTGGAAAATTTTCTACGATTTCAAAGATCACTTCACTATTATTTTCAAACCATTGAACCATGGTGGGCCCAACATCAACATAAGCCTCTAGCAGGTCAGCTCTCATTCGGCCATGAGATAAAGAGCCTAAGTAATCTAGTGCCATTTCACGAGAGTCGTTGAGTTGCTGATTCCCCATATGGTGGTTTCCTGGAATCCAGATCATCCCGCCAGACATGGCCGACGTTCCCCCTATAACATCAGCCTTTTCAAAAACTCCAATTGTTTTCGCCCCGTGGCCTGATGCCGAAACTGCTGCGGCTANGGCAGCTGCGCCTGACCCAAGAACCACTACGTCGAAATGATCCATANTCTAAATCCTATGAGANATGCAGACTGGAGCCAAATAGATACATTGAGAAGATACNTCATACAAAAGGNTAACNCTTTATGACTACTGCTTTATTCTGGTTCAGAAAAGANCTTAGATTGAAGGATAATCTCGCNTGGGCGAAGGCATGCGAAGCTCATAGNATTCACCCTGTATTTGTTTTAGAACCNNACCTTATTTCAAATGCTGGNTCATACCGACGGCNACAGTTTTTCTTAAATATTTCGGCNNTAGNTTCAGAAATCAAATCGATAGGTGGGAAGCTGAGTGTCATACAAGGACCTGCGAAAGACGTTCTTCCNCGNTATATCAGAGAGAACAATATTGACCACATNTATTTCAATGCNGATACGACACCNTTNTCTCGACANAGAGACGAGNAGCTAGCCAAAGATNTCAGTATTCCNATTAANACTTTTTGGAGTGGNTTAGTTCACCCNCCNNAAACTGTATTAACCCAAAAAGGTGAAATCTCTAAAGTCTTNACTCCGTTCTATAAAAAATGGGTCACGTTTCCTGCTCCCCCCTCAATCCAAGACAATCTTCCTACTTTCGTTGACCNTCAACAGANTACNTGGGATGAAACTCAAGACTTNATACCAANTNCCTCTAATGAGGGGNANAAAGGGGCTANNNNAAGATTTGAAAGATTCTTNAAANTAGTAGATNACTACCAAGAGTCCCGNAATNTTCCTTCNGAAGATGGGACATCGTTNCTCTCTTCNGATCTTCATTTNGGCACGATAGGACCAAGGGAGNTCCTACACAGNCTTTCNCCGAANAGAGAAGGCCATAGGCAGTTCATTCGACAACTTGCTTGGCGTGACTGGTACNCCCACCTTTTATTCGCAAATCAAGATATCCCCAACAAAGCTGCNAATCCATCNTATGANAGTATCNCATGGAGGGATGATCCCGAAGAATTTGAGANTTGGAGGAAAGGNCAAACTGGNTATCCCATTGTTGATGCCGGCATGAGGCAGCTATCGGCGACTGGATGGATGCACAACAGGGTCAGNATGATTACCGCTTCATTCCTCGTNAAGCACCTGNTAGTAGATTGGAGAAAGGGNGAGAAGTACTTTCGNAGGATGCTCATTGACGGTGATGTAGCTCAGAACTGTGGAAACTGGCAATGGGTAGCNGGNACAGGTTTCGATGCAGCNCCCTACTTTAGAGTTTTCAATCCNATGCTTCAGTCTAAAAAATTTGACCCTGAGGGTAGCTATATCCGCCGTTGGGTGCCAGAGCTGGAGGGTTTATCTAATGCCGCCATACATGCTCCTTGGGATCACGATCAGATNACATTANACAAATANGATNTGGTGCTAGGCAAGACCTATCCCTTCCCAATGGTTAATCATGCAGATGCTCGGGAGAGAGCAATAGCTACATACAAAGAAACTAAAGGGTAATCCGGCGATCTATGGTTCTTGATACTAGCTTGTGAAATCTGACACAAAATAAAACTCAATTACAGATTTCGGCTTCCTAATCAAAATGGAACGCTACCGTAAACATTTATATGGAAGGCAGCGAACTCATAACTGTTACTGGTTCAACAGGTTATGTCGGTGGACGCCTAGTTCCAGAACTTTTACAAAACGGGTACAGGGTTCGCTGTGTTACCCGATCAGCAAAGTCGCTCCAAGATAGGGACTGGACGGATCAAGTTGAAATAGTTGAAGCGAATCTTGAAGAGAAAAATGAAGTACTAGCCGCGTTGAAAGGCTCAGATAGAGCGTTATATCTTGTCCACTCTATGTCAGCAACACGAAATTTCGCAGAAGCTGAGCAGAAGATAGCAAAAAACTTTGTTGAGGTTTCAGATGAGGTGGGGTTGAAACAGCTCGTATATTTAGGTGGCTTGGGGCCAGACGACGTTGAAAAGTCTGCTCACCTTCAAAGCCGGCAGGCAGTAGGAAGAATCCTCGCTTCCGGATCAACACCAGTGACTGAGCTGCGCGCAGCTGTAATAATAGGGTCTGGGAGCGCCTCGTTTGAGATGCTTCGGTCCCTTGTCGAGGTTCTCCCATTTATGGTCGTTCCCAAATGGGTAACTAGGACAAAGTGTCAACCAATCTCTATTGGAAATGTTCTTGAGAATCTTCTATCTGTACTTGGGCGAGAGGAGGCCTTTAATAAAGTATTTGAGATAGGTGGCCCAGAAGTAGTTACATATCGCGAGATGATGGACACCTATGCCGAAGTGGCCGGGTTGAAAAGACGATTAATTCTTCCAGTTCCGGTACTTACCCCACGCTTATCTTCGCATTGGGTCAATCTAGTTAGCCCTCTACCCTTTACTCTTGCTCGGGCACTTATCGACTCGCTAACAACCGACGTGGTAGTTCAAGGGAATGGGGATGAGATAACTCCTGAGAGGACTCCTGAAAAGCTAGAAGATGCTATAGGAAAGGCTGTAACACGCGTTCAGGAAATGGAGATACCTACACGTTGGGCTGACGCAAGTAATTTCAAAGATCCTGCTCGTCCTGAGCCCAGTGATCCTGAATGGGCTGGTGGAAGAGTTCTTGTTGATCGACGGTCACTAAGGACAGATCTAAGCGCAAATTCGGTCATGCGGACGATCAAATCAGTTGGGGGGGATACAGGGTGGTTTGCCTTTGACTGGTTATGGGCTATCAGAGGATTTGTAGACGAGCTGTTAGGTGGAGTGGGGGTAAGAAGAGGAAGAAGGCATCCAATTGACCTTCGAGTAGGTGATACTGTCGATTTCTTTAAAGTTACTCTAGTAACCCCGAGACGCCTTCGATTGCTAGCCGAAATGAAAGTTCCTGGTCATGCATGGCTGGAATGGAACGTCAGTGAGACTGAGGCTGGGAGTGTAGTTGAGCAGCAGGCATTATTTGTTCCCAAAGGAGTCATAGGGCGTGCCTATTGGTATTTTTTGCTTCCTGCTCACATTCTTATTTGGCGGAGAATGCTTCAGAATCTTGTGAAACTTGCTGAACGACAAGAATAGCTAGGGAGAATCCCAATCTTTAACATTGTCTAGAAATTCCATAGGGTCTTGTAAGTCTCCGAAATACCCTAAAGCGTACGAGCCTCTACTGTAGCCGATGAGTTTCGCAAGATCTGGATCGATTTGTGCTGCTACTTCTGGTGGGCAAGCTAAATATTGGTTCTCCTCTTGTCGAAGGAAACTAGCTGAGTAGTCCACGTTTACACCGGTACGACTGTCTGCCGTTAAATTTTTACCTCCTCCGTGATAAAGGCTTCCGGTATATAGCAGGACAGAACCACTCGGCATTATTGCTGGGATAGTCTCTTCGAACGAGGGTCGTAGCTCGTCTTCCCATAGGTGGCTTCCTGGGATAACTCTCGTAGCCCCGTTCTCTTCAGTGAAATGTGTGAGGGCCCACATGGTCGAAACTTCGACTTCCCAGTCTTGTGGAAAAGGGAATGAATCCCATGCCCACTGGTCACGATGGATCGGCTGCGCATCTGACATTGGGCCTATCTCAATGATTTGGGTAAGATGAATTTGGATAGTCGTCGCAGTTTGGCAGATCACATCCCTTGCAGCGCCTACTACCGTAGGGTGCGAAGCTAGTTCATGAAACGAGTTGGATCTTGCAATTAACGATCCGGTCCTTTTTGTTTTTTTACCAGTAAAACTGTCAGGGCCGAAGGGAGTGGAATAAATAAAGGGCCTTAGCTCTGAACCTATTTGGTTCATTAGCTCTTCGGATACTAATCGCTCGATCACCACGCATCCAGCTTCCCTTAACGCTTGTGCTACCTCTGAGCTAGTCGAACTCTTCTTGAGTCGTGGAAGTTCCATTTACGGTTTTCTCTTATGCATGAATAGGGGGTAATCGGTTGGCCCACCCTACTTCCGCTTCTAGCTGAGCACTGACGCTGAATAGAAGGTCTTCTCTTCCGTAGGCTGCAACCAACTGTACCCCGATTGGTAACCCATTAGATGTGTTGTTTATGGGTAAAGAAATTGCAGGTTGCCCTGAAACATTAAAGAACGATGTGAAAGCTGCATAAGGTATAGAGCGTAACGAGTTGCGCATCGGTTCTTCAGGTGTAGAGGTTAAATCTCCAATTCTTGGAGGTGGCTGAAGCGTTGTGGGGGTAAGTAGTAGATCCCATCCATCTTCCCACCATCTTGCAGTGCCTCTTCGAGTTTCAGCCATAGCGGCTTGCGCTTGCAAGACTTCCAGGCCAGTAGTCTTAGCGCCGTATTCAGCCATGGCCCAAGTCGCCAGCTCGACGTCATCTTTGGTTACCTCTCGCCCCAGCAAGTGCGCTAATGAGCGGAGTGTAAGATTAGCCCCAGCCATCCAAACTGCACTGAAGCGGGCCCCGATTGATTGGTCATCAAGCGTCTTAGGGTGGGATTCTTCCACGATATGGCCGAGCCCTTCTAGGATTTTTGCCGTGTCGTATGTGGATTGCCTGCACTCTGGATCGATCTCGAGTTCTTCTCTGGGTGATTCAGCCCAAATCCCAATTCGGAGTTTGCCAGGGTCTTTTTCTAAAGCATTAATATAAGGACGCCCGACATCAGGTGCCACAACGCCATCACCGAGCGTCGGGATTGCAGAGGCATCTAGAATTGCGGCTGAATCTCGAACGCTACGAGAGACTACGTGTTGAATCGAAAGTCCCCATTCATCTTGGAAGGGGCCCATTGGAACTCTTCCCCGACTCGGCTTTAAGCCCACAAGCCCACACATAGCTGCCGGAATACGTATTGATCCTCCACCATCGCTCGCATTTGCAGAAGGTACCATGCCAGACGCTACGGCCGCTGCAGCTCCACCGCTTGAACCTCCGGTTCCGTAGTCTGTATTCCAGGGGTTGCGGCATGGACCATAGGACTCGGGCTCTGTTGTCCCGACAAGCCCGAATTCTGGAGTGTTTGTCCTGCCAATAACAATAAATCCAGCCTCGCGATATCTTCTAGCAAGGTCAGATTCGGTAGGGGAGATGTAGTCGATTTCTTTAAGTGCCTTGTTACCTAGATGCATTGGTTCATCGGCGCTGGAAGTGCGAAGATCTTTTAGAAGAAATGGTACTCCTTTAAATGGACCATCTGGGATCTCTCCTGCAGCATCTTTTAACGCTCTCTCAAATCTTCTAGTTACAACAGCGTTCAACTCCCCATCAAGGGCTTCTATCCTGTCGATCGAAGCTTGGATAGCTTCGGTGGGAGATATTTCCCCGTTACGTATCTTTGAAGCTAGATCAATGGTGTCTAACTTACTTAATTCATTATCACTTGTTTCCATGAGAGGGAACTTAGCCGAAGTGCTGATTTTCCGCTATCTACCCTTGGGATTCTTAATGGTTCCAATCTGAGAATGTATCGATCATTAGTTCTACGTCAGGTCCCAAAGGGTAGAGGATAGGTGTGGTGCATCCTGTGTCAATATATTCCTTCACTTTTTCTTTTGCTTCTTCTGGAGTTCCGGAAGCGGTGCATCTTTGAACGACATCATCGGGAACTAGTTTTGATGCGGCAACAACTTCTTCGTGAGTTGCAGGCCACGTTAGTACCTGATGGATTTCATTAAGTAGCTCATCAGTTACGCCACTAGCGGCCATAATATGAGGTTGCTGGCCGAGGTACTGTGTGAGAAGAAGTCGCGCACCATCTAAAGCAGCTTGACGGTCTTCATCGACAGAGCACACAATCAATTGTGGCCTATCTATTTCATCAAAGTCCCGCCCAACAGATTCAGCGCCAATTTGGAGGGCGTCCATAGCACGAAGGTTATAAGCTGGTTCAACCATGTAGTTAAGGACCACCCCGTCAGCGATTTTCCCTGTCAATTCCATCATTTTCATGCCTGTTGCCCCGATATAAATGGGAACGTTTTTTGCCCGTCGTTCTTGATGAACATAGTCAAGTTCGACTCCTTCTAGCTGCACAAAGTCACCCTTATACGTAACTGGCCCATCACATTGTAGAAGTGCGCGAACAGACTCCACTACTTCTCGCATTACCCTCAATGGCCGTTTCCGTTCGATACCTACCTTTGCGGCAAGTGGATCCCACCAAGCCCCAATACCTAGAATGATGCGACCTGGAGCTAGATCATCAAGAGTGGAGAATGTCGATGCTATTCGAGCTGGATTTCTGGTCCAACAATCTATGACTCCGCTCCCTATTCTGATTTTTTCAGTGCTCGCTGCAAAAGCCGCCATAGGGACGCAACATTCACGGACAAGTCTCGAGTCTGCTTGCCAGACAGCATCGAAGTTCTGTTCTTCGGCATACTTCGCGTATGTCATTGCGTCTTGGATTGTGTGGGCATCTTGGAGGTATATGGCTACTGGTTGTGTCATGGTAAATCATCAATTCTCTTGAATAATTTCGTCGCAACTTCTGCTGCTTTGGATCGGACTTCATCTGCGTCAACTGTCATCACAATTCCATCTTTCATTACTTGTTTCCCTGCGATAACGATATCTTTTGGCTTGACTCCTGGTGAGAATGCTAAATGCCAAGGATCTACATTGGGGTAAGCCCAAGTTACTATGTCCTGAAGGCAATCTGGGTAGAGGGCCTTATTTACTTCTAGCATCCCCCACACTGTGAGAGGCGATTCGGTAATATCGTTCTCTCGTAGCCGGGCATAGCCGAGTCGGAATTCGTCAAACATATCAGCGCCTATCCCGTCAGTTCCTAAGCCAACAGGATTTGCGAATCGTTTAGGTGCTGCATAACCCACAGAGTTATTCATATTTGAACGCGGATTGTGAATGATTGTTCCTCGGATGCCGTGGTCGTCTTCTAGGTGGACTCCATGGGCGAGGATCCAATTATCTTCAGAGAGACTACTCAGTCGGCTCGGAGCGGCCATATCTACCTTCCCTTCGGCAACATGGGTATGGATACCTACATTAAATTCTCTTGCTAATGAAGTTGCACTCTCAAGAGTTTCATCAGAACAAGTAAAAGCCGCATGAAGACCTACCATTCCGTTACCGCCGTGACTTAGGAACCGTCGATTTTCCTCAAGTCCTCTTCGTGCTCCTTCCGTCATAGAATTAGGGGAGGAATTTGATGCTGGATGGCGGTCAGTTACCCCATAGCAGGTATTAACTCTCACCCCGACCTCCGAACANGCATCGGCAATGGCTGAAAGCGANCCNTCGATAGCATTTGGNGATTCATGATGGTCAATTATGCANGTAGTTCCAGTTTCAAGNGCTTCTAAAGCACCTAATTTTGCTGACCAGAAGATTGTTTCTAAGTCGAGAGCCTGATCAAGTTTCCACCAAACTGTTTTAAGAATATTTAGGAACGAAAGGGGAGGGGTAGCCGGTCCGGGCATTCCTCGAGATAAAGATGAGTAAAGGTGGTGGTGTGCACAAACCATGCCATGGGTCTGGTTTATAGCTAAGTCCACGCATTAGACCTTTCACGATTGGATACGTTCTTGATTGGAAGCTCGGTACGCCATTCCCCGTCAAAAGAAAAGAATGCTGCAGCAACCGCACCCGCAGTAGGGACGAGTCCAATCTCGCCTACACCTTTAATTCCGTATGGTGAATTAGGCTCAGGAGATTCAACAAGAATGACATCAACAGGCGGCATATCTTTTGGTCGGATGACTCCTAGACTTTTAAGGGTGGTATTTTTGGGCCGCCCGTTTTCATCGCATGGAAANCCTTCAGAGAGTGCGTAACCTAATCCCATATGAACTGCCCCCTCGATTTGTCCTTCGCACAGAAGGGGGTTCACAGCTCTTCCTACATCATGAGCAGCGACAACCTTCTCNATATTTCCTGTTTCGGAATCCAAGATAACTACTTGGGCGGCGTACCCGAATGTGGAATGGATAATTGGATTTTCCACATTTTCAGATAATGCATTCGTCCAGTCAATTCGGTATTCACCCTCGTAATCTTGACCAACTACCCTTCCTCCCTGAATCGCTTTTTTGCAGGCGTCACGAACTGCTCCAGCACCCATTAGGGTTCCTCGACTTCCAGTTGTCTGTCCAGCTCCTAGCTCGCGCGTCGTGTCAACTATCACGTCGATTATTGATGCTGGAATTCCAAGTTCTTCTATGGCAACTTGCGCTGCAACAGTATGAACACCTTGACCCATTTCGGTCCAGCAGTGGCGAACTTGTACACGCCCATCCTCGCAGAAACGGATGACAGCTTTAGCAACTTCTTTGAACCCATTGCCCAATCCTGAATTCTTCAGACCAAGTCCAATTCCAACTGATTTCCCATCATATATAGCACTATCGTATGCACCCTTAACTGCATCTAGGCAGGCTTGGGCCCCCAAAGAACCTTCATCCATAATTTGTCCCGGCCCCCATATTGATCCAGCAGTGATTACATTCCTATTTCTGATCTCCCATCCCGAAATGCCAACGAGATCAGCTAACCTATCCATAACGCCTTCCATAGCGAATTGAGCTTGATTGGCGCCGAATCCTCTGAATGCTCCGCAAACTGAGTTGTTTGTTCTAACAGCGATTGCTTCAACTGCAATGTTGGATACAACGTACGGCCCACTTGCATGTCCTGCAGCGCGCTCTAAAACTTTCATCCCCACTGACGCATAAGGGCCTGAATCGCCAACCATATAAACGGACAGTGCTTGAAGCTCTCCATTCTCGTTGCACCCAGCCTTGTATTGAAGTTTAATGGGATGTCTTTTGCTATGAATCAGTAGAGACTCTTCGCGAGAGAGGGTTGTCTTCACAGGTTTCTGTAACAGCCATGCTGCGAGGGCTGTTTGTGCCTGATTAGACATGTCTTCCTTCCCCCCAAAAGCTCCTCCGTTAGAGACCAGTTCTACTATGACTTCTGACGGGTCGATTCCTAGGACGCGTGCTATATCATTCCTATCGTCCCAGATGCCTTGGCCGCCGCTATAAACATAAAGCTTTCCGTTTGCATGAAGGGTCGCCAGTGTTGATTCTGGTTCAACGAAAGCATGGTCAACTCTTTGTGTCTGAAATGTTTCTGATACCACATGTGTGCACTCGCCGAATAAAGAATCTGGATCTCCGCGTTTGTAGGTTGATGTGGAGAGGATATTTCCTTCTAATCCCCATACCGCATCCTCGTCACTATCTAGTGCTTTGATGGGATCTGAAATTACCGTCAATTCTTTATAGGTAATTTGGATTAATTCTGCCGCTTCTCTAGCTGTGGTCCTATCTTCTGCTACTACAAGAGCCAGAACATCTCCTAGGTAGCTAGTTCGTCCTCCGATCGGGATAAAGACAGGCCAGTCTTTATGTATCAATCCGACACGAAGCTCTCCGTCAATGTCGGCTGCAGTGAATACACGAACGACACCACTTAGGGCTTCTGCGGCTGACGTATCAATCGATATAATTTCGGCTCTAGCATGGTCAGAAAGTTTAAATGCTCCGTGAAGAAGGCCGTCGGGCTGCATGTCATCGATAAACGGTCTTCTGCCAGTAGCTAGATCTTCGGCCTCGTACTTTAATCCACTTGACCCAATCCCTTCAAGAGGAGTAACTGAAGGGACCGTATCCTTCGCCAGCGCTTCCATAGCATCTAAGATTTTGATGTATCCGGTGCAACGGCAAAGATGAGCACCAAGATGACGAGCAGCATATTCGCGCTCGAGCTTGTCGCCCTTTTTATCTATCAAAACTTTNGTTCTAATCATTATTCCAGGGGTGCAGAACCCGCACTGGAGAGCTCCGCAAGCAGCGAACGCTGTACCCATTTTGTTCAATTCCTCCGGATCGATGCCTTCAAGAGTCTGAATTTTTGCATTTTCTGCTCGCTCCACGGAAAGTTGACAAGATATCCGAGCTTTATCGTTCATTATCACTGTGCAACATCCACATTGTCCGCTGGGAGCGCATCCATCTTTAGGAGAGATAATTCCTAGTTCATCTCTTAAAGCTGCAAGCAAGTGAGGGTGGTTCCCATTGACGGTAACTTCTGATCCGTTTAACTCAAAGGAAGTCATGAGTTCCCTCCTCCTTCTGCAGGCGTAATTGTACCCCTTTGATCAGTAATGGGGCTGTATATCTCTGGTCTTCTGTATTTATTAAAGTCAAACACTGTGTTTTTATAGTTATTACATAGGTCTAAATCAATATCGGCTATAACTAGTTCATCGTCTGCGCCAGTAGCTGAGGAGACAATTTCTCCACTCGGAGCAATAATGCAACTTTCTGCTAAAGAATCGACTCCTTCCTCTAGCCCTCCTTTTGCTACCCCAACCACAAAGCAGCCGTTTTGGTAGGCTCCGGCTTGCATCACGAGATGATTGTGGAAACTTGCTAGTTCATTCTGCGAAGGGTCCGGAGCGTAATGAATAGGAGTGTTGTACCCAATTAATATTAGCTCCGCACCGCCTAGAGCAAGACAGCGGTAAGTTTCTGGCCATCGACGGTCGTTACATATTGCCATTCCTAGTATTCCATCGAAAGCATTCCATGTTGGAAAGTCGGAACCTGCCTCAAAATATCTCCTTTCAAGGTGCTGAAATTCCCTCCACGGCTCGTATTCTTCATGTCCCGGAAGGTGAACTTTCCGGTATTTACCCACAATGCTTCCATCTCGTTCAACGAGAATCTGGGTGTTGTACCTGCGCCCATCAGCAGTGAGCTCTGCGTAGCCGAGGCAGAATCCGATACCAAAGCTCATTGCAGAATCAAATAATCTTTGTGTTTCAGGACCAGGCATTTCTGTTTCGAAAAAATTGTCTACCGTTGAATCCTCTTCCAAATACCATCTAGGGAAAAAGGTCGTTAAGGCCAATTCAGGATAAACGATAAGATCAACTTCAGATCGATGGGCCTTTTCAAGGAGGGCAATAAGCCGATCGATAACACTTTTTCGGGATTCATCTCTCGAAATAGGGCCTAGTTGTCCGGCCCCAATTCGAAGCGGACGGCCACTCATCGGCACTCCTCTGCAGCATCAACCATCAAATGTAAAAGAACATTTGCTCCAGCTGAAACCTCTTCTAAGGAAGTAAATTCAGCAGGGTTGTGTGATAGTCCTGCTTTACTTGGAACAAAGATCATAGCTGCAGGGCAAACCCTGGACAGCATCTGGGCGTCATGACCTGCTCCAGACGTCATTCGCTTAGTCGAATATCCCAAATTCTGGGCAGTCGCGAATACTTGATCGACAAGTTGTTGGTTGAACTCAACTGGTTCAAACCTTGCTAGGGATTTCTGAGATATTTCTACTCCTTCTTGAGATGCAATGTCTTCGCAGAAAATCGCTAGACGATTTTCTGCTTCCTGAAGCATGAGTTCTGATGTATTTCGGAGGTCTACAGTCATTGAAGCTTTTGAGGAAACAACGTTAACTAAGTTCGGGACAAGATCGATTTTTCCGACCGTTCCAACCTGTGTTCCACCCATCTCATTGGAAATCTCACGAACAAATGTTGAGATCCTAGCTGCAACATATCCAGCATCTCGACGCATGACCATCGGGGTGGTCCCAGCATGGTTTGATTGACCTTGGATCGTAAGTTCTGTCCAGCTGATTCCCTGAACATTTTCCACGGCGCCGATATCTATTCCTTCACTTTCAAGGATTGGGCCTTGTTCAATGTGGAGCTCTAGAAATATCTTCGGGGTGGTTCCAGGGCACGGTGCTATCCCTTTATAGCCGATATCTTCGAGCTCAGAACCAAGTTTTTTACCATCCACAGAAATAGTGCTTAAAGCTGTTTCAAGGTCTAATCCGCCTACATAGACGAGGCTTCCCAACATGTCTGGAGCAAATCTAGAGCCCTCCTCTCCTGTAAAAAAACTTACAGCTATGGGGTGCTTTGTAGATATATCTTGTTCCTTGATTATTTGAATAACTTCTAATCCAGCGAGAACGCCTAAATTGCCGTCGAATCTTCCTCCGGATCTAACTGTATCTATATGGCTTCCGGTCATCACAGGTGGAAGTGACCGTTCAGTCTTTTGACCGCACCAGAGTCCAACGACGTTACCAATTGCATCTATAGAAACTTCCATTTCTAGCTGCTTCATCCAAGAAATAACTAAATCTCTAGCAAGTCCATCTTCTTTTGTCAGCGCAAGGCGGCTACTTCCTAGCGTGCCTGCTATAGCGCCAATCTGTGCTAGTTCATCTAGCCTGCCCCAAAGCCGGTTCTCGTTTATACGTAATTGCCCCACCACAAAAGTCTACATTTTGCTTAAGGAGTTCCCTTGCATTTGGAATGTTGAAGAGAAGGTTATTCTAAGGCGATATCTTCTGGCCGAACCGGTACACGTCGAAGATCCACTCCAGTTGCATCTCTGATCGCTGCTACTACCGCGGGTGTAGAAGAAATTGTGGGAGGTTCACCGATTCCCTTTGCTCCAAATGGAGCTCCAGGTTCAGGCTCTTCAATTAATGCTGCAATTTCAATGGGGGGAGTATCTAATGCAGTGGGTAGGAGATAGTCAGTGAAATTAGCGTTCTGGATTACCCCATTTTTCATAACAAGTTCTTCAAGAACCGCTAGGCCAAGACCTTGAGTTATTCCTCCTTCGATCTGACCGACTGCCTGAAGGGGATTTAGAATGCGACCGACATCCTGAGAAGTAGCGATCTCGATGACTCGAACTAGTCCAAGTTCCTGATCGACGTCCACCACGGCGCGATGGGCAGCAAAAGCAAATGATACGTGGGCATCTCCTTGGCCCTTATTATTAAGAGGAAAGGTCGGAGCGTGTCGATGTACCACCTTCTCGTGAAACGATCTTCCTTTTAGGGCTTCAGCGATAGGTATCGCCTTTGTGCCATCTTCTGAAACAAGATTTCCATCAAGATTCTCGTACTTCACTCCTTCATCCTCAAAGATTTGTTCTATAAGTTTCTCGACTACAGCCTCACATGCTTTTAATACCGCCCCTCCTGACATCCAAGTTTGTCTACTAGCTGAAGTTGAACCAGCAGAACCTATAGAAGTATCAGCTGGGATGACGGTAATGTCGGAAGTTCCTAGAACCTCTTCAGCAATTTGATGCACCAAAGTTATAAATCCTTGTCCTACTTCTACACACGCAGTGTGGATAGCTACATTGCCATCATCTACTTGACAGAGGGCTTCGGATGAGTCGTCGAAGCCCTCAGCAAACATTAGATTTTTAATCGAAACTGCAAACCCTACACCTCGTTTGATGTGTTTTTGATCGGTGGTTCTTCCTGTTCCACCTGGCCTGGCTAGGAGATTATTTTCTGGTGGTCCGGGCATGGGATGTCCAGCCAGAGATGAGATAACTTCTTTAACGGGCGCTACCCCAGTGATCTTTTGGCCAGTGATAATCGTATCGCCTTGTTCCAAAGCATTTATTAGTCGAAGGTCGACAGGATCAATACCTAGAGCTGACGCAACCTTATCCATTTGGGCTTCGATAGCAAAACATGTTTGAACATTTCCAAAACCTCTCATTGCCCCACATGGAGGATTATTTGTTCGAACGCCCCATCCCTCTATCTGTGCGCTAGAAACCCTATATGGACCGGTTGAGAAACAACACGCATTAGCTAGTACTGCCGATGTTGTCGAAGCGTAGGCTCCTCCGTCAAGGATGATCTTTCCTTCTACTTTTACGATATGGCCATCTTTGGTTGCATGGTGGCGGTACCAAATTTTTGCTGGATGGCGGTGCACGTGGCCTAGGAATGATTCATTCCGGTCGTAGACCATTTTCACAGGACGTCCGGTGTGGAGGGCAAGCATGCAAAGGTGAACATGCATACTTACATCTTCTCTTCCGCCAAAGGCGCCTCCTACGCCGGCCAAAGTAAGTCGGACCATATCTTCAGGGAGGTCAAGTGCTTCAATGATTTGATTTTGGTCTGAGTGGAGCCACTGTGTGGAGATGTATAAGTCCACGCTCCCATCGGGTGAAGGGACAGCCATGCCCGATTCTGTTCCCATAAAAGCTTGATCTTGCATGCCGACTTCGTAGGTTCCTTCGATTACTAAATCCCCTGTGGTAGATGGGTCGCCATAATCAATTTTTAAGTGACGTATAACATTCCCTTCAGGATGAATCGGGTCTGCGGTGATAGCGCTTTCTGCATCGATAAGAGGGGAAAGTTCTTCGAAAGTTACGTGTATTGCGTTTATAGCATTTGCCGCTATCTCTGGGTGTTCAGCAGCGACAAGCGCTATAGGTTCTCCTGCATAACGGATTAGGTCATCAGCTAGAACAGGTTGATCGGGGTGTTCTAGCCCAAATAGATTCTTCCCAGGGACATCGTTTGCTGTCAGAATTGCATGAACGCCTGAAATACTTAATGCTTCTGAAATGTCAATGTTCTTAATACGTGCAGAGGGATGAGGAGATCGCAAAGTTTGACCCCACAGCATATTATGCGAACTCAGATCACTTGAGAAAGGGAATTCACCAGTAGCTTTTGGGACTGCATCAGGTCTTTGAGCTGATACTCCAACGCCAGACCTTGTTTTTGATTCGTAGCTTTCAATTGTTGTCATCAGTAGCCCCCTTCTGTTTCGTCATGCGTCTTTGAAGCGATGCGGACAGCTTCAACGATTCGGCCGTATCCTGTGCATCTGCAAAGGTTTCCAGAAATAGCTTCTCTGATTTCTAGGTCTGTTGGGTTGGTGTTCTCATCTAGAAAATCTTTAATTGTGATCAGAAGGCCAGGTGTGCAAAAGCCGCATTGGATCGCTCCAGTATCAACAAAGGCTTGTTGGATTGTCGAGAGTGATCCCTCAGGCGCAAGTGATTCAATTGTTTTGATGTCCTTATCGGCAGCGCTTCCTGTTAGTACTAAGCACGCGCACACAAGTGTTTCGTCGAGCATGATTGAACAAGATCCGCATTCTCCCTGCTCACATGCATTCTTTGAGCCGTATAGTCCTAGGCGTTCTCTAAGGGTATACAAAAGGCTCTCTCCTAGCCATGCATCGTCTATTGTCAATGTCTCCCCGTTAACGCTTAGGAGAGATTGTTTTTCGTTAGGCATCAAAGAACTCCTTCAGTGAAAACGCGCGTCAGGGCGCGTTGTGCGAGAATTCCAATACTTTTCCGCCTGTATGCCGCAACGCTTCTGTGATCATCAATTGGATTACTCGCTGCTGATACTAGATCTTTGAAGGGGTCTAGCCCAGAGGGATCTACTTGCATGCTCTCCCAGTCCAGATAATCAGCAATAAATGCCTCGGCTTCTTTAGCGCGGGTTGGCGTAGGATTTACAGCTCCAAGTCCTATTCCGACCGAACGTGTTTTTGGGTAAGTGATAAAGGCGAGTGAGGTTACAGAAATTACCATGGCACTTCTTGACCCAACTTTTAGGAATTCCTGCGGGCTATCTAATACAGGTACTCTTACAGATTCGATAAATTCCCCATGACGTAATGAAGTTTCTTTTACGCCGATAATTAGATCCTCTAACGAGATCTCTCGTCTGCCCTCGGAGCTCCTTAGAGAAATTACTGCACCTAATGCAGAAAGGACAGGTATCATGTCTCCGGCAGGTGAGGCTGTGCCTATATTCCCTCCTATGGTTCCGGCATTCCGGATCTGTGGTGATCCAACTGTGCGTGCTGCTTGAGCTAGTGCTGGGACAAGTGTAGCTAAAGGCCCTCTCTCGATTTCGCGATAGGTTACACAAGACCCCACAACCACAGAATTACCATCATGATGCCAATTTTGAAGTTCAGGTACTTGATCGATAGTGATTACACTCGAAGGTGATCTATGCCTGTAGTTAACCTCAACCATGAAGTCAGTCCCCCCAGCAAGCAGTTGACGGCTACTATCCTGAGCAAGTAATTCACAGATTTCCTCTGTTGATGAGGCTATTAGTACTTCCATAATGATTTAATCGTAGCGAACAGACGAAAAAGCCGTAACGATAGCCCCCCGATTAGCTAAAGTTTTGAAATTCCTATGCGTCTAAGATGATGGCTCGGCCATCTGCAGGTTCCATTATTGGTTCATCACAAGACCACGGAAAGTTGATCCATTGGTCTGTGCGTTTCCACACGTATTCACATTTGATTATGGAAGGACTTTTTTCATAAAGCACGGCGCTGCGGACGTCAGCAACTTCATTTTTACAAAATTCGTACACATAGGCTAGCGTTGCGCCGGTATCAGCTACATCATCAGCAATAAGAACTCGAGCATTCCTGAGGTCAATGGAATCCAGATAGGGGGGTAAGGCAACCGGTACATCCAAGCGTTCGTCTACTCCGGTGTAATATTCCACATTCATTACATAGAGGTTCTTGACTGAAAGGGCGTAGCCGAGAGAACCCGCCACGAAAAGCCCACCACGAGCGATGGCTAGGATGATGTCGGGCTGGTAACTGTCATCGGCCACGATTTGAGCAAGCTCCCTTGCAGCCACTCCGTATGATTCCCAATCTAGTATTTCCCGTTCTTCAGACATTTTCCCTCCGGTCGATAACCCTAAACCATATACCTTCTAGCCCTTTGATGGATTAATACAAATTAGATAAGTCATAAAAGATCAAATGGGTGCCTCAGTAGTCCTCTATAGAAGTATTCATTAGAATAAATAGGAGCAGACCTTACTGCCCGCAATAGCCGGTATTGAGCTCGATGCTAGGAGAAATATGAAAATCTTAATAGCAGATACGTTAGATCCCAGTGCAAAACTTGCCCTCGAAGATATCGGACACGAAGTGCAAGAAAATCATAGTATCAATTCTGATGATCTAGATCAGCATATTCAGGGTATTGAAGTGCTTGTGGTCAGAAGCACCAGAGTGACAGCTGATGCACTTAAAGCTGCTGATCGGCTGTCTCTAATTGTTCGCGCAGGGGCTGGTGTCGATAATATCGACGTTGTTGCCGCTTCGGATTTAGGTATTCATGTCTGTAATGTTCCAGGTAAAAATGCAGCAGCAGTTGCAGAGTTAACTTTCGCGCTTTTATTAGCTATAGACCGCCATGTTGTTGAGGGCGCAAGCGACTTACGAAAAGGGACTTGGAACAAAAGAGAATATTCGATAGCTGACGGTCTTATGGGCAAAACTATTGGAATTATAGGTCTTGGCGGTGTCGGGCTTAGTGTCGCAGAGCGAGCTAAAGCTTTTGGATTGCGAGTAATGGGGCAGAGGAGAAGTGGTCGCTCACCTGAAACCGAACAACGCATCCGGCAAATCGGGATACGCCTAACCGATACTCTGGAGGAGCTTGTTGCTCATAGCGACGTTGTCTCGATTCACGTTCCTTTTAATGAGCAAACGGTAAATTTAGTGGACGAAGACCTGCTCCGGTCATTTAAAGATGAGGCTATTTTAATCAATACCAGTAGAGGTGAAATTATTGATGAGCTTGCCCTTATCCAAGCGATGAATGAGCGTGGGATTAGAGCTGGCCTAGATGTTTTTTGTGATGAACCTGCTTCTGGCGAAATCACGATTACCTCAGCTTTAGCTAGTCACCCTTCTGTCGTTGGAAGTCACCATATTGGTGCATCAACTATGCAAGCAAGTAAAGCTATAGCTAGTGGTGTTATCGATTCTATTGCGGGATTTGAAAGTGGAAATCCATTGAACTGCGTTAACGAAGCGCCTTCTGGCGAAGGGACATCACAAGTGAGAGTCCGGCACTTAGATCGTGTCGGAGTTCTTGCTTCAGTTCTTTCGACACTTAGAGCTGCTGATCTAAATGTTCAATACATGGATAATCGCGTTTTTAGCGGGAAAAAGGCTGCTGTAGCGAGTATCGAAGTGGTAGGGGTAGTTCCAACAGGGCTATATGACGAGTTGGTTTCCCTTGAACATGTTTTGGGAGTCTCTCTTCTAGATAAGAGAGCTGTTTAGCCATGGAGTTAGGTTTGCTTAGCCGAGTGGAAGCTCAACTCGTCCGACAAGAATGGGCTGAGAGGGTTGTTTCTCCTGCCTATGATGCTCTTAGGCCTGAACAAAGATTCGAAGTTATGAAGAAAGACCCTTATGTCTTTCTTCACGTAACGCGTTCATTCGGCGATGATGAAAGCGAGAAAACTGCAGAAGAAGTTTCCGCTTCTAATGCTGCAGCTTTATCTCGCCTTCTATCAGCGAATATTTATGGCCAAGTTCGTGGCCCATCGCTTTACCTGTACCAACTTCGATCTGGAGATCACCAGCAGACAGCAATCATTGGTGATGTTCCACTTGCTGCTGTCAAAGAAGGGCGAATTATCCCCCATGAACGAATACGACCAAGCCGCTCGCTGCACCTAGCGGACCATTTGGAAAAGATTCGAGTTCAATCCTCGCCAGTTGCTCTTGGGTATGAAGATGATCAGCAAGTAGCTTCAATCATTTCGTCAATTCAAAATAATGAATCGCCTATATTGCATTTTCAGCGAGAAGATTTGATTGAACAAAAGATTTGGTTAGTTGCGGATGTTGACGCAAGCGCACTCATTGAAATCATGAGAGATAAATATGCGTATGTAGTTGATGGCCATCATCGCCTTAGCGCAGCGTCAGAAATGTGGATAAGAAACGGAGAGTCTGGGTCTTTTGAAAAACTCTTTGCCGCTTTTTTCCCACTAAGCGAACTAAAGATCAGTGCCTTCCACCGACGTGTCACTGATATGGCTGGCCACTCATTGGATGATCTTTACAAAGAGATAGCTGCTCGTGATTTCTCGCTTCTTCCGATTAGAGAAGGTGAAGACCCTCAACCAAAGGGTTCAGGGGAGTTCTCCATGTATGCAGGCGGTCAGTGGACAGCTATCAAGCCAGCTAGAATACACCCATCTGAAATTGACTCTGGCCTATTGCAACGAAAAATTCTCAGTCCTGTATTTCACATTGATGAGGCCGGTACAGATAATAGGCTGCAGTACCTTCCTGGATCTGTTGGTTTGAGGCACCTCGTTGATCAAACTGACCTAGATGGGGGTGTCGCTTTTGCTCTTCACCCTGTTCCGATGACCCAATTGCTCTCCGTTGCTGACAGACGGATGACTTTCCCGCCGAAAAGTACATATTTTCAGCCGAAAGTTCGATCAGGTATCTTTCTGGTGCATAGATAGAACTGTTTATAGTTCCGTAATTCTCTTAAACCCTTCTGCCATTCCTAGTCCAGTAAGATCACCGAAAGTTGAGAGTTCTTCTTTGATGCGTTCACGGAAAGCCTCCAGCCCTTTAGTCTCGTTGCATTCTGTTATCCCCATTGTCGATACATATTGACTTTTGTGTGACTCAAGGGCTTTAAGTTTATTCCTTTCGTACCCGTCAGTAGTTTCAAGGTGATCACATTCTTCAGGCTCAAATAAAAATAGCTCTGAGGGTCGATGTGGATGTAAAAAGGAATCAGTCAAAAAGAAAGGATCTCTAGCAGCAATAATCCCTTCGATGGCTAATTGTCCTGCATTTTGGTGATCCGGATGAAGCCTGTATCTCTTCCATGGGTCATGGCTTAGGAGGACTTCAGGTTTAAGTTTTCGAATCCAAGAAGCGATGGTATCTCGTTCCTTTACCCCAGCATGTAATTCACCATCAATGTAGTCTAGGAAAACAACCTCTCCGATAGCTCCAAGCTCGTCGGCTGCAAGACTTTGCTCTGATTTACGAATTGCAGCTAATTCATCGGTATTGGTGGAAGGGTCCCAAGAACCCTTTGAACCATCAGTGCATATTAAAAGGCTGACTTCACAGCCATTAGCGGCCCACTTGGCCAGCGTAGCCCCTGCCCCAAATTCAATATCATCAGGGTGTGCTCCAATAGCAAGAGCTCTAACAGGGGTAGGAATATTTTGACTAATCACAGTGACACTCTAGATCAGATCTTCTTTATGTAGCTCAGATTCTTTAAGATCATCAGGGTTGTCCAGATCAAATCCAAAATTTGTGTTTTTAATGATGCTCAAAGGTAAGTCAAACCTTTTTGCTTCATGCCTGTGTTTTTCGAATGAGTTCGGACCATATTTGAACGAAAAATCGATTTCGGGTGGTAAGCCTATGATATTAGTTCCATCATTATGCCTATCTGGCACAAGAACAATGCCATCATACTGAAATAGGGAAAGAAGGTCATCAGGAAAAATTAAGTCGGCATGCGTAATTAAAACCTTCTCTACACCTTCTTTTGCTAGTGCTGCTAACCCAGTTTGAGCTGCCTGATTCAAGCCAGCTCGGGTATTTCGGATCACTTGAGTACCAAGGTTCAAAGCCCATCGCTCCACCTCTTCATCTTCACAAATAACCCANACTGGGACGCCTGTACATGCAGAAATAACACCTTCTGCTAGTGAACGNGATANAGCGGCGCGCTCAATNGGNTTAAGCACGGAAGATAGACGAGCTTTTGCGTTATTAAAAGATTTAACTGGGAGAAGCACTCCAAAACTATCCATTGACAAGATTCTAGGCCTACCTAGTTATCTATTGCTCAGTATCTGAATCGTCGCTTGTTCTGAGGTACGATTCTTTGGTGAGTATTTGTGTGGCAGTTGTAGGTGGTGGCTCTTGGGGTACGACAGTTGCGCATCTTGTTTCTCATAACAGTCTCACAAAGTTGTGGTGTAGGGACTCGGAGGTTGCTGCCTCAATCACCCAAGACCACAAAAATCTTCGCTATTTACCAGACTTTANTCTCTCCGATGATTTAACAGCCTCTATTCATTTAGAAGAAGTNCTTCACGATGCTGATATCGCTCTTGTGGCCATACCATCTCAAAGNTTTCGAGAAGTTCTCTGTCAGATGAAGCCATATTTACNAGAAGGTACTCCAATTNTGAGTCTTGCAAAGGGGCTNGAGCAGGGNACCACTTACACTATGACGCAGATAGTNAATGANGAGCTTCCAGCAAACCCAACGGGAGTTCTTTCTGGGCCAAATCTTGCTCAAGAAGTACTTCAGGGTTTTGCAACGGCTTCAGTGCTGGCTATGCCCAATCAGTCAGACTCAGAACAGATCCACAAAATTTTTCTCACTGAGAATTTCAGAGTTTATTCAAGTACCGATGTGAAAGGTTGTGAATTAGGCGGGGCGTTCAAGAACGTTCTTGCTCTTGCGGCAGGTATGACAACCGGACTGGGAACAGGTGATAATACTATTGCTGCTGTAATAACCAGAGGGTTGGCCGAACTGACACGACTTGGAGAAGCTATGGGTGCTAAGCGAGAAACTTTCTCAGGGCTAGCTGGGCTTGGAGATCTCATTGCAACGTCTTTCTCAACAAAAAGCCGNAATAGGTTTGTTGGCGAACAACTGGGNAAAGGNAAATTACTTNATGAAGTAATTTCGGTTATGGATAATGTTGCCGAAGGGGTAATGACCGCACCAGTTGTCTCGCAATTAGCTAAAGAGTATAAAGTCGAGACTCCGATCACGGATCAAGTTTCGGCTGTCGTGAGCGGGAGTATTTCAGCAGCAGATGCGTACGAGCTTCTTATGCTTCGTGATCAAGGAACTGAAACCTGATTTAATCTCATGCTCCNCATCGAAACCCTAATTAAGAGCGAAGTTTATGGCTGAAATTGGAAGTATTGGGGTTGAGCCTGTCCATAGCGTCTCATCTAATGGGGGAATAGAACCTCTAGGTTCCGGATGTCTAGTCCATTGGGGAGTTCGAGCAGATGATAGATGGCATATAGCTAGAGATGAGCAGGCGGTTCGGCAGATTGTTGCTGAAGATGGAGTCTCAATTGAAACTCGGCTTCGGGTACCTGGGGGTGATATCGTTCATCGCGCGAGTTCTACTCCTTATAGAAACACTTCGCTAGTAATTGTTGAAATAGAGAATGANACACCCCTACCAGTTGCAATAGCTTTATTTACTGTTGGCGATGGGATATGGAGATGTGAAGGAAATACGTTATTCCGTAATAGTGTTTCAGTGATTTCAGCTTCGAAGCCTGTAAGTCAATGCCAAGTAGCTGCGTCAGAGGATGACATGATGAACGCTCTNAAGCTAGAAGAAAGTCAGAACGATGCAGAAAGAGNGCAATCTGTAAAAGGTAGCCATGTGGCGATCGTCTTTCCTCTTCCTCATACTTCTAGCCTACGTTTAGTATTTTGTGTTGAGAACAAGCTTGATTCGCTCCCACCTCCAGATGATCTCCCAAATTTGGAAGGAATAGCTAANGGTTGGAATGCGCATCTTGATTACGGATCAACTGTAGTTCTTGAAGACGAGAGAGTGCAGAAGGTCCTNTTCTCAGCAAGGAGGCACCTACTCGTCGGGTGTGAACAAGCTCTTACTTCTAGCTACTGGCTGAAAGGAGTTCCCGCTTATGCTCCCACTCTTGCCATCTCCTCTATGTGTTTGTGGGGCCATATTGAAGCAGCGAGACATCTCCTAACACAGTCAATAGATCGATATCAAGTATCTTCATTTCAGCGTCCTNAAATGGAGTACCTTTCTTACTTGCTGTGGGCTTGTAATGAATTTACATTGCATCAGATGAACGATGAANCTACTGTCCCNATCCTCAANTGGGCGATTGAGCAGATCGGAAATTTCGTCAATGCGATTCCCCGAAGCCGAATTCGCAGGCGTGTAGGTCATTCGTACCTACGACTGGGCCTTGAATCATCAGAAAGTATTTTAAATCGAGCTGGTCGTATTGAAGAAGCCGAACAGTTGGGGGATGCTCTTCCAAAAATCTATAGAGCTAATTCCATGTCACGGCAACCTGAGGCCCTTCCAAATGCGCTTCTTGATCAAGATGAGAGCGCAATGCCTTTAGTTAAATATCTTAATGACTACCTAGGCGCCTCAGAAGATTCTGACTCCCTAAGCGAAATAATCGGAAAGGCAGAACCGACTGGAGGATTTTCTTCTGCTGAGCGCCTACAAGACCCGTTTGCCTCAGCTCTTTTTCTTCTTATGTTTCGTCGATCTCTTGTAAGTCAACCCGATTCGTCTACCATTGCATTGTTTCCGAGCTACACCTCGAAGTGGTTTAACCTGCCAGTTGAGGTAAGTAGTATGCCTACTTCAAACGGAGAAGTGGGTTACGCAGTTCGTTGGCACGGGGACAGNCCAGCGCTGATTTGGGAAGGAAANATNAATTCANAAACAACTTTTACTTCACCCGGATTTGACCCAGCTTGGCAAAGTAATGAAGCTCGAGGAGAAGCTCTACTTCCTCAACAAAAGCCAGATGAAATTGCAATCCCTCTTATCTCGTCACCTATCCAAANGCCGGCAATCACACCAAGTAANCCGGAAAAGGGGGATAACTTNTCTTAATTCAATCTTACTTGTATNTAATTNGAGTAACTTTCGGGAATGGGTACTCACAAAGTNCGAAAATCCTTANANTCCNNACCCCCTAACTTAAAGNATGAANAATGTCTTTGGGNAGAGGGTATTCGCTATGTAGCNGGAATAGATGAAGTAGGNAAAGGAGCTTGGGCGGGCCCATTAACTATCGTTGCGGNAATTGTTCCTCANNCGAAAAGAATCTATAAAGTTCGAGATTCGAAACTTCTTAAAGAACCAGAACGCGAATCTCTTTTTCCTAAAATTAGCGAGTGGTGCGTAACGTGGGCCGTTGGGCATGCATCAAATGATGAATGCGATGAATTAGGCATGTCTGAATCTCAGAAGCTTGCCGCGACACGAGCGATAGAAGGCTTATCTTTAACTCCTGAGCATTATCTAATAGATGGTAAGTGGGATTTTGTAGGGCACGNTGTTGGGTCAACTAAAGTAACAAAAATNATTAAAGGAGATACAAAGTGTCTTTCAATAGCTTCCGCTTCGATTCTCGCAAAAGTTGTCCGAGATCGTATGATGCGA
>PBMJ01000001.1 GCA_002722525.1 Acidimicrobiaceae bacterium | reverse complement strand
CCATCTCCGGTTCCTACGTTAGAGCCATCTCCGGTTCCTACGTTAGAGCCATCTCCGGTTCCTACGTTAGAGCCATCTCCGGTTCCAGAGCCGACTCCGGTTCCAGAGCCGACTCCGGTTCTAGGGCCATCTCCAGTTCCGTCTAACCCTCCTCAGGCATCAGAGCCCGTAGTTGCTGACCCGATTATTTGTGAACCCGGTTTCGAAATATCTAATGGGGTATGTGTTGATATTGATGCCCTGATAGTGGATCAAAATTCGCGGTCAATATACCAAGAAGATCCTTACCTCTTCTATGACCCGTTCGATGATCTAGGAGCATTCCAGGGAAATAACTACTGGTATGACGGGCACCCGAAACCTTCAGATGGAATGCTCTTCCCGGATAATTTCCCCGTACTCTCAACTCAGTTTACCATTGAAGCAAACGTGTTCTCTATTGATGATCACTATCGGGCCATTCAAGTAGTCATTGGAAATGATCAAAAACCCGGGAAAAATTCCGATGATGAAGACAGACCTCCTACTGTTGTCATAGAGGATGGGCATCGAATATGGTACGGGTTTGGATATTGCGACCCGCAAGTAGCTGACGAATGCAATGACGATGACCTATCCCAAGTACGTTACGAAGTTGACAATGTTTTAACCCCCTCTACTTGGAACCATGTTGCCTTCACGTTTGAAAACACCGAGTTGCGTCTCTATGTCAATGGGGTGATGGTGCACAGTGGAAGTGTTCCTGCCGGCGCGACCCCACACCCTGTAAGCATTTCTAAGTTAGGTCATTGGTTCCTTGGAAAGATAGACAACGTTCGCATCTGGGACGTGGCCAGAACAGAAACAGAAATCAACAATGCCATGAACCAGTCGTTACAAGGTAATGAAACAGGACTTATTGCCTACTATCCAATGACAACAACGCCAGATTTCGAAATAGAGGACATGAGCGCTAACTCTTTCCATGGCACGATGGTCGATACAGAAATCCGATCTAGATTCTTCAATACGCCAGAAAGTAGCTGCACAGCTCCCCAAGGAACTAATCAATGCCCATATCCGACCATTAATAGTGCGCTAGAAGCTGTTTCCTCCGGAGAAAGAATTTATCTAAAGGAAGGGCGCTATTCGGAGTTCGTTAAAGCGTACAGATTGAACTACATAGATCAAGAAGTAGAGGAGTACTTTGACGTTCCTTCACCCAACCAGACAATCACTCTTGAAGGGCAGAATGATCAGGTAAAAATCGACGGAACTGTTCCTGTTGACGCAAGCTGGGAAATTATTAATCACAACGGAAACGACATCTACAAAGCGGTTTTTGACATGCATGAGATTTCATTACTAGCCGGAGTAAAAGTTGAAAGTATTATCAGCTTATTTGTAGATGATCGTTTCATGATTCCCGCAATGCCCGACAACTTTAAAAATCCAACTGACCCTACAACCGGAAATCCTAACAACCCAGAGTCTGGGACCATTTGGGATTTACGTTTAGAAAACCCATACATCCATGATTTGGGATATTTACCTGGGGAGCTCGGAAATCTTGATTCCGAAGAAGAATGGTCCTTTGATGCCGTTACCAGCACGCTTTACCTTTACCCAAGCCAGGGCTATGTACCAACCTCTGCAAACGTAAGGGTCCGAGTAAGAACAGAAGTTCTGCATTTCGACCACGTCGACAGTTTTGAAATAAAAAATATCCATTTCTGGGCAGGGGCATTCAACATACGTAACGGGAGTTTTATAACGGTGGAGGATTGCAGAGCATCTCATAGTTGGGCAATAGGTCTACTTGAAGAAGAACTCGGCCCGGCGAAAGGAAATTATATATGGAGTGGTTGGCACAATACCGTCAGAAATTGCATCTTTGAGTTTATAAACTCCGCATTTGCACTGAAATTCATCGATGTTATGTCCCCTGTATGGGAAAACCTGCTTTTCCAATACAACGACTGGTTCGACAATCCTAATGACGGACATGTATACGCCCCGGGAATAGCAGATAACTACAGATCAACTTGCGGGAATCCACTTTTATGTGATGACACCTTATTTGGTCCCAGTGTCTCCCGCTATATCACCATGAATCAAACATGGACCGGTGGCCCTCAGCCAGGTTTGCGTTCACTAGTAGAATATATGCGTATCGAGAACCAGTACTTAAATCAAGATGGTGCTGGTTTGCAACGCACCACAGGAAACGCATCTAAATCGACTACACGCTACACCTGGCTAATCAACACAAATAAAAACGGGATGCGTTTGGACAGTATGTGCAGTGGAACCAGCGCCTACGTACACCACGTTGTAGCAGCAGGCCAGAAACGCGGTTTCCGCCTGAAAGGCGACTATCACAAAGCATTTCACCTTTCCGGCTTCGACAACCGAACCTTCGATATAAGCCTCCCGCATAACAAATATTGCGGAACCGATAAACAAGGTGATCAAGAAATCGGCGGGCTCAATAGCATTTTATTGAACTCGTTCGCTGAGGCTAGCTTGGCTTGTGTCGCTGAACCATGCTGCTTATACCATGATGAAATAAATTGCTCTGGCTATGCAGATGGAAATGAGGTTAACTCTGCTAGATCCGCGGCTGTTCATGAGGACAGCCGTACCGCATTATTAAGCCTTGGAGTCTGGTGGGGAAGAGCATTAAACGCAAACTATGACCTCCCCTATCAACACATTCACACTGAATTAGCTGCCCCATTCATTGATAACCGTGGGCGAAGCGAAGCATCCCTAATTGAGCAATTCGGTGCTAATCCCTTTGAACAGGATATGCAAAACTATGATTTCCGTCCGCGAAAAGGATCACAGCTCATTGACGCTGGAGTAGTCATCGTCGGCGTTAATGATGGGACTGATCCCACAGTTCAGATTGAGGAGATTTTCCCTGACCCAGTGGCGAATCCTGATTGGAAGACTGATCCGCTTCCGCACAATGTTGGTCTCCTCTATTCAGGTCAAAATCGTCCATATATTGGAGAAGCGCCAGATATAGGCGCTTATGAATACGGTGACACCGTCTACTGGATTCCCGGATTCCGCTACCCGTATCCCACGGTTCCTATTCCCGGCGATGGAGCTATTAATGTACCTATTGACTACAGTCTTGTTTGGAACTGGCCCTACAAAAGGAACTACACCGGCACCACAGCAACGGTAACAGTCAATGGGCCGGGGGTTAACAGGACAGCAACATTCACATATCCAGAGAACGTGCTATTTGAGGCATTTCTTCCTAACTCCACCTACTCTTGGTCAGTGACTGTAGATGGGGTGAGTGGAGGGCAATGGTCGTTCACAACCGCAGATGAGATTCATCCGATCAGTGACGTCAGCCGTGATACGGCAATTTCTGCTCAAATTCCTCCACGACATAATGGCACCCTCAACGTCACTAATTCCACAATGACGTTTATCCGATTTGATATACCGAGTTCAATAGACACAAACGATGCCATGTACTTAGAGCTCACTCCTGAGGAAGTTACAGCGTATAACGGAAATCTTACGCTCTACAAATTCACTCACGACGGGTGGAGTGAGAATCTAGGCAATGAGAACATTGGCTCGATCAGCATAACAAATGAACTCCTAACCCCATTACTAACAATGAATCCTTCATCACACCCACTGACCGCTGACTCACCGATATCCATCGATGTTTCAGACTGGATCGATGAGTCAGGCGATATCACCTTTGTTTTAGGTGTTGACGTAACTACTGATGGAATTACTTTTTATAGCCGCGAGAAACAATACACCGATGGTCATACGTTTATAGATTCAGAGAGTACCTACCAGCACGGCTATGGACCACAAATTAGCGTCTGGCCAAGAATCTATTTTCCTTCGGGATAGAACCCCGTTGGGGCTGATATCGGAAACATCATAATGACGATTTAGCCAGATCGAGTAGAGCAATTACTGCTGGCCTTGCCTCTTCACTTGACGTCAAGGGGGATGGGAAACCGATCCTTACCATCCTTGGGCCATCTGGCGTCAACGCACGCAAAGTTATCCCGTAACGGTCTATTCCCAACATCATCGCCTCTCTAGAGTCCTTAAGCTTCCCAAGAGCTTGAACGTACATAAGGTTCGCATCGCTATGGTCATCGTTCATATGATCGATGACACCTGCTGCGTTTTCGAATAGGGGGTCTACCTCCGCATTCCGATAATCTTCACTAGTAACCCAACTCATATGTCCGAAGCCTCCAACAAACCGGCATTCATCCACGGTTAGTTTCCAAAAATTGAAATCATTGTAATCAACATAAAAGGATGCGTGATGGTGTTTCTGTAAGTAGGTTTCGCGAACTTCTGTCGAGTCATCAACAAGTGAAAGCGAACCAACCAATGTGAGGCGGGACCTGCCAAGGGGATCACCTCCTTCAGACGATTCAGTTATAAGCATCGATGCTTTATTGTTAGCTCGGGCATTTATCGTGTGTTCTGCGAGGTCGGAAACGAGTATAACTGGATCTCCGTCATCGTTTGGAATATAGGAAACAATGCTCCCGTAGGGGTACCCAGATTCTGTGAGTGTGCTTAAAGATGCAGTTGTTGACGAAGCGACCAATGTTCTCGAAAGCTCAGCATCTGATGGGAAAGTAGAGGGATCTCCAGCTATAGCCGGCCCAGAGTCTCCTCCTCCATGCGTTCCTTTAGAGGTCATAGTTTCTTCCTATCCACAATTCATAGTGTAATGGCTCGGCCAGCTTGATGTATGAGTGTCTAGTAGCTAAATAGAACATTCCTTTCTAGCCTCGAAACATGGTGAGATGGTTGCAGTCAAACGTGTCAGGGCTTCTAGCCGTCGGGTTAGTGGGGTTTCTTTCTATCACCATTGGTGGCGTAACTAGTTATGTGTCATCACCAGTCATTGCTCTTCTAGTTGGTTTTCTTCTCTCCAACGCGGGACTAACAGGTTCGTGGGCACAACCTGCTTTACAATTTGCGGCTGGACCATTATTGAAGCTTGGGATAGCTCTTTTAGGGTTTCGACTTGCTTTCTCAGAAATTTCTGAAATCGGTAGTTACGTTGGGGTATGCGTCGTAATTTCCTTGGTACTTATTGTGTTTTTGAGCATTCGCAAAATAGGTAGCCTCGCAAAAATTTCGAATTCTTTAGGCCTTCTTATAGCTACTGGGTTTTCAATTTGCGGCCTATCAGCAATTGCAGCAATGAAACCACTCAGTGGAGCAGATGACGAAGAAGCTGGCTATGCGCTAGGACTGGTAACACTTTTCGGGTCCTTGTCTGTGGTGGTTCTTCCGCTTTTTCAACTAATTTTTGACCTGGGATCTTCGGATTTTGGATGGTGGGTTGGATTAGCAGTCCATGATACGGGCCAGGTTGTCGCTACTGCATCAATTGATAGCGACAAAGCGTTGGATGCAGCTGTCGTAGTGAAGATGGCTAGGATCCTTATGTTGGCACCGATCCTCATTGGTTTTTCATTCCTTCGAAATAAAAAACGACCTGATCAAAAAAGAAGGTACCGAATTATTCCGATGTTTATCATCGGATTTCTCGCCGCTGCGACTTTACGATCTCTGGATGTCTTCTCTGATCAAGTCCTTGAAGCTATTGGTGATATTCGAAGCTTCTTCATTGCTTCAGCCATGTTTGGTTTGGGGGCAGGCGTACGACTGAAAGCGCTTTCAAGTTTGGGTGGGCGGCCACTGGTTTTCGGATTAGTTTCTTGGGTCGTCATTGTAATGTTCGCGGGAACAGGTGTTTTGTTAAATACACAGTTTTAATCTCTAGCCATCGCTATAGCAGTGGTCAGTATTTTTGGTTTTCCTCTATCGAATTCCAAATATTTAGTGTCTTGTAATCATCTAAGGCATTCCAGCGAGCATTTGACTAATAGGAGGATAGCTGTATACCTTAGTACTAAATATCTTAGTAGAAAGTCTTCTGAAGCGAAGACTGCTTAGATCGAAAGATTGATCTTCTTANTCCAAAGAAGAACAAAACTACCCTTACTAACGAGGACCTCCGTTAGTTTGGGTGTGGTGGGCGGGAGCTTAAGCTCCCGCCCATCAGCAATTCTTAGCATTCTCAGTTAATTTCTAAATGGAGAAGGAACCGAAATCTAGATTTTGCTCTGAGCAAGAAATTCNTCTACTGGAGAAAAAATTAACTTCAATGAGTGAAAATCACGATANNGTCAATCTGGGGTTTNCAAGTGATTGGAAAGATTTNTGCGGGAANCTGAAANAATAGAGAGTAACCCNNTAGATAGAATAGCTGCAGAGTGGGAAAGNGAGCGACCTGATCTNGATNCCTCTCCTTTAGCAATCTTTGGTCGNATTACAAGAATTAATCTGTACCTAGGCAAGCACGTAAATACCTTTTTAGAAGGTCATGGATTGTCACTTGGACTCTTCGATGTGCTCACAGCGTTAAGAAGAGCTGGGAAACCATTTCGACTGAAACCAAGTGACCTAGCGGACATGACAATGTTAACTTCAGGCGGTATGACCGGACGCATCGATCAACTTGAAGAATTAGGGTATGTAAGGCGAATAAGTGATGACAACGACCGTCGAGTCATGTTTGCAGAGCTCACTCCTGATGGGCTTCAACTAATCGATATGTTGATTGAACTACATTTTCTCAGGGAGTCAGAACTCCTTGAGGGGATAGGACCTGAAGACAAAAAAGAATTATCTCGAATTTTGATGGAACTAGATAATTTCATAAGCCGCACAGATCTGTAAGCGCCTTTGGGTCTTAGTTAGCCTTTCCCGATCATCCGTAGTGCTTCCATCCGTGATGACATGTCATCACGGAGAACTCCACGAACAGCGCTGGTAAGGGTTTGGCTTCCAGGTTTTTGAACACCACGCATCGACATGCAGAGGTGCTCTGCTTCTACAACAACGATCACCCCGCGAGGCTTAAGAACATCCTCCAGTGCATCAGCTATTTCCGTTGTTAAGCGCTCCTGGACTTGAGGACGTTTTGAAAACCCATCTGTGATTCTCGCTAACTTTGAAAGTCCCGTGATCCTCCCTTTAGAGCTAGGAATATAGCCGATGTGTGCTTCTCCAATAAAGGGGAGAAGATGGTGTTCGCAAAGTGAGTAGAGCGGTATGTTCTTTACAAGAATCAATTCGTCATGCTCGTGGCCGACATCGAAGGTTTTCTCAAGGTGATGAGAGGGATCGGTACCGACACCGCTACATACTTCCGCGTACATCCGAGCGACACGTTGAGGTGTTTCTAAAAGGCCATCACGGGAAGGGTCTTCGCCAATCGCTAACAGTATTTCATGCACTGCTCGTTCTATTCGTTCAAGATCGGGGGTCATGCATTCAGGATAGAAGATTTTTCTAACAAAGCATCCCCCTAAACCCCACAACCAAATAGATCACGGTATTGAGCCAGAGTAGAGAACTATGGAATACTCGAATTAGAGAGATTTACTATGCTTATCAGAGACCTTACCCATGCCGACTTCGGTAGTGTGATCACCGAAATAGATTTAGAAAATCTCTCTGAGCAAGAATGGGATCAGATATATTCACTATGGAATGAGCGGGCGCTCCTTATTTTTCCAAAGGCGTTTCTATCAAAAGACGGGCAAGATAACTTTGCACAGCGCTTCGGGGCCCTCGAGTTTCCACGAACAGCGATCAGCAATATTGGGAAAGCAGGAAGGATTCATCATGAATCCGATGATGATGTTGTGAAAGTCATCCGAGGAAATGAGGGATGGCATCACGACAGTACCTACATGCCTATTCAAGCCAAAGGAGCGGTCTTTAGTGCTGAAATCGTTCCCGACGAAGGAGGCCTCACTGGGTGGGCTGATATGCGTGCCGCCTATGAAGCGCTCGATAACGACTTGCGCGGCAAGGTCTCGGAGCTATCCGCCTACCATTCCTACTATTACAGTCAGGGGCGAGACGGATATCTACCAAATGATCAGAACGATGACGGGACATATAACGCCTACGGTTTCCACGACGGAGAAGTTTCCCTACGGCCGTTAGTAAAAGTACATCCTGAAACTACCCGGCCGAACTTACTTATCGGGAGGCATGCACACAACATTATTGGCATGAAGGCTCAAGAATCTGAGGAATTTCTTGATGAGTTAAACGATTTCGCCTGTGCAGAATCACGAACATATTTCCATGACTGGGATGAAGGAGATGCCGTCGTGTGGGATAACAGGCGGCTCATGCATCGCGTAACACCCTATGACATGACAGAATCGAGAAGAATGTGGCATACAAGAATTGCCGGTAACCCAAACAGCGAACTCGCAGACAATTACCGGTAACAATAGAGGCCAGGGGAGAAGAGGTTGAGACAAATATCCATAGATGACGCGCTTCGCCTTTTTGATGCCGATCGTGATACTCCTTGGGAAGAGATACGTTCCCTCTATAGAAAGCAAGTTCGATCAGCTCACCCTGACCTCAGAAACGACGAAGACAAAGATAACCTGATTGTTTCTTTGAACGCAGCGTACGCGACGCTTGTCGAGGCAACAGAAAATGGGAAGCGCCCGCTTCCAGTGCAGAAATCAAACGCAAAGGCGGAACCTGAGTCTAATAGTGTGGTTCGTTTTTCTGGGACTGGAGATACGTTTGACCGAATATTTGACCTAAGCCATGATGTTGGTGATGTAATCTATGTCAGCGAAGATGACGGTTTGATTCAGGTATTGATTGATGCTGGCAAACGAAGCGAATCTGTTCTTTTGATTCAAATCGATGGGAGCAAGCAACCGGTTCAGGTGCTTTTTACATTGGAGTTGCAGTCAGGCGACCAGCCCATAAACCTGATCGACCTAGTGAAAAAATTTGGTGAATTCGAACCTGTGTGAATCAGAAAAAGTTCTTGGCGGCTTCCCAGAATTCTGTGCTTACAGTTTTCAGTGAACCAACCGCTTCTTCTAGCGGGACGGTTACGATGCTTCCATTTTGTAAGGCGACCATTTCCCCATATTGCCTATTCTCGGCGGCATCAATAGCTGCTATACCTAAACGAGTTCCTAGCACCCGGTCAAATGGATTTGGTGACCCGCCTCGTTGCACGTGTCCAAGTACCGTGACACGAGTTTCAAAACCTGTTCTTTTCTCTATTTCTTCTGCGATGACGTTTGAGATTCCGCCTAGTCGTTGATGGCCATACTGATCGACGCTAGGTTCGTTCAAATCCATGGTCCCTTCTTCTGGAAGGGCGCCTTCGGCTACTACAACAACCGATGCCCACCGGCCGGCGTTATGGCGTCGAATGAGCGACTCGGCGACACTGTCGATATTGAACTTTTCCTCAGGGATCAGAACCATAGTTGCTCCTCCTGCCATGCCCGCCCACGCAGCGATATGGCCGACGTGTCTCCCCATTACTTCAGCGATCATGATTCTGTCATGTGACTCAGCCGTGGTATGTAGCCTGTCAATAGCTTCCGTCGCAATATCCACTGCAGTTGAAAACCCGAACGTCATTTCTGTTGCGGAGATATCGTTATCAATTGTTTTCGGGACCCCGATCACGTTCAAAATCTCATCATTTTGTAGTCTCAAAGCACATGACAATGTGCCTTCCCCGCCAACTACGATGACCGAATCGATTCCAAGTTCAGAACACACCCTCATAACCGTCTCTTTTCCCCCCTCGTACATGTAGGGGTGATCTCGAGTTGTTCCCAGAATCGTGCCGCCTCGGGGAAGAGTCCCGCGCATGCGTTCAATTGTTAACTCCTCGTAGCGTTCATCGAGAATGCCTTTCCACCCATCATGGAAACCAAAAACAGTCGTTCCATAATGTTTTTCTGCTTTTCGGACCACAGCGCGTATCACTGCATTGAGTCCCGGGCAATCTCCGCCACCCGTGAGTATCCCTATATTCATGCCATGTTCGTATTCGTCGAATGTTTTACTGACAGTGTCATGCCTCTATTGGCCTTCTGCTACCTCTCTCGATCGCTCTTGGAGGTCAGCAACAGGAGTTATAACTGCTGTGCCTCTAGCGATGATTGGGTGCAGTCCGTTATGGATATCGTCCGCTGATTCGGCGTCGATAATATAAAATGATTTGTGCCCCGGGCCATCAATCCATGCGCCTATGACTGTGACATTATTTGCTTCAAGAGAATCGACGACAGATCCAAACGAACTTAAAAACAAGTCAGTGTCATTAATTGGGCATGTGAGTTCGTTGTGAAAGTGGTATACGTGAAAAATCATAGAATCCTCCTATAAGAGAAACAATAGCGTCATTTAGTTCTTGCTTAGCGTTTTGGGCCTATTAACTTTACCGAAACAATCCTGAAACAATCGCTGATTACCGTCAGTAGCGAATTCACGACGAAAGGAAGAACTTTATGTTATTTATGGTCAAGTGGGAGCTTTACCCTGATAAGAAAATGGACGCATTTGCGGCTTTTGGTCAGATGACGGCAGAAGAAGATGCTGCCGATCTTGGTCCAGATATTACTTTGGTAGGTCGCTGGCATGATTTCGCCAGCGGCAGTGGAGCTGCAATCATTGAGTGCGACTCTGCTGAAGCAGTTTCATCATGGGTATATAACTGGTCAGAAGTTATTTCATCGACTGTGACACCTGTCCTTGACGACGAAAGCGCACGCGCAGTTATTAAAGCCAAGCTCGCTGGTTAACCCCATTAACCAGTTAAAGACAAGAGGGGGGCCCAGAGGTCTTTGTGGCCTCCCGCTTGTCTTTTAACGAATTTATTGGCCGGGCGGGCGGTACTGGACCTGTCCGGCGATACCTGCGGCGTCATCGAGGTCTTTCCCTGTCAGCATGGCGGTGACGTGCACGTTGATCACGCCACTTGATGAAACAGAAAGGCTCGCAGCTGCGGCTGCAGAGTCATTGGGAAGTTCGCAGAAACCAACGATGTCGTTACTTCCGAACGTAAAATACATGGCTTCAAGCGTCCCACCAAGAGACTCAATCAATCCTTTTGCTTGTTCTAATCGTGGTGTTCCACCTTCAGCCAGTAGCGCCTTTGCACCTTCGGCCGTATAGGAACCACTAATCATATAATGCGGCATAATGCTCCTTTTCTTCCTATTTCCTATCTGTAGCAGCTTGACCGCTTTTGGTAAAGCCCGATTTAGGGGGTTTACACAATGTTCATAATAAAAATCGTGTTCAATGGGATGACATCGATATCGACTACTTATTTGATTTAGACCCTCAGGAAACAGGAAATTTCGCATTTAGTGTTTCTTGCAGTAAGAAGTCGTAGCGGCCTAGTAGGGGGGCCTTGCCATTACGCAAGCGTTAGATGATGGTTTTCTGAAGTTCGGAGATTATTTCTTCGGGTTCGGGAAACCGCCCAGTCGAATGTTTGGAGTAGATGAGGGTGTCGTTAACTTTGACGTCGAAGATGCCTTTATCTCCGGGGATGAGGGTCATTGACGCCATGTTGTGTTGGTATTGGATCATGATTTCTTGGGCGACGCGCACGGCGTCGCTTGAGTAATCTCAGGGCACGCAGTATTCAATACTGAATTGATAGTCGCCGTCATCCACTTTCTTCCTCTCCCTCTTTTTCATCTTCGTCGTCGCTGAATTGCCATATAGATCCGAAGAATCCGACGTCGCTAGTTTCACCACGGTCATCTTTCTCCAGATAGTTATCGATCGGTTTTAGGATTTTTCCAAAAAGAAACTCCGACCGCAGAGTAGAGAAGCCTTTACTTGAGCGGTCGTATGGGTGGCCGTCAAAGCTTGAGAACGGTTCCTGACCAGCATCGGTTTTTCTGAAAGCTGATTTTAATTTCGAGAATTTTTCTGGTTTTTTTTCGGCAGGTTCAGGTTCTGACATGGTTACCTCCAAACGAAGCCTAGTAGAAGACGCTTGGGCTCTGCTTCAATAGTCGCCGCAAACTCAAATTTGGATGCAACGGTTTTCTAGTGTCCCGATGCCTTCGATGTAAGTGCGGACTACATCTCCGTCAGTTAGGAAAACACCATTGCGGAACCCGACGCCTTCTGGGGTGCCGGTAAAGATCAAGTCCCCAGTTGTTAAGGTAACGAAACGTGAGATAAATGCGATGAGTTTCGGGATACTAAAAATTAAGCTTGAAGTACGGTCATGCTGGCGTAGTTCCCCATTTACCCTTGTTTGGAGCTCTAGATCCGCCGGATCGGGGAAACTGTCAGGGGAAACAAGGACGGGTCCGGTGGGGCCGAATGAATCCATGGATTTCCCTAGCGTGAATTGTGCTGGCATGTTCATGAATTGGGCGCCACGGTCAGAGAAATCCTGGCCGACTGTTAAGCCGATGACATGCTCCCACGCTTGGTTTTCGTCGATGTCTTTGCCTCCGGGGCCGATAACCACGACGAGTTCACCCTCGTAGTCGCATTCGCTGCTTCTCATCTGCACGTCTGATGTGGGTCCGGTAATGCACGACGGGAGCTTCGCGAACACCATGGGAACGTCGGGGGTTTCCATGGCGGCTTCATCAACATGGGTCTGGTAATTGAGGCCTATTCCGAACGAATTCGTTGGCCGAGGCACCGGAGCGCCCAGCACAACATCGTCAACGTTCCCCGACGCCGCAAAGTTGTCTAAATTTTCGGAAAGATCATGAAGGACTTCGGGTGTTGTGAGAGCTTCCATCGGGTCAGCGCTCACCGCTCCGTCAGAGATCGTCTCAAGGTCGAAGAAACTATTCTCTCGAATAAGGGCGCTTTTCTTGTTTACATTTGCAAATGTAAAAGCCATCAGGAGTTTCCTTTCCACATAGCGAACAAAGACACGTTTGGGTATTTGTCCTATTCGAGCCCAGCTCTTTCCGCCCGTCGGGTTTCTTCCTCAATCATAATCTCGGCATCTTCTGGAAGGAGCCATCCGTTGGCGACGCTTTCACCGGCTGCTGTTTCTAACGCTTCAACGTAGGCATTTAACGACGGGTACATGCCTTGGAGCGTGCCTAAATCAATATCGAACGTTTGGCCGAAAAGAAAACAAAACCCTTCCGATGATCCTGGGTCTCCAATGAGAATCCGTAGCGGGGCGTCCACTGGCGGAGTGCGAACACCCCCGATCGCTATACCCATCTCATCGCGGACAATTAACAATTCGCCTTCGATCGTTGTTTCAATCCGTGGCGCTGCTGGCGGAACAACTCCTTCTTGAACCCATGTGACGAAATGATGTAAAGCTGCTTGAAGTGTTTCATGCTGGGGGCCATCGTTAATCAACCCGTCACAACCAAGAGCAGCACCTATGCTTGCCTGCCGAGGAAACCCACGGGGGTAGGTAATCGAATACGTATCTGCGTGCGCAGCTCCTGCAACTTCCCATGTCCGAATATTGCCTCCGTCTTCCTGCCGGGCGTTCGCATACTGAAGTACCGTTAAATCAGTTTCGGTTTCATAAATCAACACCGGAACATTCACGTCAGTGCGAATCAACACATTTTCTAGTGAATCATCAACCGAAGGGTTTGGCGCTCCGTCACCGCGCCCATGGATGAGAAACCCGTCAAAAATATTGACAAGAGGATGGACGGCATTCACATAAGCGGTGAGATACCCCGCTGATTGTGACTGCCCTGCCGCAACAACACTTGTCGCAGGAAGGCCATAGTTAGGAGAGGCGAGAATCGCCAAACTCGCAACAGTTGCCTGTGAGAAAATATCGAACGAATATGAGTCACCCGGATGAACAAGATCTCCATAACGGTCAGGGTCCCGAACCGGCAGCCCGCGAGTATCGATAAGCCCTTGAGGGATCCGGCCGGTATCTCTTCCCATCACTCCTACATATTGAGCGGAAACCCCGATATAGGCGTGTCCAGACCTGCCGATTTCTTCCGACAGGTACGACCAGTCAATGCTGTTGTCCACGCCTGCGGTGACATTGAACCATTCAACGACCACCACGCCGCTAAATTGCTCTGGCGGGGGATAGCGAAAGATCATCCGGGTTTTGTACGCAGCTGAACTACCTTCTTCCACTGTCCAGAAACCATCAGTATCCACTGGGCCCTCGGGAACGTACGAAACAGCTTCACCGGAAAAGAGGTATTCTTCTTCAACGAACCCTTCAGGCAGGGCGGAGTCACCCAGTGGTTGGAGGATGCCTTCGCCCAACCCATCAGCGGGAACCCACTCGTTTGGAAACCGGAATCTCACTTCATATTCTTCGTCGTTGTCTTCCATAGACTCTTGTTCACTCATTTCCTGCGATTCACTTTCTTCGACTGCTGTGGGTTCTGGCCCAGGAGAAGCTTCCCCCTCTTCTGTTTCAACTGTAGGAACGCTATCTATCTTGGTTTCTTCGCTAGTAGTAGAACTGCACGCACTTAAAACTGTGATAATGCACATTGCACATGCAGGTAAGATCGCTGCCCAATTTTTCCCCACGTCTTTAGGATAACCACAATAGAATTTCCGTGTTTGCTTTTGAACTGCAATTATAGAAATACCACTTGAAAAAGACTTTTGGAGGAACGGTGCCCTACACCCTAGAACAGCTATCAGATCGTGAAGACATACGCGATGCAGCTATGCGCTATTGCCGTGGCGTTGATCGCCTTGACCCTGAATGTATGAAATCAGCCTATTGGCCTGATGCAACAGACGACCATGGAAATTTCAACGGTAACGCCCACGAATTTGTCGACTACTGCATGAAAGCGCACCTTCGCTGGAAATGGACGATGCATTCGATCTATAACCACCAGATCGAACTCGACGATGATGGCGTTCACGCACGGGGAGAAATTTATAACATTTCCCACCTATGTAGGAAAGATACTGGAGAGGTTGATACATGGTACGGGCGGTACTTAGACCGCTATGAGAAGCGTGACGGAGAATGGAAAATCATAGAACGCGTATGCGTCCATAACGGCACTCAAGTCATTGATGCTGTCCCTATGCCAATGCAAACTGTCCGGTATCGCGGCGGGTCGTTTGACCGGCCAGCAAATGGCCGACCTGTAGGCCCTTAAGTTCGAAGTCCACTAGGTATATAGGGCTTCTCTGTGACAACATAGGCGAATGGCATTTGAAACACTTACGGCTGAGATAGAAGAGGGCATCGGGAAGTTAACCCTTAACCAGCCGGACAAATTAAATCCCTTGGGAACCAACGCGCTCCAAGAAATCATCGATGCCACAGCATGGTTCGATGCGCACGATGTACCCGTCGTCATTGTCAGNGGNAACGGGCGCGTNTTNTCAGCTGGGTTTGACCTTCGTGAATTCAANAACCCAAATCAAGATGGAAGAAACGGCGCNGCTCTNGGGAAACAAATGGCTGACGCCATAGANAANATGAANGCANTAGCNGTTGCAGCCGTCCATGGTCACTGCGTAGGTGGNGGAGTTGTCCTCGTTNCGGCATGTGACCTTCGGGTTGCAGNAACNAATACAATTTTTTCTATTCCGGAGGTTGATCTCGGTATTCCTTTGGCATGGGGCGGAATTCCCCGTCTCGTCCGGGAAATCGGCCCTGCGATGACTAGAGAACTTGTCATGACGTGCAGGCCTTTTACAGCTGAAGAAGCACAATCTATAGGCTTCATAAATCGTGTGGTTGACCTATCAGAGATGAAACAAGAAGCTATTGATCTAGCAACAGCTGTTAAACAACGTCCCCAATCGGTCATCCAAATAACAAAACAGCAAGTTCGAAGCGCCGCAGAGGATCTGGCGTCGACACATAATGAGTGGGTTGGCGAAATATTGATTACAGCAGCCGGCCATGACGCTGAAGCACGACAAGCGGCACAAAAATACCTTCAAGAGAAAAACAAGAATTAAAAAGGGTAACGGGACAGGAACTTGAAAGTGGCGCTATTAGCGCCGACAGTATTGAGAGGGGGGGACATGATAGGCAACCAGACTGACAAGGCTTTCACTAGCGACTCTGTGTCCTGGTTGATTCCCCCCATCGTTCTCCTTGTGATTCAGCAAATATTCTGGCGCACCCCATATGGCGCTGTCCTTCAGGGCATAATTTTAGGTCTCGTTACCAGCTTGGTCGCCATAGGCATAGTTCTCATCTACAGGTCAAATAGGGTGCTGAATTTCGCGCAAGCCGAACTCGGGCTTCTGCCGACTGTTCTAAGCGTCATGCTGATCGTGGAATCAAACTTCCCATACCTTGCTGCTTTCGCTATTGGGCTCGTCGGAGCCGCAGTTCTTGGTGTTAGCTCAGAGTTTTTAGTTATCCGCCGATTTTCTCGAAGCCCAAGACTTATCTTGACTGTCGCTACGTTGGGTCTAGCCCAAGTATTGGTACTTTGCGCTCTGCTTATGCCGGACTGGTGGGACAGCGCAGTGACATCCCAGCGAATCGATTCCCCACTGAACATCCAATTCGACTTTGATAAATTCCGATTTAACGATAACCACGTCATCGTCATGATCGTCATCCCACTCGTTTTGATGCTGGTCGGGTATCTCCTTCACCGCACCCGTATCGGTATAGGAGTTCGGGCAATCGCTGAGGACTTCGATCGGGCAGGAATGTTGGGGATACCGGTGCGGAGGATCCAAAGTTATGTCTGGTGCCTCGCAGCGGTTCTCGCCTTCCTAGCGCTCTTCCTCAGATCAAGTATTTTCGGCCTACCTGTGGGAGGTCAACTCGGCGTCCTCTTTTTCCTTCGAGCGTTAACAGCCGCTGTCGTGGGGAAACTAACTGATCTAAAAACCGTTCTAGCAACCTCAATCGTGCTCGGCATTCTCCAGCAAGGCATAGTGTGGAACACCGATAGTCCAATGAGAGGCAATGCTCTAATGGCTGCTGTCTGCGCAGCCATTATCCTTTTGGCTTTAGTGGCCCGCCGGCAGAGCTACTCCCGTTTCGATAGCTTACGAGAAACCCTATCGATGGGCGAAACACGACCAATCCCGCCTGAACTAAAGCAGCTGAAGGAAATCAAAATAGGCAAAGTGATTATCGTACTGCTTTTTGCAGGATTCCTGTTTATGATTCCCCAATGGTTTGGGATAGTGACCGTTTTGCGAGTCTCTTCGCTTTTCGTCTACGCAATCGTCATGATTTCTCTCGTTATCCTTACTGGATGGAGCGGCCAGATCTCGCTCGGCCAAATGGCATTCTTTGCCGCCGGTGCGGCGCTTGCAGCCAAAATGATCCTCGAATGGAATTTAGATCTCATCCCCGCCGTGCTTCTCGCTGGAGCCTTCGGCGCAACATTATCGCTGCTAGTTGGACTACCAGCACTTCGCATTCGAGGACTTTTCCTTGCAGTTACCACCTTCGCATTTGAATTAGCAATGATGAGCTACTTCCTCAACGGACGGTTCTTTGACTGGCTCCCAGCAAATTCAGACCGAGTAGATCGGCTCCCAATATTAGGGCGAATAGATTACACATCAAGCAGAGGAATCTATTTTGTTACAGTAATCTCACTCTTCCTCACACTCGTAATTGTCCATGGCTTACGACAAAGCCGAACCGGTCGAGTACTCATCGCCCTTCGAGATAACGAACAAGGAGTCGAAGCATATGGAGTGAGCGTCATCAAAGCGAAATTAACGGCGTTTTCCGTCGCTGGCTTTTTCGCAGGGTGCGCTGGAGCTCTATATGTTGTCCACCAGCAATCATTTGCAGGTATGACCGATTCACGAGGGTTAGGTAATTCCGTTAGGATCTTTATCGCGGCGATTGTTGGCGGAATTGGTTCCACGATGGGTGCCTTACTCGGTTCATTGTTTCTCTTTGGAACAATTTGGTGGCTTCGCGGCGATTGGAGCATCTTCGCAACGGGCTTTGGTGTGCTTACTGTCTTACTAATAGCGCCAGGTGGCGTAAGCTCACTTCTATACCAGTTCCGCGACTGGCTGCTGACACAATTCGCGCTAAAAAAAGACATAAAAGTTCCTAGTTTGATTGCCGATGACCAGATACCAGACGCACCTCCAGATACGGAAAGAGGCGATGATGAAAGCTAGATTTACCCGCGTTGTCGGGTCAGGGCCGGTCTATCCAATGCTTATCCTCTTCGGCCTCAATGCAGTTGACGAACTCGACAGAACAGCATTCGCGATCTTAGCTCCCGAGATCCGAGACGAATTTGGACTTGGCTTTCAAGGATTACTGACACTATCAGGAGTCGTTGTCGCCTTCGCTTTAGCGCTACAAATTCCGATTGCAGGGCTTGCCGACAAGATGAATAGAGTTCATCTTGCAATTATCGGCGCTATCACTTGGGCAGTTTTTTCCTTCATGACCGGCTTCGCTTCATCTATCGTGTTCCTAGGGTTTATGCGTTCCGGTTCAGCAGTCGGAAAGGGGGTTATCGACCCCACCCACAATTCACTTTTAGCTGACTGGTATCCGCCTCAGCAGCGCCCCGCAGTTTATTCTTTTCATCGAGCTGGGAACTCATTTGGCATTATCCTTGGTGCTATATTCGCCGGACTTTTAGGCTTCTATTTCAGCTGGAGAGTACCGTTTTTTATCTTTGCTGTACCTAGTGTCGTCTTAGCATTCCTTGCTTTACGGCTAAAAGAGCCTGTCCGAGGTCGATTTGAACGGGAGGCAGCAGGTGCTGATAAAGAGGCGGCGCTGCTCGCTGAGGAGCCGCCCTCCATGACAGAAGCATGGCGGCTGTGTTGGAAGGTAGAGACGCTTCGCCGCATTTTCATGGCTATGCCATTCCTCGCCACATCAATCATAGGATTTGGAGTCCTCGCAGCACTTTTCTACGAAGACGTTTTCGGCCTAGACGAACGAGCCCGAGGGTTCATCGCCGCCGGAGTGGAACCAGCTCAACTCTTAGGCCTTATCGTTGGAGCTGGCCTCGGAGTTAAACTCGTGTCTCGCGATCCGGCACTTATACTTCGACTTCTCGCTGTTGCAGCGTTCGTCGGGTCGCTTTTTGTTGTCGGCTTTGCACTATCCCCAACAGTATGGATGGCAGTAGGTTTTAGCGCCCTCATCTACTTTTCATTCGCTATTCTCGGACCTGGACTTATCGCAGCCCTTTCCCTAGCAATTCCGCCGCGCGCTCGAGCCATGGGATTTAGCATGGGGGCACTCTGGGCCTTGCCGGGTCTTTTCGCTCTACCTCTCGTCGGGTGGGTTGGTGACAAATGGGGAATTCGAGTCGGAATGCTCGTCATGACACCCATACTGCTAGTCGGAATGTTCATTATTAGCTCAGCTGCGAACGGAATCAGAAGAGACATCGAACAAGTCCAAGCTTCAGCACGAGCCCGAAGTGAAGCCGCCCTCGCACGTAAACGAGGAGAAGCAAAACTTCTGCTCACACGAGGCGTGCAGGTTAGCTATGACAAAGTCCAAGTCCTCTTCGGTGTGGATATCGACGTCGCGGCAGGAGAAATCGTTGCGCTACTTGGAACGAACGGAGCTGGAAAGTCTACGCTGTTAAAAGCAATATCTGGAGTAGCTGAAGCCGACCGGGGAGCTATAGTTCTCGACGGCCGAGATATAACCCACGCCCCGCCAAACGAAATAGCCGCCCTCGGTATAGCGCAACTTCCAGGAGGACATGCAATCTTCCCAAGCCTTACCGTCAGAGAAAATATTGAAGCATCTCAATGGCTCGCAACACAAGAGAAACAGTCAGAATCTCCCGAAGCTAAAGAATCGCTCCAACTCTTCCCAGAGATCTTAGAACGCTGGAATGAGCCTGCAGCGAACCTGTCAGGCGGCCAGCAGCAAATGCTTGGGCTGGCAATGGCACTCCATACTGCACCCAAAGTCCTGATGATAGATGAGCTATCACTTGGCTTAGCACCAGCCGTAGTTGAACGAATCCTTCCGGTCATCAAGCAAATAGCCGCGAGCGGAACAGCGGTCATTATTGTTGAACAATCCGTCAATCTCGCATTAACTATCGCTGAACGGGCGTACTTCATGGAAAAAGGAAAAATCCGATTTAGTGGAGCGACAAAAGACCTCCTTGAAAGGCCAGATCTTCTTCGATCTGTTTTCCTAAGTAAAGTAGAAACCGCCCCAATTCAAATCGCGCATACTTCAGGGCCAGCTAGTGAAATAACCCTTAAAGCAAAAGAACTCACCCGCCGCTTCGGAGGAATCCAAGCAGTAGCGTCCGTTTCTTTCAACGTAAAAGAAAAAGAAATCGTAGGAATCATGGGGCCCAACGGAGCAGGAAAAACAACCCTATTTGACCTACTGAGCGGATTCGTCCCACAAGACAGCGGTTCGATTCACTTAGCAAATCGAGACATCACTGAATCCAGCCCAGCAGACCGGGCACGCTTCGGACTCGGCCGATCTTTTCAAGACGCAAGGCTCTTCCCATCGCTGACTGTTGGCGAAGCAATCGCAGTCGCCCTCGAACGCTTCACCGCGTCCAAAGGTCCCATCTCCGCTGGCCTTCACCTACCACGATCATATGAAAGCGAAAAACGGGTTGTCAGCCAAGTCGCTGAACTCATAGAAGTTATGGGGCTCGGCGCTTACGAGAACAAATTCGTCGGCGAGCTGTCCACAGGAACCCGGCGGATGGTTGACCTAGCATGTGTAATCGCCCATCGCCCTCTTGTCGTTCTCCTCGATGAACCATCCAGCGGTATCGCTCAGAAAGAAGCTGAACAACTGGTGCCCGTTCTCCACCGCATTCGAGAAGAAATGGGGTCATCTCTCGTGGTCATAGAACATGACATAGGGCTACTTTCAGAAGTATCAGACCGATTTATCGCCCTGGAGCAGGGATCAGTAATCGCTCGGGGAACCCCTGATGAAGTTCTTAACGACCCGCTCGTGATCTCTTCGTATTTAGGGACATCAAAAGAAACAATCCAAAGAAGCGGAAACATCTAGTTTGCTTGAAGCAGAATTCGTACTAATGTCCATTTCAGAACTATGAGGGGGAATTCATGGAATCTGCACAAGGTGAAGTAGAAAATTCAGGGGCGTCTGCACTGAAAAAATGGGGGCCATTAGGGCTTATTGTCGTTGCTGCCGTAGTAGTGATAATTATTGTCGCATCCGGTGGCGGCGGAAACGACGATACCGCGAATAATGCCAGCTCATCATCAGCTGATTCAACCGAAACAGCAGAAGAGGGTGCAGAAACTGAAGCATCGACTTCAGAAAGCGAAAGCGCTGAAACCGAATCAGCAGAAGAGGAAGCTCCAGCCACTGAAGACTGTCCAACAGCTGCAGACGCAAGAGATGATCTACTTCCTGAAGTAATGTTCTACGAAGAAGCAGTAACACGTTGCATAGCCGACGACATCGAATGGGGAGAGCGTTGCGACGAAGAAACCGGCCTGCTAAAACTTCCCACCTCGATTCCCCCAGCATGTTTTGCCCCATTTGAAGGAGACAACGGGGGAGCAACGGAACGAGGCGTAACTGAAGACGCCATTAACATCGTCTATTGGAGGTGGATGGAAAACGACTTTATCTTGCAGTACATCACCGGCCCTATCGCCAACGATGATTCCAACGCTGACGCTGAAGAAAGCCTTCGTAAGATGCTGGAATACTACGAAACGTACTACGAGACCTACGGAAGAAAAGTTAACCTCATTTT